>DATANW010000295.1:0-7550 GCA_036266055.1 Pyrinomonadaceae bacterium | reverse complement strand
TCGCTGCTACTGAGCGACTCCGCCATCACCGCGTAAGCCGGCGACTCGATGAAGTCGCCCGCTCGCGAGTGCGAGTCAATCAGCGCCTCGACCTCGCTACGCAACACGTCATCCCCCGCGCACGCTTCGTCGAGAAACGCTTCACGCGCGGGCGAATCGCGTTCGATCGCCGACTCAAGCAGGGCTTTGATCAGTTGCCACCGTTCGGGAGTCATTTTGCCAACTCACGGTAAAGCCAGGCTTTCGCGGTGCTCCATTCGCGTTTGATTGTCACGGGTGAAACGTGCAGCACTTCGGCGGCTTCCTCGACCGTTAGACCACCAAAGAACCGCAACTCGACGATTCGACTCTGGCGAGGATCGATCAGCGCCAGTTGATTCAGCGCTTCGTCGAGCGCAACGACCTCCGAAGCCCTCTGTTGTGACACGAGCAGTGCTTCGTCGAGTTCCAGGTTGCGGGCGCCGCCACCGCGCTTGGCCGATGCATGGCTGCGAGCATGGTCCACCAGAATCGTGCGCATCACCTGTGCGGCCAGACCGAAGAAGTGGGCCCGGTTCTGCCACTGAAGGTTCTTGCGGTTCACCAGTTTGACAAACGCTTCGTTGACGAGCGCGGTAGTTTGTAACGTGTGACCGGCGCGTTCCCGACTCATGTAGTGGTGCGCAAGACGCCGCAGCTCTTCATCGATCAGCGGCATCAGTTTGTCGAAGGCAGACTGGTCGCCGTTGCTCCAGTCGATGAGCAACTGCGTGACGCGATGTGTTTGCGGTCCCGTCATTTTCCGACCCCTTAAAAAATATAGACGCAGCGCTGAGCCGTTTTGTCTCTGAATCTCGCTTGGGAGGGTGAGAGCGTCGGTCAGAGCGTAGCCCCAGCCGGAAGGAGAAAAACTGTATGAGCAGGTACGTCTTTATCGAAACCCGGGATCCGTTTGAATCGAGGGACACGCGGTTTCTCGAAGAGACCGCGGTGGCGGTTAAGGAACGCGGGCACGAAGTGACCGTGTTTCTGGTGCAGAACGGCGTTTTGGCCGCCCGCCTGAGCGCTCGACGACTCGGCCACCTGGCGGAAGCCGGCGTGACGGTGCTCGCCGATGATTTGTCGCTGCGTGAGCGCGGCATCAAGCCCGAGGAACTCGCGCCCAGCATTCGCGAATCAGGAATCGATGCGCTGGTGGACGCGATCGTCCAGGAGAACACAAAAGCACTGTGGCACTGATCCGTGCTTACAAAGAGGAGGCACAATGATCGAGCGACGACTAACGCTGGCACTGATGGACCCGCCGTACGAGTCGGCAAACTCGACAACCGCACTGCGAATCATCACCGCCGCACTTGCAAAAGGAATCGATGTGAACGTGTTCGCCTACGAGGGCGCTGTTTGCCTGGCGCTGAAGGACCAAACACCTCACGCGAATCCCGTCAAAGGAACAACGGTCGAAGAGGAAGAACACCCGACGACAAAATCGTTCGTCAGTTCACTACTGGCGCTGGGTCAGGACAAACCGCTGCTGACATGGGTGAACTGCGGACTGTGCGTCGATGAGCGAGGCGCGGCAAACGTCGTCGAGGGCGTGAAGCGTGGTAGTCCGGCTGACTTCTTCAAGATGGCGAACGAATCGACGAACACTCTGGTAATCCCAACCAGGTGAGCAAGGAGGTTCCATGAGAATTCTGAACATTGTCGAAACAGCTTATCGCGCGACCTTGGAAGAGCAGGACGACACGATCCTGTGGCTGAGTGGCGCGTTGAAAAATGCGGGTGCGGATCTCGCCGTCATGCTTCGTGCGAATGCCGTCAACTATCTCGTGCCGCAGGAATGTCCACGCGTGCAGATCGGGAGCATCGGTATCGATCATCCCGCTCGGCCCAACGAGGACATCAAGCGATTGCTCGAGAAAGGCGTCCGCGTTTTTGCAGTGCGTGATGATCTCGAGGAGCGCGGAGTGGATCTTTCGAACTGCCTCGCCGGAGTGAAACTGATCCGTCGCAACGACGTCGCGCTGTTGCTCGACGATTACAATCAGGTGTGGCACTGGTGATTTCATTCGGCACGCCGCACGCCGACCTCGTCAAGGTGGAGCAACAGATCCGCGGGATCTTTGTAGACCCTGTAAGCTCCCGCGCGCTCCAACTCCTCACTGCCGTAGCCGCCCGACAACAACCCCACGCCGAGTGCTCGCGCGCGTCGGGCAGCGAGCAAGTCCCAGATGCTGTCGCCAACTACTACCGAGTCGGCGATGTCAACACCGAGTTTTTCAGCCGCCGCCAGGAAAAGATCCGGATCTGGTTTAGCATGTTTCACGAGATCGCGCGTGATCACCGGTACGTCGTCGCTTAAGCCGAGTAGTCGAAGTGACAAACTGGCGCTGTGCATGTGACCGCTCGTCGCGATGGCCCATGGCACGTTGGCGTTTGTGAGATAGGCGAGAAGTTCTTCAGCTCCGGGCAGCGGACGGACCTGCGACGCGTAACGCTTGAATGCTTCGCCGTGAATCTGCTGTAGCCGCTCCGCTTCTTCTTTTGAGACCGTGTGTCCTGTCTCGCGCAGCAAGGCGTTGATGAAGAGACCACCGCTCATTCCGATCTGGCGGTGAATGCGCCACACGGCAAGACTCATCCCGCCAGACTCCAGCGCTTCGCGCCACGCGAGTACGTGCTGGTAAACGCTGTCGACGAGCGTCCCGTCGAGATCGAACAGAAACGCGGTTCGAGATGTGTTGTTGTTGTCGGTCATTCCTGCCTCAACTAAATCATTTCCCGGAAGTTAAGCCACATGCTAACGTGGACAGCGCGAACTATTCAAAACGAGAGGGATGGCCCGGCGATGAAGAATTTAATTTTACTTGCGTTTAGCATTGGTTTGCTGCTTATCGTGGCGATTGTCACTAGCGTGCCGTCGTCGAACGCGGCGGCCGCTGACGCGATATTCTTCGACGACTTTAGCTACTCCAAGACCCAGGACATGAAGCGAAACGGCTGGATCCTTCGCACCGCACCGGGTTGGCCCGGCGTGCCCGGCGCGACTTGGTTGGAGGACGGCGTGTCGCTGCATCAGGATCCGGTGCTGGGTCGCAACGGGATAGTCCGCATGACTTCGTCGACCGACGGCACCACTGGTCCAAACACGAGGCAGACGCAGATTTGTCATCAACGCAAGTATCTCGAGGGGACGTATGCGGCGCATGTCCGGTTTACGGATGCACCGGTGTCGGGTCCGAGTGGCGATCAACTCGTGGAAAGTTTTTACAGCATCAGCCCGTTGAAGGCGCCGATGGACCTCGACTACAGCGAGTTGGATTTTGAGTACTTGCCGCACGGTGGTTGGGGCATCGATGGACCAACGCTCTATGCGACGACGTGGGAAACGTTCAGCCCCGAACCGAACTGGAAAAAAGACAACGTGTTCAAGACTGCGGCCGGGAGTCAGGCGGGCTGGCACACGCTGATCAAACAGGTGATGAATCAGAAGGTGACGTATTTCGTCGACGGGAAGTTATTTGCGGAGCATGGCGGCGAGTACTACCCGGAAGACACGATGTCGATCAACTTCAACCTCTGGTTCATTCGCGACGGGATGATCAAATCAAACGAACGACGCGCGTACGAGGAAGACATCGACTGGGTGTTTCACCAGGCGGGCGTCGCGCTGTCGCCCGAACAGGTTGACGCCGCGGTCGCGAATCTGAGGCGCCGGAAGGTCAAGTTCTACGACACCGTTCCGGCGAAGAAGCCGGCGTTAAAGAGTCCGTGTGATTTCTGATTTTTTATCCGTGTTCTTGCTGTTTGCTCGGATCTGTAGCTGTGTCCTTCTCCGCGCCGGTTGCCTGTTTCTTGTGCCGTAGCCACTCGTCAATGTTTTCGCGAATAAACTCGCCCATGTCTTCAAACTCGCGCGCCGACTTCTCCCAAAAATCCTTGAACTTCTGCGAGTCGAACGCAAACCCATATCCGCGTCCAAATCCTTTTGCCGGTCCAAGTTCGTCTTCGTAATACGCGGCGAGTTGCCGTGACGCCATCGCGACGACGGTTAGTGAACTGCCGGCGGGCAGTGGCTCGAAGACCACGCTGACGCCAGGGTCCATCTCCTTGAGCCGCGCGAGTACGCGGTTGTATTGGTCAGTGCAAAACGCGGCTGCGTCTTCTTTGCCGCCGGTCCACTCCGATTGCAGCGCCATGCGTGACGTCCGGCGCAACACATTAATCAACTTAACTAACTCTTTCTCTCGTTCCATAGCCACTCCTTGAATCGCGTATCTCTTAATCGCATCGCACGGTGATGGGTACGCATTTGATCTTCCGACCACGCGGGCCACAACCGAAATAGAAGCCGCGACCGAACCCGCGCACGAATTCCGGCTCGTCGGCTTCGAAGTAAGCGAGCAGCTCACGGGTCGCCAGGCGAATGACTTCCGGTGATGCTGTTTCGGGTAACGGAGTGAATAACGGTTTCACTGAAGGCTCGAGCTCGGAGAGTCGAGCGAGTACGCGATTGTATTGAGCAACGCAGAACTGCGTCGCCTCCGGGCCGGGTTTGGTCCATGCTGCGTAACCGGCGGCGCGAGCGATTCGCCGCAGGACGTTGAGTAGCTTCACTGTTTCTTGTTCCATTTGGCTCTCCTTGGATCATTGCCTTTCATCATTTCGGTTAATTGTTTTCAATCCTGGGTTCAATCTTGGCTCGCAACAGCTTCTTCCCGTGATGAATCCTCCACTTCACGGTCGACAATGGCAGCCCCATGAACGCCGCGATCCGCTTCAACGGCATGTCATCAAGAAAGTGCAACCGCAACGGCATCGCATAATCACCGGGCAGACTGTCGAGCGCCGCTAACATGTCTTCATCCCTCTCTCGAACAGCTAACGGCCTGGCTAGCGCTTCGATCTTCTCAATCAGCGCCTCATCCAACGGCACCCGCTTGCGCACGTGCTTGTCTTCACTCTTGCTAAACCTGAGCGCCCGGTGCCGCGTGATCGCCGACAGCCACGCGGCAAACCTGCGCGGCTCTTCAATACTCGGCAGCGCCTTAAAGGCGAGTAGCAGCGATTCCTGCGCCACATCCTCCGCATCGTCGCCACTGACGATCGTCCTCGCCAACCTCACGACGGCGGGTCGATAGCGCACTACGAGCTGCTCAAACGCCTCCAAATCTCCCAGAATCGCCCCCAGCACGAGCACTTCATCCGGCGATTCAGACGTCATCGACACTCCACGTTCCGCTCATTGATATAGAGACATGTTACGACGGAAAAGTTAGGCGGGTTTTGTGCGCATTGATCTTTGTACAGCCCCACTCGTAACATCGACCATGAGCTCCAGTCATCATTTTCCTGACGCTGTTACTCCCTCCGTGAGGGAGGTGCGCGATGCGTCGGCGTGGTATGGGGCGGCGATGATGGCTCGCGGCGATTGGTTAGAGCGCCTGGCGGAGGAGGAGGTTGACGAGTTAGAGAGCGCAGTAAGGCGCATTGAGAGCTCGAAAAGTGATGTCGCGGCGATGACGGCGGAGGATGTGGCACTGCCGACGTTGGGACCAAGGCTGCGAAGGATACTGGATGAGGTGCTGAATGGACGAGGGTTTGTTGTTATTAGGGCGTTGCCGTTGGAGAGGTGGACGAGGAGGCAGGCGGCGTTGGCGTTCCTTGCCATTGGGGTTCATTTGGGAAACTTGAGGATGCAGAATGCCGAGGGGCACCTATTAGGTCATGTGAGGGATCTGGGTAGATCGAGCGACGACCCGAATGCTCGTATCTATCAGACAAGAGAAAGACAGACGCACCACACCGACTCGTGCGACGTCGTGGCGCTGTTGTGTCTGAGACCTGCTAAGGCAGGAGGACGTTCGAGTCTCGTGTCGTCGACGACGATCTTTAACGAGATACGACGACAGAGACCGGATTTACTGAAAGTCCTGATGGAACCGATCGAAACCGATCGACGTGGTGAAGTGCCCGACGGAAGCAAGCCGTATTTCACGATCCCGGTTTTTAATTATCATGAGGGGCTCATGTCGGCGATCTATCAGAGGCAGTACATCGAGTCGGCGAGGCGATTTCCCGGTGTTCCACCACTCACTCCGACGCAGATCGAGGCGCTCGATCTACTGGACCAACTCGCCAACGATCCGAACCTCAATTTGACTATGGAGTTTCAACCCGGCGACATTCAACTCGTGCACAACCACACCATTCTGCACGATCGAACTGCGTTTGAGGATTATCCAGAGCCCGAACGCAAACGGCATTTGCTGCGACTCTGGTTAGCGCCACGCGGCGCTCGCCCGCTGCCGGAAGTGTTCGCTGAACGGTTCGGATCGGTTAGGCCAGGCGATCGCGGAGGCGTAACCGTACCAGGAGCCACACCCACGATACCATTCGACGACTGAACCACGGATTACACAGATTACTTGTTCAGATCACCGTCTTTGAAATATTTGGTCCCTTTGCCAGTCAGTTCAAGCGCGAGGCCTTTGTCGGTCAACTGATACATCCACACGCCCTCGGACACCGACGCCGCGCCCTGGTACGATCCACCGCCGTCGCCCGTCTTCGCGGCCGCGGTCGTCTGCCCGCCAAACTCCCAACCACTATTTATAAACTTCTCCAACGCACCCTTCGTCTCGAACACAAAGATCGTGCTGAACTTTTTCGCGCCCATTCCGAGGCCCGCCTGCACCTCGCGCATCTTCATGTAGGTGACTTTCTTCGTGCCGTTGTCGACGGCGATGCCGTTTCCTTTGCCGCCTCCGGCAACGAGTATCTTCACGCCGGCGCTATTGAACACAGCGTAGCCGGCGGCATTCTTGATCGCCGCCTGCGCGGATGGTTTCACTTTGTAGAGTCGCGCCAAGGTCTGGTCGGCCTTCTTGCGAGCTTCCGCCTGTTTCTCCTCTTTGCTTTTTGCGGCGGCGGTAAGCGCACACGTCAACAGCAGCGAAACCAGTATGAGTTTCTTCATCGCACTACTCCTTCACTTCTGGGCACACGGACGCCGAGCGGTCCCCGGTTGACGTCGCAGAAGTTAGCAGAGTGCGACGCGGAGGAACCCTGTCAAAAGTTCCAGTGCGGTGGGGTAATTCGGGCCAGAGGCCGAACGAGGGGCACAGCCCAGGAAAATACCAACCTTTAGGGCGAGGCAATAGCCATCGCCGCACATCAGTCGGCAGAGCCGTTCAAGTTGGACTCTGTGCAGCTGATGGCTGGAATGTGCGAAAGCGACGGGTGGACCGTGTGAACCTGAGCGCACTCAGATATTGCGATCGATAGGTTGTCACGCGGTCATTACTGCCCCGGTGCGGTCTTGCGGGGCAGTTTTTCGTCACGCATCGCGGTGTTGTAAAGAAACGCCGCCATGATTGTCGCGGCTTGTTTTAGATCCTGGCCCTGAATGCGATCGAAGACGTCCTGGTTCGAATGATGCGTGAGGGTTTCGTATTCGATCTCGTCCTGGATGAACTGAAAACCCGGCAGACCAATCGCGTCGAACGAGAGATGGTCCGTCCCATCGGTGTTCGACGCCGTCAATGTCGCTGCACCCAGATCGCGAAACG
>DATANW010000294.1:0-2399 GCA_036266055.1 Pyrinomonadaceae bacterium | reverse complement strand
TCGCGGCACACCATAGTCGTCGAGAATTTTTTCAATCTCGCCACGACGGTTTTCGATAATCGTTTCCAAACGTTCCTTGAACGCCTCGTCCCCGCGACGCACACCCATCGAGATGTCGAAAACAAAAGGCAGGTACGGAAGATCGATCTGCGGCGCGACGGGTACGAGGGTCAGCGGTAGATGTTCTTTCTTCACGAAGAACCCGGCCATAGGTCCCCAGGCAATCGCCACGTCGACTTCGCGTTTCGCCACGGCTTCGACCACGCGCGCCGGCGGATTCGGCTGCGCGTAATCGCCGTAGACGCTGTAAGCCTTGATGTTCTGAATGATGTTTCGCTTCGTTAGCGCGTGTGCGGGAGGGGAATTGGCGAAGTCGTCGCCGATCATCTGCACGCCGATGCGCAAGTTGTGCAGTGCGGCATCGTCAAACGAGTGGATGTTCAACCCACGATCTTTGCGCCAGAGAAAAACGTATGTCGAACGATAATAAGGAGCCGTCGTCGATGCGAGCTCACTGCTGCTCGGCATGCCGACGATCAAGTCGCACAGATCAGACTTCAGCGTGTTGCGCACGAAGCCACGTCGTTGCGCCCACCACGTGTATTCAAGCTTGAGGTTCATATCGTGCGCGATCAGCTCGGCGATCTTGTTTTCGAGACCTTCCTGCTTGTCGTTTGAGAACGGCAGGTTGTTCGGATCGGAACAGACGCGCAACACAGTCTTCGGCGGGGGTATCGGTGTTAGCTGTGCGATCTGTGTTTTCGACGGACCACAGGCACACTCAATCAACAGCAATAGTGCAATCGCGGGTTTACGGAAGCGAAAAGACATAAAGCTTTCCTCCCGCTGCCGTGTGTTGTGGCAGATCCGACATCGCATTTACAAATCCAAGCGCTGCTGAGGAATCGCGCGGGTCGAGCGCGCCCGTCACGATCGCGCCTGACCAGCCACCCACTCCCGCTAGAATCGCCACATACTGTTTTCCATCTGGTCCACGATAGCTAACTGGTTGGCCGATAATTCCCGAGTCGACCTTGTACGTCCACAACACCTCACCACTGCGCGCATCAACGGCTTTGAAGTAACCGTCCATCGTGCCGTAGAAAACAACGTCTCCCGCCGTGACCAGCGCGCCACTCCAAACCGGAAAACTCTCTTTGATACTCCACACCTGCTGACCCGCAACCGGATCCCACGCCGTGAACACACCGCGATTCCCGCCCGGTCCCGCGTACATCTTCACGTTCATGCCAACGTAAGGCGTGCCGGCGATGTAACCCGTCTCGACACTCTCCGCGTCCTGGCAGAGATTGTTGTGCGGCAGGTAGAGGAGTCCCGTGATCGGCGAGAATGCGGACGGCTGCCAGTCTTTCGCGCCCGGCGACGCGGGACAGATGTCGCGCACAACTTTCCCCATCTGGTCCATACTCTTTTCCGGATTCACTTGCAGCAGCCCTGTTTGCAGGTCGACTCCGGATGAGGTCGTGACGTGAACAAACGGATTTGCCGACAGGACCTGGCCGTTGGTGCGGTCCATCACGTAGACGTAACCGTTGCGCTCGGGTCGGATGAGGACCTTGCGCGTGGTTCCGTTCACCGGCATATCGATCAGAATCTGTTCGTTGATGCCGTCGTAGTCGTGAACGTCGTGCGGACTGAACTGGTAGAACCAAACCGCTTCGCCGGTATCCGCGTCGCGCGCGAAGATGCCGCAGGTCCACTTGTTATCGCCGGGACGTTGCGCCGGATTCCATGGACCAGGGTTCGCGGTACCGTGATAGATCAGGTTCTGTTCCGGGTCATATGAAATCCATCCCCAAACGGTGCCGCCGCCGATCTTCCACGCGTCAGGCGGCCACGTGCTCACGCCGAGATCCGTGCCGCGATCCTGCGCGTAGAACGGTTTGAAGCGTGGTCCAATCAGACAATCCTTGTCGGGTCCGGTGTTGTACGCGCGCCAGGCGATCGCGCCGGTGGCTGCGTTGACCGCCGTGATCCAGCCGCGCACACCCATCTCGCCGCCTGAGTTACCGACGAGCACTTTGTCTTTCACGACGAGCGGCGCCATCGTGATCGTCTCGCCTTTGTTGATGTCGCCCAGGGAAGTCTTCCAAACCTCCGCACCGGTTTCGGCATCGACCGCGACGGTGTTGTTGTCGAGCGTGTTGAAGAAGATGCGGCCGTTCGAATATGCCGCGCCGCGATTCACCACGTCGCAACACGCGACACCCTGCGCGAAGGGCGCCGGTTTCGGTTCGTATTTCCATTTCACCGCGCCGCCTTTCGTGAGGTCGAACGCGTAAAGAACATTCGGATACGGCGTGACGACGTACATCGTGTTGTTGACGATGAGTGGCGCCGCTTCGTGACCGCGGTTAACGCCGGTCGAGAAACTCCAG
>DATANW010000293.1:0-21489 GCA_036266055.1 Pyrinomonadaceae bacterium | reverse complement strand
TACCATTTGCCTTCTGCTTTTGATTCCTCTGCCATGCGCGAATGCCCAGGAGGCAAATCCCAGGTTAACAAATGACGACGTGGTGAAGATGGTGCAAGCCGGGGTGTCGACGGAATTGATCATGTCGAAGATCAGGAAATCCGAGACAGACTTCGACACCTCACCGTCAGCACTGGCGGCGTTGCCGAAACGAGGTGTGCCGAACCAGATTCTCCTCGCGATGCTCGAAAGTGATCCGCTGGGATCAAATGCGCACGTTATTCGGAAGAACGGAAAGCGAATAACCGCGGCAGAGTTTAAGCAACTGCAAGCGTCTGTATTGACGGTTTGGAGTGAGTTCGGCAGCGGCAGTGGTTTTATCATTTCCGAAAATGGCCTCGTGCTAACCAGTCAACACGTCATCGGTCCTTCAGAGTATCTTGCGGTGCAGTTTGACAAGAAGCGGAAGCTACCAGCGAAGCTGCTCGCTGTGGATCCAATCACCGACGTGGCCGTTCTGTGGGTCAACCTCGCGGCGATTCCTGACGCCGGCGTGGCGCCGCTCGCGACTTCTGAGCCTTCGATTGTCGAAAACGAAAGAGTGGTAACGATTGGCAGTCCGTTGAATGAGCGAAAAGTTTTTACTACGGGAACGGCAAACAAGGTGGAGAAGCGTTCGATCGTTTCCGATATCAACCTCAATCGTTCTGAAGCAGGTGGTCCGCTTTTTAGTTCTCTCGGCGAGGCGGCCGGGATTATCACGTTCCTCCGACCGGATGTGTCTGGTCCAAGCGCGTATGGAATCCTGCGCATCGAGCAGACTTTTCCGTTGCTGGACGAAGCGAAGAAGAAGATGAGACAAACGTCGGTTCCTCCGGCTAAATTTCTACCCGTGGATCCCTCTGAATCATTTCCGCTAGACGCAATAAAGGCGGTAGCGACGGCCAGGGAATTTGAGATGTCACGCTACTCTGTCGATGTTGGCGATTTCAATGTGCTCGTGATGACACCTGCAGTCCGTTACCGTCTGGCGCAGGCCGAGGTGTTGAAGAATGGAGATGTCGATGATTTTGAGGAGTTGAAGAACCGGTCGCAGTACATCAGCGCAAACAAGCCTGTTCTTTTCCTCTACGTCGCTCCGCGTTCTGGCGAGTCGGAGAGTGAGTTTTACAAGCTGCGCTTGTTCTGCCGCGACCGGGAAGTGGAGCCGATTCGTCCGCTCAAGGTCGCTCGAGCGACGACGCACGGCACGACGCTCCGCGGAATCTACGCTTACTCACCCACAGCAGTATCTGCCGACTGTGGGACTGTGACGCTCGAGATCCATTCCGACGGGAATCCCCCAAAGGTGCGAACGCGGGAGCTTGATCGTAAGTTGATCGCGCGTGTCGACGACGACTTCTCACCGTACTATCAAAAATACGGTCGCCCACCACTCACGCTGCTCGATCGTCGCTCGGAAGCAAACGGCAAGAACAAGTGGTGGGAGTTCTCCAAGCCACCCAAGCAACATTAGGTTCTTCAAAACGTAGATGATGGTTTGAGCCGAGCAGAGTAGTAGAGCGTTTACACGACCCTGTTTGAGCGGGGATTGCGCTTTGTTGATGGCATGGCGGAGATGATCGAGCGCAGGAGTGCATTCACCGCTTCCGACGATTTGAACACTGCCGCAACATCGGGCTCTAATACGACAGCTACTGACCCTTCGGACATCTTCGCTGCAAAGCGATTCGGTTTTGACTTGCTGTAATCAAACCGATACTCGGAACGCATTGCATCCTCTTTAACTACTCGCTTCTTACGTGCCAACGTTTTCTTCATAGTCTTTGCGCTCCCTGCGAGTCGCTTTACGTGCACTGAAAATTCTCACGCGGTCGTCAATGCCTGTAAAGTTTACCAAGATTAACTGATTGCTGTCGGAATGACCGATGATAATCTCACGCGACTCGGCAACGGAATGCTCCTCATCAGGAAAGATTCGGGCCAGGGGATCGGCGAACACCGTCAGTGCCTCTTTGAATGAAACGTGATGCTTGGTCTGGTTCGTTTCCGCCTTCTTCGGATCCCATTCAAATCGGAGAGACATTTTGGGGGGATGTTAGCACGAGGCTCATTCCGAACTGCAACACATAACATCTTGCTGGTACTTCTTTTAGGGAATTGAGCCGAGCAGGACTCGAACCTGCGACCCACTGGTTAAAAGCCAGTTGCTCTACCAACTGAGCTATCGGCCCATCTACATGCGGAGAGCACGCTGTGGCGTGCTCTTTTCAATGGTGAGGAAGTTCGCAGGGCATTCTACAGAACACTGATTAAGTATTCAAACGCACCGCGAATACGTGTTAGTTTTAGACACAGATGACCGATGCGGAGATGATGCTGGCGGTGCTGTTGGAAGGAGCGATTGGCGGCGCGCTGTTGTCGCTGATTGCGTTTCTACTGTCGCGGTTCGTTAGCGATCTCGCCGGCCGCACGCTGCTCGCCACAGTGTTGTTTGCTGCCGCGGGCGCCTACTTCGGTTTTGCGGTGGTGGCGCCGGTCTCGCGGATCTGGCTGTTGATTGAATTGCTGCAATGCATTGCGTTTGGAGTGATGGGCCTATACGGATGGCGTGGTTCGGCGAAGTGGCTCGGACTCGGATGGGCCTTGCATCCGGTTTGGGATTTTGGTTTGCACTACATCGGGCCGGGCCGCGAGGTTGGCCCATGGACTTACGCGATCGCCTGCCTCACGTTTGACTGGGTCGTCGCTGCTTACGTCTTTATTCGTTATCGCGGAGCCACTGTCCCAGCGCCGAATCGTGCACGATGATCGTCTGCGAACGTTCGGGACCGGTCGAGACGAGGCCGATTTGTACGCCAACCTGCTCCGAGAGGAAATCGACATAACGACGCGCATTGGTGGGAAGGGAACTCAGCTCGGTAGTGCCGAGAGTTGAACTCTGCCAACCAGGCAACGTGGCGAAGATCGGCTCGACCCGCCGCAGATCCTGCGACACCGCGGGCAACGACTCACACACGCGTCCATTCAACTTGTAACCGGTACAGACTTTGATCTCGTCGAGCGTGTCGAGCACGTCGAGTTTCGTTAACGCCACGGACGAGAACCCATTGATCTCAGCCGCATAACGCGTAGCAAACGCGTCGAACCAGCCACAGCGTCGCGGCCGCCCGGTTGACGCGCCGTACTCACGTCCACGTTCGCGAATCATCTGGCCCAGCTCAGCTTCACCTTCGAGCATCTCCGTCGGAAACGGACCTTCACCGACTCGCGTCGTGTACGTGCGGACGATTCCCAGCACGCCGTTGAGTCGATGCGGCGCCAAACCCGTCCCGATGATCGCGCCGCCGGCGACAGTCGTCGACGAGGTGACAAACGGATACGTTCCGTGATCGACGTCGAGCAGCGTCGCCTGCGCGCCTTCGAGAAGGATGGAACGTCCTTCGGTGGCGGCGATGTTCAGATAGTGAGTGGTGTCGGCGATGAATGGCGCCAAACGCTCTGTCAGCACCGACATCTCGCGGAAAATCTCATCCGCGTCCAGTGGTTCGCCGCGATAAGCTTCGATGATGCGGTTTGCGTCTTCGAGGTTTCGTTCGATGCGAGATCGGAGGACGTCAGGCACCAGCGCGTCGGCGGTGCGAATCCCCCTACGTCCGGCTTTGTCTTCGTAAGCCGGCCCAATGCCGCGCAGCGTGGTGCCCACTTTCTCGTTGCCGAGTCGTTCTTCACTCGTGTGGTCCAGCGCGCGATGGTACGGAAGAATCAGATGCGCGCGTGAACTGATCTTCACGCGCTGGGGCGAGACTTCGATGCCTTGTTGCGTCAGGCGATCGGCTTCGACGAAGAAAGCCTTCGGATCGATGACCATGCCGTTGCCGAGCACGCACGTCTTGCCGCGATGGACAATGCCGGACGGCAACAGGTGCAGCACAAACGATTGGTCACCGACTTGCACCGAGTGCCCGGCGTTGTGTCCGCCCTGATAGCGCACGACGATGTCGAACCGCTCGGCGAGCAGATCGACGATCTTGCCTTTACCTTCGTCGCCCCACTGGGCGCCGATTACTGCAATCACTTTAGACATAAACCACAGATTAAACGGATGACACGGATCAGAGTTGGGCCACTTCCCGGTACAACTCGGCGTACTTTTTCGCCGCAGCCTCCCAGGAATTGTCTACCAATATTCCATTACGCTGAATCTTCTGCCAGTCGTCAGGCCGGCCATAAAAGTAAAGGGCTTCGCGTATTTTTTCAAGCATCGCCCCCGCGTCATAAGGACCAAACTTGAAACCCGTACCCGTTCCTGTCGAAGCGTTGAACTGTTCGACCGTATCGTCCAACCCGCCAGTCGCGCGCACCACCGGAACCGTTCCGTACCGCATACTGTACATCTGATTCAACCCGCACGGTTCGTACAGCGACGGCATGAGAAAGATATCGGCGCCCGCCTCGATCTGATGCGCCAGCGATTCGGCCGCGTAACCCTTGTAAATGCCCACCTCACGCGGATACCGATCGTGCCACTCCTGAAGAAAATCTTCGTACTCTTTCGCACCCGCACCCAACGCGATGAAGAATGCGCCCGTTTGAACAATCAACGCGCCCGTAGCGCGAATCAGGTCGTAGCCTTTTTGGTGAACCAGTCGCGAGATGACGGCGATGATGGGTCGATCCGGATCCTCCGGCAATCCAAAACGACGCAACAGATCGATCTTGCACTCACGCTTGCCGGAGAGATCGTCAACGGAATAGTTCGCGGCAATGTGCGGATCGGTTTCGGGGTTCCAGATAGTGTAATCGACGCCGTTCGCGATCCCGGCCAGTCGATCGGCGCGCGATCGCAACAACCAGTCGAGCCCGTGACCCTGGTCGCGCGTCTGAATCTCGCGCGCATAACGCGGGCTGACGGTCGACAGGGCATCGGCAGCGATGATTCCGGCCTTCAACGCCGACGCAGTTCGCTCGACCATGAAGTCGTCAATCTCAGGCCGCTCGCCGAATCCCAACCACCAAAGGTCGCCCGGATCAAAGAGGCCCTGATAACCCACGTTGTGAAGTGAAAGAAGGCTTCGTATGGGCTGAAAGAACGAATCGTAACGACGGCGCGCGCGTAGTTCCTGCATCGCGAAACCAGACTGCCAGTCGTTTCCGTTGATGACGTCCGGTTGCCAGTCGAGATGTTTCAGCAGCGCGAGCGCGGCGCGGGAGAGGAACGCGAAGCGAATGTGATCGTCTTTGTAACCGTAGATGTTGGGACGTTGGAAGAACTCGGGCGCGTCGAGAAGATACGCGGGCGCGCCCGCCTCATCACTCAACAGGAACCGAACGGTATGTACTTGCCCCCGCCATTCAACGCGGATGTCCTCAATGGATTCGCCATTGAGGAATCCGCGATTGATCTTCTCGTAGAGGGGGAGAATGAGACGGGCGTCGACGCCTTGTTGCTGTAGGGCTTTGGGTAAGGCGCCGGAAACATCAGCCAACCCGCCGGTTTTTGCAAAAGGCACGGCCTCAGAGGTCAGGATAGCGATCCGCATCCCTAACTCTCTCTAACTTTGCATCGAGGCGAGAAACTCTGCGTTTGACTTGGTCTTCTCCAATCGCTCGAGCACGACTTCCATCTGCTCGACCGGTGACAGCGGGTTCAACACGCGCCTCATCACCCAGATGCGATTGAGATCTTCCTTGCTAATTAGCAACTCTTCTTTACGGGTGCCAGAACGCTGCAAGTCGATTGCCGGGAACAGTCGTTTATCACTCAACCGACGGTCGAGATGAATTTCCGAGTTACCCGTGCCCTTGAATTCTTCGAAGATCACGTCGTCCATGCGCGAACCGGTGTCGATAAGCGCAGTGGCGATGATCGTCAACGAGCCGCCTTCTTCAATGTTGCGGGCCGCGCCGAAGAAACGCTTCGGACGCTGGAGCGCGTTCGAATCGATACCGCCCGAGAGGATCTTGCCGCTCGGCGGAACGACCGCGTTGTGCGCGCGCGCGAGACGCGTAATTGAGTCAAGCAGAATCACGACGTCGCGTTTGTGCTCGACGAGTCGTTTGGCTTTCTCGATCACCATGTCGGCCACTTGCACGTGGCGTGTCGGCGGTTCGTCGAAGGTCGACGAGATCACTTCGCCGTTGACCGAACGCTGCATGTCGGTGACTTCTTCCGGTCGCTCGTCGATCAACAACACGATGAGCGTCGTTTCCGGATGGTTCTGGGTGACTGAATTCGCGATGGTTTGCAACAGCATCGTCTTACCGGTGCGTGGCGGCGCGACGATGAGGCCGCGTTGGCCTTTGCCGAGTGGCGTCACCAGATCGATCACGCGCGCCGACAGGTTGTCGGAAGCTGTCTCCATTCTCAACTGCTCTTCCGGATACAGCGGCGTCAGGTTATCGAAGAAGACTTTTTCGCGCGCCTGATCGGGTGACTCGAAGTTGATCGCTTCGACCTTGATCAGCGCGAAATAACGCTCGCCTTCTTTCGGCGGACGGATCTGACCGCTGACAGTGTCGCCGGTGCGCAGGTCAAACTTTCGAATCTGCGACGGGGAGACGTAAATGTCGTCCGGACCCGGCAGATAGTTGTACTCAGGCGCGCGGAGGAAGCCGAACCCATCCGGCAACGTTTCCAACACGCCTTCAGAAAAGATAAGACCGCTCTTCTCCGTCTGGGCGGCGAGTACTTTGAAGATGAGCTCCTGCTTACGCATGCCCGTAGCGCCGGGCACATCCATGCTCTTGGCAATCTGCGTCAGCTTGGAGATGGACATCTCCTTGAGATCGGCCAGGTTGTGAAAGCCCTCGTTCTTACCGTCGCGGGCTTCTCTGGATTCTCGTTCGGGAGCTTCGGCGGTAGCGACTGTTGCGCCGCCGTCTTCCCCGTTAGCGTCGTTGTTCGCGCTCGATGATGCGCGACGTGTTCGTTGTGACATATCAGTTGTTCTCTAAACTTCTCTAAGCAGTCTCTGCGGTTTATCAATTACAGAAATGCGGATTATTGAATTGTGCGGTAGAGCGATGGACGTGGGTTGTCACCCTGCGCTCCCACTTCATTCGCGGGGCAATACTTCAGTTCTCCTTAAACGGTGTAATGCAATTTAACTCAACTTTGCGCGCGCGGCAAATTCAGTATCGCGTTTGGATGCTACGCGCTCCATGCGCGTGGCCCAAAACAAACCAGGTTGACCAAAGGGGGCTGAGAGATTTCGGATTGTCCAATCCGCACTTATCTGTATTCAGGTAACACGGATTTAATGAATAACTATCTCGATTCAATGGCGCTTCGTATCGCCCGCCACAACTCGTCGCGACCGCGGCCGCTTTTGGCCGAGTAGGCCATTACGCTGTCGTCGTCGAGCACGCGTGCAATGTGCTGCAGATTTCTTTTCAACTCGTTGTGCGAAAGCTTATCGGATTTTGTGGCAACAATTAATTGTGGCTTGTCGCTCTGCTCAAGCCACTCGTGAAGCTGCAAATCCTGTTTTGTGGGTTCGTGGCGCGAATCTACGATGTGAATTGATAGCACAAGCTGGCGGCGCTTGGCAAGATAAGCCGTTGCCATCTCGCCCCAGGTCGATTTTATATTCTTCGGTACCCGGGCGTACCCAAATCCCGGAAGGTCGACGAACTTGAACTTGTCGTTGACGGAGAAGAAGTTCAGCGACTGCGTGCGCCCTGGTGTCGAAGATGTCCGCGCCAACCCTCGCACCGAAAGCAATGAGTTAATCAAACTCGATTTGCCTACGTTTGACCGGCCGAGGAACGCAACCTCGGGCTGCGCATCCTTCGGCCAGTCGTCTTCCTTGAAAGCGCTCTTTATGAACTCCGCCTTTGTAACCTTCATAGGTACAGAAATGAGTACACGGATCGGTACACAGTTGACACGGAGTCAGCGCGTTTTGTTAGTCGCCGGAGGCGACTGCCGCCTGCGCCGCATTCTTCTGTTTCCAGATGTCGATCAGCTTCGCCATCCGCTCTCTGATGGCGGCGATCCGCTGCTCGTAATCAGGCACTTCTTTGACGGTCTTCTCCAGGTGCGAGAGGAACTGCGGCGCGCCCATCGCTTCGCGCAACGCCGGGATGAACGGTTCCATCTTGGCGTAAACGAACAGGTGTTCGCCGTTCGCGTCGTTGAACATCTGGGCGTCGATCGCGCCATTGTTCACAAGAGAGCAGGCCATGTCCCAGTAGGAAACGACCATGCGATACAAGCCACTTTTATCGCTGGTCAAAACTTCGACAAAATCCTGCGGGGTCTTTGGGTCGAATGTGAAAAACCAGTTGCGCGCGTCGCGCATGGTCTTCTCACGGCGGAGGTCGTAAAGCTTCAAAATCAGGTCGGCATCTTTTGCTTTGCCCATGTAGTTCTCCTTTGGTTAATTGCAGACAGACCTGTGTTGTTCGCGTGAGAGTCACGAACAACACAGAAGTAATTCAGAGATAATCTAGCTGGTCTGAATACCTTGCGAAGGCTGCTCGGTAGTCCACAGGGGCGGAGCTTCGTCGGTGGCCGCTGTCGGAACCGCGTCTTCGAGTGCGAGCGACAGCACTTCATCAATCGTCTCGACGAGATTGATGGTCATTACGTCGCGCACCTCTTCCGGCACTTCGACTAAATCTTTCTCATTGTCCTTGGGCAAAATAATCGTGTCGATGCCGAATCGATGGGCGGCAAGAATTTTCTCTTTCACTCCGCCGATCGGAAGCACCTTGCCCCGCAACGTGATCTCGCCCGTCATTGCGACATTCTTCTTCACGGGAACGTGCGCGAGCGCGGAGGCCATCGCCGTCGCCATCGTGATGCCGGCGGACGGCCCGTCCTTGGGAATCGCGCCCTCAGGAATGTGAATGTGCAGATCGCGTTTGCGAATGAAGTCGAGACTCATCGCCAAACGTTCGGCACGCGCCCGAATGCACGTCAGCGCTGCCTGCGCGGATTCCTGCATCACGTCGCCGAGTTTGCCGGTGAGTGTGACGCCGCCGCGGCCTTTGACGAGGGTGGCTTCGATCTGCAGCACTTCGCCGCCGATCTCTGTCCAGGCCAATCCGGTCGCGAGTCCGATTTCGCTGTTTGCGGCGATGCCTTGCTGGCGAAACTTGATTGGACCAAGCATCTCGCGCACGCGCGCGGCATCGATCGAATCTTTCGCGTTCTCGGCGGGTGGTTCGGAAACGAACTTGCGCGCGAGTTTGCGGCAGCACGATCCGATCTCGCGTTCGAGATTACGCACGCCGGCTTCGCGCGTGTAGTGACGAATCACTTCGAGAATGCCTTCGTCGGTGAAGTCGAATTGGTCGAGCTTCAGCCCGTTGCCTTCGGCTTGCTTAGTCACCAGATGACGCTTGGCGATCTCGAGTTTTTCACGTTCGGTGTAACCCGAAAGCCGCAGGATCTCGAGCCGATCTTGCAACGCCGGCGGGATCGTGTGCAGCACGTTGGCCGTAGCGATGAAAAACACTTTCGAGAGATCGTACTCGACGTCGAGATAGTGATCCTGGAACGTGTGGTTCTGTTCCGGATCGAGCACTTCGAGCAGCGCCGCACTCGGATCGCCGCGGAAGTCTGCGCCGAGTTTGTCCACTTCGTCGAGCAGCAGCACCGGATTTACCGCGCCGGCTTTCTTCATCATCTGGATGATCTGACCCGGCAGGGCGCCGATGTACGTGCGGCGATGTCCGCGAATCTCAGCTTCGTCGCGCACGCCGCCCAACGAGAGCCGAACAAACTTGCGACCAGTCGCTCGCGCGATCGATTTTCCAAGACTCGTTTTGCCCACGCCCGGCGGGCCGACAAAACACAGGATCGATCCCTTCGGGTTCTTCACGAGCTGGCGGACGGCGAGATACTCGAGGATGCGCTCTTTGATCTTCTCGAGACCAAAGTGATCTTCGTTCAATACCTCTTCCGCTTTCGCGAGGTCTTTAATCTCTTTCGACTTCTGTTTCCACGGCACGCTGATCAGCCAATCGATGTAGGTGCGGGAAACAGTGCCTTCGGCCGACATCGGCGGCATGGCTTCGAGACGATGCAGTTCCTGCATGGCCTTTTCCTTGGCCTCATCCGTCATGCCCGCTTCTTCAATCTTTTTCTTCAGCTCTTCGAGTTCGGCTTTCTCGTCTTTGCGGCCGAGCTCTTTGTGAATCGCTTTGATCTGCTCGTTGAGGTAGTACTCTTTCTGCGCCTTCTCCATCTGTCGCTTGACGCGGGTTTGGATCGTGCGGTCGAGTTGACGTTTTTCGATCTCGGTTTCGAGCAGTTCGATCAAACGTTGCAGACGCGCCTGCGTCGAGAAGATCTCGAGCAGTCCCTGTTTGTCCTCGACTGAAATTCTGAGTTGCGATGCGAGCGCGTCCGCGAGATGCGACGGCTCCTGGTTGCGCAACGCAGTTTGCAGCGCGTCAGTCTGGGTGTCAGGCGCGAGACGAAGATGCTGCTCGACGAGTTGGCCGACCTTTTGAATCAGCGCATCGAGACGAGTGCCTTCTTCGTTCACCACGGGCGCGCGACGTACGAGCGCCATGAAAGCTCCGTCGGCGTTCTCGACCCGCACGGTGGTCGCGCGTTCGCGTCCCTCGACGACGACTTTGATCTGGCCGTTGTCCTGTTTCTGGGACTGCAGAATGCGCCCGAGGGTTCCAACTCCGTAAATCTGCTCGGGAGTGGGCTCGTCAACGGTGGCGTCGTGCTGGGTGGCTAAAAATATAGTGCGATCGGTCGCCAAAGCCTGTTCGAGTGCGCGGACGGATCCGGCCCGGCCAATCTTGAAAGCGACTTTGGTGAACGGAAATATGACGACATCGCGAATCGGCACCATCGGGTACCACGCTACGTCTGCTGGGGGTCTGTCTGAGTATTCTTCCATGGTTTGAAACAGCTTTTCTGGGGAGTCTTTTTAGCAAAGACGAGCCGTTTGGAGTGTCGTCTCGCCTCATTTGAAAAGAGGGCTAATTGTAAAACATTTCCCGTGGGGGCGCTACTTTCATGCTGGATGGAAAAACAGGGACTTTACCGGGCGGGCGCGCGTTAGGCTGCCGCACCGTCAATTCCGGTAAGGCCCTCGCCGGGGACCGCCCGGCGTCGTTCGACCATCTCGCTCGTAATAACGAATTCTTTGACGCGTTTTTGCGAAGGAAGGGTATACATGGCGTCAAGCAGCAGCTCTTCCAGGATCATCATCAGGCCGCGCGCGCCTACTTTTCTCTCGACCGCCTGTCGCGCGACAGCCTTGAGCGCGTCTTCTGTGAACTTCAGCTTGACGTTATCGAAGTCGAATTTCTTCTGGTACTGCTTGACCAAAGCGTTCTTTGGTTCGGTAAGAATTTTTATGAGTGCGCCCTCGTCGAGCTCGTGCAGCACGCCGCACACGGGCAAGCGTCCGACAAACTCCGGGATCAATCCGAATCTGATCAAGTCTTCAGGTTGGACCTGCGCGAGCGCTTCGGCGTGGCGATGGCTGCCCGACTTCACCTCGGCGTGGAAACCCAACGACTTGTTGCGCAGCCGTCGTTCGATGACTTTCTCGAGTCCGACGAACGCGCCGCCACACAGGAATAGAATGTTTGTAGTATCGACAGGGAAGAACTCCTGATGCGGGTGCTTGCGGCCGCCTTGCGGCGGAACATTCGCGACTGTGCCTTCGAGGATCTTCAGTAACGCCTGTTGCACACCTTCGCCGGAGACATCGCGAGTGATCGAAGGGTTCTCGTCCTTGCGACAAATCTTGTCGACTTCGTCGATGTAGATGATTCCCTGTTGCGCGCGTTCGACGTCGCCGTTCGCGGCCTGGAGAAGCTTGAGGATGATGTTCTCTACGTCTTCACCGACGTAGCCCGCCTCAGTGAGCGTTGTCGCATCGACGATCGTGAACGGGACGCTCAACATGCGCGCGAGTGTTTGCGCGAGGAGCGTCTTGCCGGTTCCCGTCGGTCCGATCAGCAGGATATTGGCTTTTTGAATTTCGACGTCGGAGCGACGGCGACCGAGCTCGATGCGTTTGTAGTGTTGATAAACGGCGACGGCCAGGCGCTTCTTCGTTTCTTCCTGGCCGATCACGTATTCGTCTAAGAAGTTTTTGATCTCTCCGGGCTTCGGTAGCGGTGGTCGAGTCGCTACAGACTCTGCCTGCTGATCATCGGTAATGATCTCGTTACAGATGTCGATGCACTCGTTGCAGATATAAACGGTAGGACCCGCAATGAGCTTCTTAACTTCATTCTGAGATTTGCCGCAGAATGAACAGCGCAGAGTATCATCGGTTCGTCTGACCATAGGCTACAGTCTCTGAAGGCTCCTCTTGACGGACGCGGTGGCTAAATTAAATACCGGATCAAATTACCAGCGACTATTCCCGGTGCGCGATGACCTCGTCTATTAAACCATATTCTTTGGCCTGCATGGCAGACATAATTTTATCGCGCTCAACATCGCGCTCGACAGTGTCGTACGTCTGTCCGGTATGTTTGGCGATGATCTGGGACGTGAGTTCGCGCATGCGCAGGATCTCTTCAGCCTGAATGCGAATGTCTGTCGCCTGACCTTGTGAACCACCTGATGGCTGGTGAATGAGGATACGGGAATTGGGAAGGGCGAACCGCTTACCTTTAGCTCCGGCTGCTAACAGCAGGGCACCCATCGATGCGCACTGGCCCACACAGATCGTGGTGACGTCGGGACGAATGAATTGCATCGTGTCGTAGATCGCCATTCCCGCGGTGATCGAACCACCAGGCGAGTTGATGTAAAGATTAATGTCTTTTTCGGGATCTTCAGCTTCGAGAAACAGAAGTTGGGCTACGATTAGGTTGGCAATCTGATCGTCTATCGGGGTACCCAGGAAAATGATGTTGTCTTTAAGTAGTCGTGAATAGATGTCGAAGGCTCGTTCGCCTCGCGAAGTTTGCTCGACGACCATCGGGACTAATGCCATAGAACTATGAACCTCTTTCAATAACAAATCCGTGTTCTCTTACACGGATGAAGCAATTCAAATTTCAATTACGTCGTAGCGGCGTTTGCTTCGCTTGCTTCGTTCCACTCCGCATCAGTGATGCGTGCATGTTCAACTAAAAGATCGAGCGCTTTACGGTTGCGCAATCTTTGCGCGATGCTACGTTCGCCTCCATGCTTTGTCAAGGCAGCCCGTATTTGCTCTTTTGGCTGTCGGGACGACATCGCCATCAACTCGATCTCAGCTTCTACTTCTTCGTTCGTCACCGTCAAATTTTCGGCTTCAGCGATGTGCTCCATCAGCATCGTCGCGCGCACATCTTCGAGTGCGAGCGCCTTCAACTCTTCGCGTGCACCTTCCCAATCCATCTGTTGAGATCGTGGATCGATGCCTCGCGACATCATGTCGCGCAGGACAGTTTCGAAGCGTTGGTTCGTCTGTTTTTCGACCCAGCTTTGCGGTACTTCAAACTGATGCGCTGAGACGAGCGTGCGGATCAGATCCGCGCGCACGCGATTCTCCGCGTCATTTTTCGCGCGGGCTTCGAGATCTTCACGGACTTTCGACTTCAGCGTCTCGACTGAGTCGAATTCTTCGCTCAGACTCTTCGCCCATTCGTCGTCCAGTTCCGGAAGTTCACGGCGACGGACAGAAGTAACTTCCATTTCGTAGTCGATTTTCTTGCCTGCAAGTTGCGGTGTGCTGAAGTCAGCCGGGTAGTCGACTGTGAACGTCCTCTTATCGTCTGCTTTTACGCCGGTAAGGTTCTCGGTGAATTCCTTTTGTACGTTCGGTCCGCCGAGGACGACTTCGATGTCGTCCACTTTGATCTCTTCGTCTTGCGGCCCTTCGGCGTCTTTCGTTTCTGCCGCGTCAGGTGCTTCGACGTATTTGCCACGGGCATTGATCGTGACGGTGTCGCCTAATTCGGAGGCGCGATCCTCGACGGGCACCATCACGGCGGAAGCTTCGCGAAGGCTTTCGATAGTTTGGTTGATGTCTTCGTCGGTGATCGGTCGCGTGCGCCGTGTTGCTCCGAGTCCTTTATATTCACCAAGATTTATCTGCGGCAGGACTTCGACGGCGACTTTGACGGTTAGTGCTTGTTCGCCGAGGCGTTCGAGAGTTTCTTCGTTTTCGAAATGGACGTCGGGTTCGCTGATGGCATCGAGCGAATGTTCCATGATCGCGTTGTTAACAGCATCCGGAACGAGTTCGCGCAGTACTTCAGTTCGAATCTCATTCTTGAACCGCGTCCGCACGACAGATCGGGGCGCATGTCCCGGGCGAAATCCGGGGACTTTCGCGTTCTTGCTAAATTCGTCGCTGATCCGGTCGTAGGCGTCGCGCACCTGCGACGGTTCGATTTCGATCTTGATCTCCTTGCGAGTCTCGGAGACGTCGGTGAGTTCGGTTTTCATGTTCTTATGCTGCTTGGCTCAACTGTCGAGATGTCTTTCTGAATGCAAAAGACTGTACCACGTACCTCGACAATCCGCGTAATGGCAGCCGTTCGCAGGCTGCCGCGCGCCGTACTTTAGTTTGGGTTACGGTTGGAGGTAAGTGATGGTGCGAAAGGGGGGACTCGAACCCCCACACCTTTCGGTACCAGATCCTAAGTCTGGCGCGTCTGCCAATTCCGCCACTTTCGCAAGATCAATAATTTACAGTCACTCGCTCTAGCGACTTTTCAAAAGTCTAGTGCGTGTAGATGACCTAGCTTCTGGAGAATCTAACATCGTTTTGGCTTGAGAGAAAACGGTGAGCGATAGACCAACATGCGAACGGGCGGATCTAAAAGAGCGCATCCCCTTACCTAGCAACCAAAGGCGATAACGTCTGATACCGAAAAGGATTTTCTATGAGGGACAATCAACCCAGTTGCTAACGTAACAAGCTCGGATTAAGCCAAACCGAGATGAAAGAGTTACTTAACATGAAAAGCCCGGATGGCCGCATCTCCGAATTTGAGCGAGGAAAACGACAGCCCACAATCATCACGTTGTTGGCTTATGCCCGTGCTGGAGGCATTCCACTTGAAAGCCTAGTTGACGATGACGTTCTTTTGGATTGAGGCGTAATTGTCTTGTTATCGGTTTCAAGCTTGGGCCGCCTTGTAACTTCGGTTGCAGGGCGGTTTTTCTTATACTCGGCATTCATTTCCCTCTTTCTGATAACGGAGGTACGCCTATGCGGTCAGAAGATTTAAACGCACTCAGCGAACCGTATACTGATTTAAGGGTTGATATTGACAGAAGGTTCAACTCGGCAATCGGTGCGGATGTTCCAAGTGTCACGAAGTTGACCGAAGAAATTTTTAATGACCTTGATGAAGTTTCGCTTGGTATCTCTTGGTGGCGTTTGCTACCTGACCGAGAACGAATACTAGTGAGCGACTACCTATATCAGTGTGTAACCGGCATCGAGGTTAATATCGCGGAGGCAAAACTCCACTTGATGGAGTGGACGGACGTAAGAGAACAACAGAATGGGCGCGTTGCAGATATTGTTCAGCGGGATGAGCGGGGACGACCATACGTCCAAGTCCCAAGCTCAGTCGCTCCTGTTGACGACCTACCGAACAGGCTCGAATCGCTGCATATTTGTGGTTTCCTCCGTGCTATTGGTTCGTCGTTGGACTGCCTAGGAGCCGTGCTAATAGGGGTATTAGGGCTAGTCGTTCCGTTAAGACGATGTGACATACGGAAAGCTGAAAAAGCATTATTGAAAGTACAATCGACAGACGCAGGTTCGAAGTTACAAGCTGACTTTGCAATATTTTTTGAAGACCTGAAACAAACGGTTGGCCCACTAGATTGGCTGGAGTGGGCAGACCAATACCGAAACATGTATGTACATCGTGGCCGCCGAATGACCTTTAGTCAAATCGTTCCTAGGAAAACAACCATATTCGATGCGCACGGACAAATAATCCCGCGTACGGACACAGTTCTCCACCTTGCAAAATACCCGGATAGGTCTGAGGTGGAAGCACTCGTCAAAGGGCCGCACACCACACTCAACGAAGATGCTGAAGTTACACTTAACGGAATTTTTAGGAGTTGTAGAGAGCTTCAGGAGCACACTTGCGAGAACTTGATTAAGGTTTGGGGCAAGCGGAGGAATAATCCGAATTTGATTCAACAGCCTATTTCTCAGTGGGATATAAACATTCGTCCTTGCCGGTTTACTGGTTACGAACCGAATACCCCTTTCAACAAGGGAGACTTCATTATCAGTAATCCGATTTTCCACCGCCGCTTTGTTGCGGCTTCTATTGATGATGCCCATATGCGTTTGTGGAACAGTTCTCCGTGGGATTGAGTGTCGGCCACGGTGGTATGGCAGACTTAATCAATCTAAGCGCAAAGGAAAGATACGTCCAAAAATGAATCCCAATGTTTTCTTAAGCCATGCGAGAAAGGACAAGGTTCGATTTGTTGTGGATTTTGCTACACGCCTGCGCGATAAGGGTATCAACGTGTGGCTTGACAAATGGGAAATTCTTCCCGGCGATAGTTTGGTAGATAAAATCTTCGAGGAAGGCATAAAGGACGCACAAGCTATCATTGTTGTCGTTTCGGAAAATAGTGTGAACAGCCCATGGGTCGAAGAAGAACTGAATGCGAGTGTCGTTAAAAAGATTAATGGTCTTAGCAAGCTGATTCCTGTTGTGCTCGACAACTGCGAAGTGCCGCAATCGCTGCAATCAACAGTATGGGTACGGATAGAAGACCTAACGAACTATGACAAAGAATTTGACAGCATCGTGGCTGCGATTTATGAACATCGAGAAAAGCCGCCGCTCGGACAACCGCCCGCTTACACTAGGACGCAACTCGAAGAAATACCAAACCTCACAAGGGTAGATAATCTCATTCTCAAACTAGTATGTGAGTGCGCGATTGAGAGGGGACATCGCTACGTTTTGGACGTGCAGGAAATTATCGATAGAGCAATCGCGTTTGATGTCCCACGAAGCGAAGTTATCGAATCTTTGCAAATGCTGCATGAGCAATTATTCATCGAACCGCACTTTGCGATAGGCGGAGATTTACCGTTCCCTAGCTTCACCATTACGCTTTACGGATTCGATGAATACGCGAGAGCATATGTTCACGACTGGCGCACTTTCAGCGAGTCCGTTGCGCTTCAATTAATAAACTTCGAGAGGAAGGACAATACGTCTATCATTGCAGCGTTGAACCGGCCTCAGATGCTCGTTGACCACGTTCTAAATGTGTTCACGCAGAATGGTTGGATAAAAGCGGAGGAATACAATGAAGGTTTGATTTACATTTTCGAGGTGTCAACCAAGCTCAAACGCAAGCTGAAGCAAGCTTGAAAACCAGCGCGGGTATCAAAGCCTATCGCGGAATTGTTGTCTATTCAACGACACCTAAAGCAGCCACGCCCTGCTTTCAATGGTAGATAACGGCCTTCCAGAACCTTCGATTTTATGAGAGAAGATTTGTTTGAACGTCGAAAATCGTATCAATGAAATTCCAGATCATTGTTGGAGGTTGGCGCGACCGTGAGAACCTCCGTGGATCGCTGGAGGGATCTTGAGAATCTTTCCTTGCGGATCGAAAGTCTCTTCAGGGTCTTCGAGATCCGCGATTGGATCTTACAAATCCTAGATTGAATTTCGTCTACCCTTGAATGGTTCTTATGAATTCTGATTGCGTTCTGCAATAAACCATGAGCAATTTAGCGAGGACTAGAAAGGATTTTCTGTCCTCCATTTAAGAAACGGTCGATCGCAATAGCGGTTTCCAAAATGCTAACAGCACTTTTGCGCGAGCTATTTGGAACAAACGATTTGTAAGCGGTGGTGGGTGAAAACCGGACTAAAGTCTGAGAATAGTCAGGACAGCTCGGCCAATAGTTCACTCTCGATGGTTGCATCTGAGCGTCGACCATTCCGAAGACGTTCAACTCACCACAGCGTGTAAAGGCGTAGGGCTTTGCTGCGTGTACCAGGACTTCGGGTTGCGGGGAGTTTTGAAGAGTTCCCATCAGCACGAAGAGCGCGGCTGTCGCCTCGTCGCCCGCGCGACAGATTATCTCTGTCAGTGCCTCCACCTTCTCAACCTCTGATTCATCGTCGTCGGATTCGTATGTTTGTGAGAAATCGATCGTGTCGGTAATCGTTTCGCCCGCATCGACGCGTTGCACGAGGTCAGCCGTTAACGGATCACGCGTCTCCAAACCGTAACGAATGACGGCTCGCCATTGAGGATCGATCTGTCGTCAAGGATTGACTGAGCACGACGTCTGACAGCCTCGCTGATTCTGGTTGTGGTTGTCTCGTTTGCGTGAGGTGCTTCTTCGCGCAGTGTTGCGCTACCATGATTAGTCATGAGCTTCATCCTTTCTCTGGAAGGTTGATGTTCAAGGGCTGGCTTTGTGTCGTAACCACAAGGTCGGCCCGCTTCGTTTTTTAGAGGGATGTTGGCACTAAAGCCGCAGATTTTCGGTTGTCATGCGGCATTTTGCCCAGTTGACGATAAGCCGAAATAGACTGAGAATAGCGCCAATGCCAAGACTGAAATACAGGACCATCCAGAAGCCTGCCGCGATTTCAAACATCACTGTTGAAGAGGCAATGGAGTTGGCTAAAGCTGCTGATGCAATCATCGCAGCGCGTCGCTTGTCGTCTTTCAAGACGAATCGTAAGAAAACGAGTAACACGACTGGCAGGTCTGGATTAACTCACAGCCCCGGAACCTCATCAGGAGCAGTCGGTAAAAAGAAAAGATCGACGTCGAAATCTAAGCGTACACGCAAGAGTGTTGCTTCGACGCGATGACGTGCCGACACCTTAAACGGTGGCATATAACAACTCGGTCTTCCTCAACGTCCCATTCGACAGGTCTTATAAACGTCTGTTCGAGGCCGCCATTTTCGCAATCCATGATTGTGGCTTCATTGCTCGTTCCGCCAAGGAAGATGAAGATTCTTCTACGCCTCGCGTAGAGACGATCTACAAACTCATTCACGAGAGTAAGTATGGGATTCACGACATATCAAGTGTCACCCTGGATACGAAAAACCGGTTACCGCGCTTTAATATGCCGCTTGAACTAGGAATTTGGTTGGGAGCGAAACGGTACGGCAGTGATCTAGACCGTAGCAAGCGAGCATTGGTTCTCGACAAGGTAGAACACCGATACCAGAAATTTTGTTCAGATATCTCATGACAAGATGTGAGGAGTCACAATAACGATTCCTCGATCATGATTCGCAATGTTCGCAACTGGCTTCGTAATTCTCCAGACCTCAGGAAGGTTGCATTCCCGGGACCGGAGAAGATGGTCGCTCGATATGTGCAATTCCGTGCTCGTCTGCATGTAGAGTGCAAGATGCGAGGCTTGAATGTGAGAAACTTGGAATTCAATGACTACTCAAGTCTTGTAGTGGTTGGCTGGAAATCAACCCGTTCTAGCAAGCGCATTTTATGGACAGATGGATTGATACCACAAATGTTATAAAGCTCATTGTTACATCTTAGTCGCCGGAGACAAACTCATGCTCGCAAATCCTCGCACTTTCCGTTGTCCCGCTTGCAACGAAATGATCAACGACAGTATGACGCAGTGCCGTTACTGCTCGACGCCGGTCGATCCGGCAGTAGCGGCGATGATTGCCGATCAGCAGGAGAAGACTAATCGCGCTTGTAGCGATGCCAGTTATCTCAAGACCGCCGCCATCGCGATGTTTGTTTTTCTTGGCCTGAGCTTCGTTCCGTTCCTGCCGATTGTTTATTGGGGATTCGTGATCACGTTCATAGTCGTGCTGGTTCTATTGATCCTGTGGCAGGTGAGGTTTGGCAGTTTGGTGACTAACGATCCTGATTATCAACGAGCGCGGCGGTCGAAGAACATCGCTTTGATACTGTTGCTTGTTGCGGCGCCTTTGGGGTTCATCATTCGGCCGCTCTTGGATCTGATCCTCTCGTTCCTAATCGCCACGACGTGAACGCGGCCGAACACATTTGCGGTGTTTGACGGTCAGGCCGAATTGTTCGAGCTCGAAGTACGCTCCAGCGGAGTCGAGTTCTTCTGATGTCGTCAGCGGACGCGGTAGTCGATCTTGGGCTTGCCGAGGAAGTCTTTGCCGGTGTGTTTGACGATCAGGCCGAGTTGTTCGAGTTCGAAGTAGGCGCGTTGGATTTCGCCTTTGTCGACTGAGAGTTTTTGGCCCAGTGCGACGGGTGAGGGAAGCGATTCGCCAGACCGAAGGGAAGCGTTAGAGATCTGCGTTTCGATCTGTTGTTTCACCTGACCATAAATCGGACCGTGGGAGAGATCTTTTAACTCGATGTTCATGGCTTTAAAGTGTGCGCGTCACTTTCGATAACGAACGTGGCGCGTCCGGGTCTAAACCTTTAGCCTCCGCTAACAAAGCGGCGAACAGTTGTCCCGGCACGATGTACGGGATCGGCGCGAGAAACTCATCTATCTCTCGCGGCATGATGATCGACCGTGTACAGATCGAAGCGGCGTCGAGGTCGCTCGTAATCGCCAACGTATCCGCCTTCAACTCACGCAAGCGCTCGATCAGGTTCTTCACTCCCGGCAACATCACACCCGGCGGCGCAAACAATATCACCGGAAAGTGACGCTCGACCATCGCCAGCGGACCATGCAGAAAGTCCGCCGACGAAAAACGTTCGGCGACGACGTAGCACGTCTCCATCAACTTCAACGCCAACTCGTACGCATTCGCATACGCGAGTCCGCGTCCGACGACGACGCAGTTCTCCATGAACACGTAACGTTGGACCAGCTCGAGTATCGCAGGTTTCTGTTCGAGCGCCCGCGCGACGAACTCCGGAATCGCTTCAAACGAAAAGCGCGGCGATCCGGAAGCGGACAACTCCGCCGCCAACATATAAAAGAGGAGCATCTGCCCGGTAAACGTCTTGGTCGCCGCCACCGAACGCTCGCGTCCGCCATGCGTCAACAACGCTTCGTCAACCAGACGTGTCATGGTCGAGTTCGGCTCGTTGGTGATGCCGACCGTGAAAGCGCCGCCCTCGCGCGCGTTCTCGAGCACGCGGTTTATGTCTTCACCCTCACCCGACTGCGACACGCCGACGACCAACGCGTGGTCCAACTTCAGTCGCGCGCCGTAGATCGTGTGGACCGACGGCGCCGACAAGGAAACTGGAATGCCGCTAGTGATTTCGAGCAGGTAGCGACCGAAGAGCGCTGCGTTGTCTGAACTGCCGCGCGCGACCAGGACTATGAGATCGATGTCGCGCGATTTTAAGGTGTTAGCGAGCTTTGTGATCTTGCCGCGTTCGGCGGCGATCGTGCGTTCGAGTGCGCCGGGTTGTTCGGCGATCTCCGCAAGCATTAGTGACATCGGTGTGCAACTTTAACACAACCGAAGCGTCACGACAGTTGTTCTTTTCTTCCTTTCCTCAACGCGACCGCTGAAATAAGCGTTACCAGAAGTCCGACCGGGAAAGGTTCGACAAAAGTGAAAGCTGCTCTCACGAAAAAATTGCTTCGATAAAGCGCCCACATGCTGTCCATCTCTCCGC
>DATANW010000292.1:0-5039 GCA_036266055.1 Pyrinomonadaceae bacterium | reverse complement strand
TCAAATGGAGATGCGCGTGGCGTCGCGCTGCGGACGTTGGCGGAGAAGTGGACGGACCAAGCCACTCGCGACCTGCTCGCCCAGCGTGCCGTCCAGGATTCAAATGGCGAAGCGCGTAGTGCGGCGCTGCAAATGTTGGCGGAGAAGTGGCCGGACCAGGCCACTCGCGACCTGCTCGCCCAGCGCGCCGTCCAGGATTCAAATGGCGAAGCGCGTGGTGTCACGCTGCCGACGTTGGCGGAGAAGTGGCCGAACCAGGCCACTCGCGACCTGCTCGCCCAGCGCGCTGTCCAGGATTCAAATGGAGATGCGCGTGGCGTCGCGCTGCGGACGTTGGCGGAGAAGTGGACGGACCAAGCCACTCGCGACCTGCTCGCCCAGCGTGCCGTCCAGGATTCAAATGGCGAAGCGCGTGGTGTCGCCTGTTCCGCACTCGGCAAGTTGCACTCAGAATTCGGCCGCATCCTTCCAACGAGAGACCTAGATGGCCTCCAGCCATATCTCGATCCTCTCAAACCGATTTCACGCCAGCACATCGAGAAGGCTGCAGCGATGGCCGGCATCCGTACCGACGATATCAACGCTCAAGTCGCCTCGCTCTCAACTCACTTGGGATGGGATGTCACGCTCGGAGCGAAGAAGAAGAAGAAGAAGGCGGTGAAGAAGATTGTTAGACAAAGGCTTGGCCACAGGCGCGCCAGCTGATGAGGGACCAGCGGTCAACGCTAGTAAAGACTCGGGCGAGGACGTCATGCCAAGCGCCGGGTTCGTTGTACACCTGCCGATCGATGTTTTGTAAATGAAGGGTCAGAGGCGAGAACTTGGGACCAGAGGACTACAAAAGTTCATCGTCCCGTCGAGGGCCGCTTTCATTTGAGCGGCCCTTGGCTTTGTACTTGTCGTGTGCTTCGAGAACGCAGACTTGCACCGGTCAAATCCAAATCTTCTGATGCTATACTCTCTCGGAGCTAAGAGAGGAGTTGAGAGTATATGACTCAAACCGTTAGTGTCCATGAAGCTCAAGACAAATTGCCCGACTTGCTGGCACAGGCTTTGGCTGGTAACGAAGTAATCATCACGGAGCACGGCACGCCAGTGGCGCGTCTAGTGCCGGTTGTGGCGCACTCTAAGAAGAAGCGTGTACCGGGTCTCAATCGAGGCGCAATTTTGACGAGCGAAGATTTTGATGAACCGTTACCTGATGAGTTTTGGCTGGGCCAAGAATGAAACTTCTGCTCGACACTCACATCTTCATCTGGTGGGTAGATCAACCAGAAAAACTTTCACTCGCCGCACTTTCCGCTTTGGAAGATGAAGCTAACGAACTGCTGTTGAGTGTGGCGAGCGTTTGGGAAATGCAGATCAAAATACAACTGGGTAAGTTAAAATTGAGCTTACCGTTGAAAGAGCTTATTAACAACCAACAAGAGACCAACGACCTAATGGTTTCGCCTGTAGCATTGACGCACGTCCTGGCATTGAATAGCTTGCCCTTTCACCACAAAGACCCGTTCGACCGTTTGCTGATTGCTCAAAGTATTGAAGAGAAGCTTACTATTGTTACCGCAGATTCGCAGTTCTCAGCCTATTCGGCTAAGTTGCTGCAATGATCGGTGAACTTACTGAAACAAAAGTGCTAGTTTGAAGAGCAATTACTCAACCGTAGTTGTGTTACTGCGTGTCTCAATGGAAGGGTTCACCGCAGACGCCCGTGGTCATGTGGCCGTCGGTCTCTCTTACTGTGTTACTTTAACTTTTCTTTTTCCGCCAAAGGGAATTGAAAACTGTGCTCCTCCGACCAGACTTCACATCCCAGCGTTTGACTGCCCTTTATCGTGACGGTTACGTGAACCTACAAACTTCTCCCGTCAACATCGCCGTCCCAGCCGTCACCACCGACTCCCGTTTCAGGCACATCGACCAAGCCGACTGAAAGTTTTGTCGGTACTCCCGTACGCGCTTTGCAAAAATGTGCGTGGTGTCGCGAAGTTTATCTAAAAATGACAATCCCGTAAGGAATTCCCCTTACAACGACCGTTATGTCTCTGACGCCATTGAAGATCATCATTTCGGCCAAAGCCGGCGCCGGCGTCGACGATAGAACGCGCGAAGTCCTGACCCGAACTTTCCATGCAAATCACGTCGATTTCGATCTGTCGGTCGCCCACAGCGGCGCTGAACTGACTGAACTCGCGCGCGAGGCGGCGCGTGGTTCTTATGAAGCAATCGTGGCGGGCGGAGGCGATGGAACTATCAGTTCAGTAGCAGCGGCGGTGGTTGATAGCAACAAGGTGCTCGGTGTCTTACCGCTCGGCACGCTCAATCATTTCGCCAGAGACTTGAAGATTCCTTTCGACCTCGAAACCGCGGCCCAAACGATCGTCGCCGGTCATACAACCGAAGTTGATGTCGCGGAAGTAAACAACCGGATCTTTCTTAACAACTCCAGCTTGGGTCTGTATCCCGTCATCGTGCGCGAACGGGAAAAGCTTCAGCGACTTGGCTCCCGCAAGTGGCCCGCGTTCGTTTGGGCCACAATTCAGGCCTTGCGCCGCTATCCGTTTCTCGACGTTCGACTCCGTGTCAACGGTGAATTCATTGATCGAACGACTCCCTTTGTGTTTGTGGGTAATAATGAGTATGGGATGGAATCATTCGATATCGGTTTACGCGATCGGCTCGATCGAGGCGTGCTCAGCGTTTACATAACACACGGAACCAGCCGCTTGAAGCTCATCGGCCTGGCCGTGAGGGCGCTGTTTGGACGGTTACGCGACGACAAGGATTTTCTGGCCCTCTCGTCTAAGGAGGTCAAGATAGAAACACGTCATAAACGACTGCGGATCGCTCTTGACGGCGAGCTCGACGTAATGCAGCCGCCGCTTCGATACCGCATCCGTTCGCGCGCCATGCGAGTGATTGTGCCGGCAGCAGCAGGGTCAAGTGACTGAACGACGATGCGCAGGATACTTCATCTATCAGACTTGCACTTCGGCCGAATGAATCCTGCTCTGGTCGATCCCTTATTCAGAACTGTCCGCGAAGTTCAACCGCATCTCATCGCCATCTCCGGCGACCTCACACAGCGCGCGCGCTCGCAGCAGTTCCGGCAAGCTCGTTCATTTCTGGATGCATTGCCAAAGCCGCAAATCGTCGTGCCGGGAAATCACGACATTCCTCTTCATAATGTTTTTGCCCGCTTCTTCGAGCCGTTAACAAAATACAGGCGCTACATTACGACCGATCTGCAGCCGGTTTATGCGGACGAGGAGATGGTCGTCGTGGGTGTGAACACCGCCCGCTCGTCGGTATTTAAAGGCGGTCGCATCAACCAGGACCAGGTTAGTCGTTTGCGAGAAAGGTTGTGCGCCCTGGGAACTGATGTCGTGAAGGCCGTCGTGACGCATCACCCTTTCGATCTACCTGAAGGCTATCACGACCGGCATCTGGTGGGCAGAGCAAAAATGGCGATGACGGCACTGGCCGATTGCGGCGCTGATCTGTTTCTAGCGGGCCATTTGCACATCAGTCACACTGGTCACACCCAGCGATACAAGCTTCAGGGACATTCGGCGCTCGTCGTGCAAGCGGGCACCGCCACTTCGACGCGCGAAAGAGGCGAAGCAAACTCGTTCAATGTCATTCACATTGCTTTTCCGGAGATCGCTGTCGAAAGATTTGTGTGGGACCGCTCGAGTACGTCGTTTGTAGCAGTGGGCATTGAGCGCTTCAAACAAGTCGGCGAAGGCTGGATCCGTACCGGAGAAGCGGGCGAGGTGAGCGTGGGCAATGAGTAACGACACTCCAGGAAAAGCTGGGGATGATAATTTCCAGCAACACAGACGGTCCCTCTGAGTCGTCAGCAATTCTGACATCTTGCGTTCATATTGTTCGCCCCACAGCAGCTAGTTGTTATGAACATCTACCAGCTCAACACTGATCGTCAGACTGAATCCTCCACCGCAGTGACAACTGGCCGTAGCGCACTAAACTGAGTTCTTATGTTCGGACGAACTGAATTGACTCGCGTTCCTCGAGTGCGAGGTGAGGTTCAAGTGCTTCCCCGGAAGATTCAATGCACGCGTCGAGGTGCAAAAGCGCTTCATCGTTTAGCCCCTGCGAAATCAGGCGTGCGGCTGCGTAATAATGGATCCGGCAACGCTCGGTTCGATCCTCAGTCGCTGCCAGGGCTGCGTCGGGCTCCAACGCGCCCAGCGTGACCGCGAGAAGCGTGTACAGGTCAGGCAAATGCTGGTGGCTTGCAAGGATTTGAGGTCCAAGCTGTTCAAGCACCTCGTCCGCCGCCCAGCCCCCACCCGCCGGCTCTTTGCCGCGCCGCTGAAGGCTGATGAGGAACATCTGGAGAACCTCAAAATTCTCGATATGCGGTAACAGTCCCAAGCCGCGAGTCACACATTCCGAATATTGCTGAGTTACAAACAGCTTCACCCATTCCTTTACGTCGGCGCCTAATGGCAGGTCGGCAATCCACTGAGTCGACCGCTTGTTGTCCTCCGGCCGCACCGCTGCGAACTTTTTGAGGTCGGCCTCTATTATCGCCAACCGTACCCCGATCGTGCCGTCCACCTTCCACGAACCCCGCCGTTCTCCTTCGTCAGCGTAGTCGATAGAGACGTTGAAATACGGATCCCACTCCGGCAACTGTCCGACGCCGAGACCCAAACCAACTCTTACCTTGTCCTCCCAATAATCCGACATGTCGAGGAACGCAACGAAGTGCGATTCGGGCGCTTCCCGGTAGTCGACGAAATTCCACCCATGCCAATCAACTACTTGCCCGTCCTTAACTTCAACACCTGGATTATTCCGCACGGAAGGAAAGATCATTCCGTTGACGCCGTGCCGCCGTAACCAGGTGCCGACCATCTGGCAGAACATTCCCCCACCTCTCTCCTGACTCATCAGGGTGGGAAGCAATTGCCCGATCGAATCAAGCTCCGGACGCAGTGGACAGCAACGCATCCAATCCCGCAGACCATCGCTCTCGTCCGGTTCAACGACAAGACGACTAAAGTAGT
>DATANW010000291.1:0-1870 GCA_036266055.1 Pyrinomonadaceae bacterium | reverse complement strand
CCGACAAACGAGTTTGGTGAGATCTTCACCGTGCTCGACGGCGTGGCGCGACCGATACGCGAACCCGGTATCGAATTCGGCTTAACCGTGCCCCCTGATCCGACGTCCGGTTTGGTCGACTGCTGCATTCCGATCTGGGACAAGAATCCCGAGCGGATCATGGTCGACACTGACGGCTTGATTGGTTCGACGCGACTCAACGTCACTTCGAACGTGACGCTCACAAACATAACCGGTCCGCTCGACTTCTCGTTCAGCGACTACAAGGTGTTGCCGGAAACGACACCAGGCGCGTCGCCGAACATGAGCGCCATACCGGTGCCAACGCCCACGGCGGGCGAGTTCACCGTTGCCGGTTACAACATCGAGAACTTCAACAACAACGCCACGCAACGCGCTAAGGCTGCGCTGGCTATCCGCGACGTGCTGCATCTTCCGGACGTCATCGGCACAATCGAGATCTTCGAACTCAGCGGCCTGCAAGCTCTGGCCAACGAGATCGAAGCCATCTCCGGCGTTCACTACGAGGCACATCTGATCGAAAACGATGGAACCAGCGGCGATGCCGATCAGGATGTCGGTTTCCTCGTCAAGACCTCGCGCATTCAGATCGACAGCGTGACGCAGATCGAGCTCGCCGGTTGCGACGGCACGGCTGCGACCTGCAACACGTTCATCGATCCGAACACCAACGCTCCGGCGTTGCTCAACGATCGTCCACCGCTCGTGCTGCGTGCGACCGTGGATGCGGGGACACCAAATCCGCGTCAGATCATCGTCGTCGTCAACCATCTCCGATCGTTTATCGATATCGAGGTGATTGGGGCCGAGGGCAATCGCGTTCGGGCGAAGCGCAAGGCACAAGGTGAGTTCCTGGCGAACCTGCTGCAAGGTTTGCAGACTGACAATCCTGGAACGCCGGTGCTTTCAATCGGCGATTACAACGCGTATCAATTCAACGATGGGTACACCGATCCGATCGCGACCGCCAAAGGCACGCCGACCGCGGATGACCAGGTGGTGGTGGATGCGAGTCCGGATCTCGTCAATCCCGACTTTATCAACCTGACAGATACGCTGCCGGCCGACCAACGTTACAGCTTTATCTTCGAAGGAACGCCGCAGGCTATCGACCACATGCTCCTCAACACCGCTGCTCAGGCGATCAATACGCGTTACCACATCGCGCGCAACAACTCCGACTTCCCTGAAGTCGCAGCGTTCGCGGGTGATGCAACGCGGCCGGAACGAAACTCCGATCACGACATGCCGGTCGGCTACTTCAAGTTCCCGGCCGCGACTACGTCAACCACCGTCGCTAATGCTGCGGCCGTCTTTAGTGCGACGGACCAGACTGTGGTGCTGAACGCGAACGTGGCGAATGTGACTGCTCCGTCGTCGCTGATCAGTGAAGGCACCGTGACCTTCACCGTCAGAGACTCGGGCAACAACGTCATCGGCTCGCCGGTGGTTGGAAACGTATCCGGTGGAACAGCAACGGCGAATTACATTCTGCCGGGTGGCACTGCGCCGCAAACGCTGACGATCACCGGTGAGTTCAGCGGTGGTGCTTTCACCCAAGCGAGCAGCGGCACGGGCACGCTGTCGGTCTCGTTCAACATCTGCATCCTCTACGATCCGACGAAAGCCGTGAAGAGCGGAGCGACTTACCCGATCAAGCTTCAGCTCTGCGACGGCAACGGCAATAACGTATCGTCAGCAGGAACAGTCCTCCACGCAGTCAACGTCCAGCAGGTCTCGACGTCGGCTTACGGCGACGTGATCGCAACTGGGAATGCAAACGAGGACAACAACTTCAGGTTCAGCGATGGCTTCTACATCTTCAACCTGAAGACTACGGGGCTCTCTA
>DATANW010000290.1:0-2333 GCA_036266055.1 Pyrinomonadaceae bacterium | reverse complement strand
ATGAAGAAAGTCGGGCGCGTGGAGATCCCGCAGGAGGCGTTTCTCGCGGTCCTGAAGGTTAATGAGTAGTTCGGTTAATCAATTATTATTGGCTTGCGCACGAACGAATGGCTCACCTGCGCGCATTCGATCGCTTACCTCACAACAGATCGATTGGGATTATTTCTTTTTACTGGCTCGACGCCATGCGGTGGTACCGCTTGTCTATGGGCAATTAAAAGATCACGTCTCGCCCGAGCATCTTCAGCAATTCAAAAAACATTCTCTCGAAAACGCCGCGCGCAACGTCGTACTGACTGCCGAACTCTGCCGCTTGATTAAGCTGTTCGGCGACGCGGGCGTCGCAGCCATTCCTTACAAAGGTCCAATACTCTCGTTGTTCGCCTACGACGATCTTGCGCTACGTCGTTTCGTCGATCTCGACGTGATCGTCAGGAAACACGACGTCGCCCGCGCGCGCGACCTTCTGGTCGCCGACGGCTATGCACTCGCGAAACCACTAACCGCTGAACAGCAGGAGCTCCTGCTTCGCACGCAACATAACCTTCAGTTCACGAAAGACAATCGACGCTTGATCGTCGAGCTGCACTGGGAAGTCGCGCCGCACTTGTTTGCTTCAACGGTCCAGGGGGAAACGCTCTGGAATGATCTCGTCGACTTCGAACTCAACGGCAGGACGGTGAAAACCTTCTCCGCCGACGATCTGCTGTTTTCGTTGTGCGTCCACGGCTCGCGGCACTTGTGGGAGCGACTCGGCTGGATCTGCGACGTCTCTGAACTGATCTCACGCCACAATCTGAATTGGACTGCACTGCTCGACCGTGCCGCAAGAGCCGACAGCGAACGAATGTTCCTGCTCGGTCTCCATCTCGCAGAAAAACTTCTCGACGCTCCGTTGCCGGCAGAAGTGAAGAGACGTTGCGACGCAGACAGACGTCTCGATCCACTCGCATTCAACGTCACCGCGAATCTTTTTAAACGCCCGGAGCATGTTCCTGCGACTCCCGTCGAGGTCTTCAAATACAACCTCGGTGTGCGGAAGAGCCTCAGCGCCCGCACTCGCTACCTGGTCCACATGCTGCGTCCCACCGACGGCGACATCGGCGCTCACGCTTTGCCGGCGTTTGCTTATTACCTCGTGCGACCGTTTCGACTGCTGTTTCGAACCGGCAGTCATTAGTAATGAAAATGCTGTTAATCAAAATTTGACGGATTTTTTCGCACGTGCTAGCTTTCAAACCAATTGAGCGGGGTCAGTCGTCCGGCTGATGTGTGTTCACCCGCAAGGTCAAAGGGAAAAGATTTTGAAATCAGTAGTAAATCGTGCGTATGTAAAGAGTGTGTTTGCTGCCCTGGTGCTGTTGTTATGCGCCGCGGTCACTTTCTCGCAGCAAGCCGAACCTGAGAAAAAGCCCGCCGAGAAGGACGCCAAAACACAAACAACCAAAGCAGGCGTCAAACCGTACACACTGACGGTCAAAACGCGACCGATCCTGAACATCTCGCTGAAAGCGGATAAGGCGAATATGGCGGATGTGGCCCAGGACCTCTCAAAGCGTTTGAAGACACCCGTGTTTCTCGGAACAGAACGACAGAAAGAGCCCCTCTCGATCGAGTTCAGCGAACTTACCCTTGAACCAGCGCTTCAGTTACTCTCCCCAACCGTCTACGTCGATTATGAGATCGACAGCAGCGGGCAAAACCCGCCGCGCGCGTTGGGCATCTTCTTATACGATGTCAATCAAGGTGAGCCCCCCTTGTCAGCCGTGGTCCACGGCTCGACGCAGTCCATGTTGATTGAAGGCAATACCGAAGATGGAGTCGAACCGGAGTCGGACGAAAAGAAGGAAGAACAGCCGCTCCGTGTGACTTATCAAGACTACATCTTGAGTGTGAAAGCCAAGCAGCAACCGCTGCCGCTCATCCTGCTCAAGATTGGTGAAGTCGTCGGTATTCCTGTCGACATCCAGGACGAAAAGATGGATTTGGTTGATGCCAATATCTCAAAGCTCTCTGTGGAGGAGGCGATTAAACAGCTCTCGCCGAATATCAAGTTGTTCGTCAGAGCTGATCTATCGCGGTCTGAAAGACGCACCCTGCGCCTGGTTCTAACGGAACCGCCAAAGGCGGTCCAGGATGGTCGTTGAGCATTGGCGGTGACCGAATTACCACGAACGTGTGATCCGATATTTTGATTGCCACGTGGTCTAGCAACAACATATATTAACTACACTGACTCGAGGAGGCGGCAAATCTTGGTAAAGCAAAACGAGATTCTTAAAGAGGAAAGTGCTGGACTTCAAACGGAAGGAATCGGCAAAGAACTATCCGAG
>DATANW010000289.1:0-16029 GCA_036266055.1 Pyrinomonadaceae bacterium | reverse complement strand
GCTTCGATGTCCGCACTCCACGCGCCGGTGTAAGCCGCGCCGACGACGTTCGCGGGAAGTTTCGCTTCGGCGGTGACGTCAGTGAAAGAAGACGGACTCTCCTGTCGCAGCAGTCGCACGCCGCCGGCGCCGGCCAGCACGAGATCGGTTTTGAAGTCGTACGTGAAGTCGATCTGCAAGATGCTGTCGAATGAAGGTGGCGTATTCGACGGCCCACCGGGAAACGGAAAACTCGCGCCACTCGTCAGGCGCACTTCGCGCGCCGAGGCAGTTGCGACGACTGGTCCACCTTCGCCACTCAACGCGATCGCCCCGATCCAATCCTTCTGCGCCGGATCCGCATTCGGCACCGGCTGCGGCGTGAACTTGATCGAGCCATCTTCCGGCGCGGTTTGAAACACCGGCGATTCAAGACGCAGAAAGTGAGTGAACGGGACAGCCTCTTCACCCGGCGGCGGTTTGAACGCGCCAAGATCGCGCCGGTATTCCGGAACGCGCATCAAAACGTTGCGGAGAAAACTGGTGCGCGTAGCAGCCGCACGCAGGTCGCCACTGCGCACCGACTCGTCAAGCGCCTTCACTTGTTCCTGCACTTCAGACGGCCACGCCGTCGAACGCGACTGTATCTGACCGACCGCGTTCTTGAGCGTTTCAGCGTCGCCACGTTTCGCTGCGATGCGACTGAGTTCGACGATTGCGGCGATGTTGTTTGGCTGCGCAGCGAGAATCTTCTGTAACAGCGATTGAACTTCCGCCGTGCTCTGCTCGTCACCCTGCCGCTCGATTTCTTCCGCCAGCTTGGACACGGCAAACAGATTTTTCGGATCTAACTCGACGGCTTTGCGCAACGCGGCGATCGCTTCCGCGGACTTGCCGCGGCTGCTTTCGAGCAAACCGAGCAAGTACTGAATGTCGGAGTTGTCAGGCGCGAGACTACGCGCGCGTTCGAGTCGCTCGCTGGCGGTGTCGAAGTTTCGCTGGCGCAACGCGAGCAGGCCCCAGTTGGCCCAACCGGCTGGTTCCGTCGCGGCGAGTTGCGTGAACTGCGCGAGCTTGCTGTCAGCCTGAACATCGTGTCCAACCTGAAGCGCGGCGAGTCCGATATAGAACGTCCGCACCAATTCGTTGTATTCGCTCGTGCCTCTGCTCGGCAGCGTGCTCGCGGGTCGACAACCTGCCAGCACGAGCGCAGCGATTAACAACAGAATGTGTACTATGCGTTTGTGTTTGATATATTCGACCGGAATCATCTATGAAGCACTTTAAAACTCGTGTTCTGCTGCCGGGATTGACGATCGTCTTCTGTGTGGCGGCCTCATTAATAGACCAGAGCGCTGCTCCTAGTCAAAACACCCCGCCAAAAACTTCCGCCCGTGAAGAGGCGTATCGCGCGAATAATATCGGCGTCGCGCTGCTCGAACAGTACAAATACAAGGAAGCAGCCGATGCCTTCAAACGCGCGCTGCAACTCGATCCGGCGCTAACGATCGCGCGCATCAATTTCGGGATCGCGTTGTTCAATGTGCCGGATCTTGTCGCCGCGCAGCGCGAACTGCAAAGCGCCGCGACGGCCGCGCCAACCGCGCCACAACCGCAATATGTCCTGGGGTTGATGGCCAAAACGCAGAACAAACCGGCGGAAGCGATCGCCGCGTTTCAAAAAGTGCTCGCAATCGATCCTCAGGACGTCGGCGCGAATGTGAATCTTGGTCAGCTTTACGCGCAGCAACGCAAGTATGCCGAAGCAGTCACCGTGCTACGTACGGGTCTTGCCGCCGAACCTTACAACACGACGGCTCTGTACAACCTCGGCACCGCGTTGATTCGTTCCGGGCAACGAGAAGAAGGTCAAGAGATAATTCAACAGTTTCAAGCGTTGCGTGAACGCGGCAGCGGCACGACCCTGGGAACGAACTACCTCGAGCAGGGTCGCTACGCGGAGGCGATCTCTTCGACAGGCGCCGAACCGGAGCTGATCGACCAAAACTCGCCCGCAATTACATTCACTGATGTGACGTCGAGTGTGTTGCCCACCGCTGATTGGCCGGTGGACGTCGATCGCACGCAATCAAATGGCGCGGTACTGTTGTTTGACTACGACCTCGACGGCGATCTCGATCTGTTTGAAGTAGCTGGTGTGCGTCAGCGACTCGCGCGCAACGACGGCGCCGGCAAGTTTGCTGATGTGACTGCGAGCGCCGGAGCACTCGCAAAAGCGGCGACCAACGCCGGAACCAGCGCCGTTGCAGGCGACTTCGATAACGACGGTCGTCCCGACCTTTTCGTCGTGCGCCCTGGAACCTCAACCCTATATCACAACGACGGCAACGGCAGTTTTTCTGACGTAACTGCCGCCGCGAAGATCCCGCCGTATCCCTCGGGCACGGGCGCGACTGCTTTTGTCGACTACGATCACGATGGCGATCTCGACATCTTCATCGCCGGTCATCCTTATCTGCTGCTGCGTAACAACGGTGATCGCACGTTCACCGATCAAACAGCGGAAGCGAAAGTCGCGGACCACGGAATCGGGCGCGCCGTGGTGCCCACCGACTTCGACAACCGGCGTGACGTCGATCTTCTCGTCGCGGCAAATGAAAAAGTATCGTTGTGGCGCAACATGCGCGACGGCACGTTTCGCGATGTGGCCACAGACGTCGGACTTGGCGACGTCAAAGGCGCCACCTGCGTTGCCGCCGGCGACTTCAATAAAGACGGCTTCACGGATTTTTATATCGGCGGCGCCGGTCTCGCGCTCAGTAATGGTAAAGAGCGTTTTCAACTCGTGCCTTCGGGCGCGGACGTGCTGCCTCCGAATGCGTCGCAGTTTATCGATCTCAACAATGATGGATTGCTCGATCTTGTGATGGCGTCAGACAAGGGCGTCCTTCTTGTACGGAACGCGGGCAGCGGAAATGTCCAGGTATCAGTGCTGCTGCCCACCATGCGCTCGCTGGTGCTTGCGTCTGGCGATCTCGACAACGACGGCGACACGGACCTGGTGTTCGGCGTTCCGGGCGGCGGGTTGAAAGTCGCGCGCAACAATGGCGGCAACGTCAATCACTCGTTGCGTGTGGGACTTACCGGGCGCGTTAGTAATCGCACCGGTGTCGGCGCGAAGATCGAAATCCGTTCCGGCAGCCTGTCGCAGAAGCTCGAAACGTATTCCGCGTATCCGGCGCCCGCGCCGGCTGACGTTGTTTTCGGACTTGGCAAGAGAACGAGTGTTGATGCAGTGCGCGTGTTGTGGCCGGCCGGTATCGTCCAGGCGGAAACAGAAATCGCCGCCGGCTCAACCAGCAAGACGGCGCTCGCCGTGTCGCTCACGGAATTGGACCGCAAACCGTCGTCGTGCCCTTATCTTTATGTTTGGAACGGCGAGCGTTTCGAGTTTGTGACCGACTTTCTCGGCGGCGGCGAGATGGGCCACCTCGACGCTCCCGGCAGTTACAACATGCCCGACCCCGATGAGTACGTTCGCATCGACGGCGATCGATTCAAGCCGCGGAACGGCCATTACGACTTGCGTATCACAAACGAACTCGAAGAAGCGTTATTTCTCGATCATGTCGAGTTGATCGCGGTGGCGCACCCGCGGGCTGTCGAGGTCTACCCCAACGAAGGTCTGACGGCGCCGCCGCCGAAATTCAAACTCTTCGCAACGCGCAACGCGCAACCGCCGTTATCGGCCATCGACGAACAAGGCCACGACGTGCTCCCCCGCATCGCCCGAGTCGATCGACAATATCCCGATGATTTCAAGTTGCATCAGATACGCGGCTTCGCCGACGAACACACCCTGACTCTCGGACTAAACAAGCACGACGGCCGAACCTTGCTGCTGCTGACTGGTTGGACGGATTACGCATGGTCCAGCGACAACCTCGCCGCCTCGCAAAGCGGCAAGAGTCTGCAATTGCCTGCGCTGCAAGTGAAAGACAAACGTGGGCAGTGGCAAACGGTCATCGAAAACATCGGCATTCCGGTCGGGCGTCCGCAAACAATCGTCGTCGATCTGACGGGCAAGTTTTTAAGCGACAGCCGAGAGGTGCGTATCGTCACCAACATGCGCATCTACTGGGACCAGATCCTCGTCGACACTTCCAACGGCGACTTCCCGACGCGCCTGACGCGACTCGCGCCGTTCGTCGCCAACTTGCGCTGGCGCGGCTTTTCGCTCGAACACTCGCCCGACGCTCGTCAGCCAATGACGTACGACTACAAGAACGTGTCGTTCACGTCGCCGTGGAAAGTCATGACGGGACGCTACACACGCGAGGGCGACGTGCGCGAGCTGCTGCATTCCGTCGATGACATGTTTGCGATCTCGCGGCCGGGCGACGAATTGGTTCTATCGTTCGCGGAGGACAAACTGCCGCCGCTGCCTGACGGATGGACCCGCACGTTCCTGCTCTATGCGGACGGCTTCAGCAAGGAGATGGACATCAACTCGGCGAGTCCGGATCAGATTGGACCACTGCCGTTCCATGGCATGACGAGGTATCCGTACACCTGGCCCGAGCGTTATCCGCTCACGCCCGCGCGCCGCAGGTATCTCGAAACCTACAACACGCGAATCGTCAAATCGCCCGTGCCGTCGATTGCGCTTGAATTAGTGAAGTGAGGTTTGTCTGAAATCCGTGTTTAAAGAAATCATCAGGTACTCAGCGGCCGCGTGCCAGACAGACTTTCCCAACCCGCTCGATCGCCGTTCGATGCGCGCGAACACGGAACGCATGCTGTCCATGATTGATTCGGCGGTCGCGGGCGCGGCTCCGTTTCTGCCCGTACGCCTCGTGGTCTTTCCCGAGTTTGCGCATGCCGCTCCCGTCTTCGTCACAGTTGCTGAACTGCTCGACAAACTCGCCATTCCGATCCCGAACGAGCACACCGAGCGGCTGCAACAAAAAGCGAAAGAGCACGACATCTACATTCAAAGCGGCTCGATGCTGGAGATCGATCCGACGTGGCCGGGACACGTCTTCAACACGACGTGCCTGATTGGACCGGAAGGACTGATTCAGAAGTATCGCAAGGTCAACACGTGGATTCCCTACGAAGTCCACACGAGCCCGCACGATCTACCCGACTACGACGAACCACTCTTCCCGGTCGCCGACACCCCGATCGGAAAACTCGGCTGCGCGATCTGTTACGACTGGTTGTTTCCGGAAGCGATGAGGCAGTTGGCGGCGAACGGCGCGGAAGTCTTGATTCGCGTTTCGGCGTACATGGACCCGTGGGGTGCGACGGAACCGATGGCCTGGTGGACCATCGTCAATCGCTGCCGCGCGCTCGAGAACCTGGCGTACGTCGTGGCCGCAAACCAGGGCGCGAGTTTAAAGCATTACCCGCCGTACTCGTGGCCGGGCGGCAGTCAGATCGTCGACTTCGACGGGCGCCTACTCGCGGAAGCATCCCCCGGACCAGGCGAACGCATCGTCGTCGCGCCGGTCGACATCTCCGCCTTGCGTCACGAACGCGCAACGCGGCGTGGTCATCACATGCTGGCGCATCTTCGCACCGAGGCGTACCCCGTTTATCAACGGCATCAGTACCCACCTCAACCAATCACAACACCGTTGAGTTATGAAGGCAACAATAGTCTCATTGATGAAGCAAAACTAAATCTTGAGAAAGATCCGTCGTCGATAAAGGATCCACATCAACAGTAACCAAAACAGCACGAACGCGATCGCAAACGCGAGCGACGCATTGACCGGCGACAGCGACAACGCAAAACCTTTCTCGTAAATCCACGAGCCGAGCGAGTTACCGTGTACCTTAATCACGCCAAGCAGATCCGCCATGATTCCCGCGCCGACGTACAGCGCAATTGCATTCATGCCAAAGACTTCGAACGGCTTGGCCCACCGGCGATAACCCTTGATGTCGATCAACCAGTAGCACACAGCGAGGAACTGCAACGCGAGTCCGCCGCTGAACAGCACGTACGAACTGGTCCATAGCGCTTTATTGATCGGGAAGAACGCGTTCCACGCCCAACCGATCGCGATACAAGCGGCGCCTACAACGAACATTCCCGCAACTTTTTCGAAGCGCGTCCTCTCGCCGCGCAGCCACGTTCCCGTCAGCACACCCAGCAACGTCGTGGCGATCGCGGGAATCGTGCTCAGAATGCCCTCCGGATCGTAAACTTTCGCCTGCCGCCAAACGTGATTCGGTCCAAACACGATGCGATCGATATACGACGGCAGACTTCCCTCTTTCGTGAGATCACCCGCAAGAAAACCCGGCGCGGGGATGTAGTTCACAATCACGCAGTAAAGGATCAGCAACCCGATAGTGATGGCGATCTGAGTGGCGATCCGCGTGTTGATAAAAATGATCGACGCGAAGAAGTAGCAGACGGCGATTCGTTGCAGCACGCCGGGGATGCGCAACTCCGCAACCGGAAAATGCGGAAACGCATTCAGGAACAGTCCGATCGCGAAAATGATCAACGTGCGCTTGATGATCTTGAGGTACAGGTCGCGCTTGCTGCCGCCACGCTCGACGCGACTGGCAAACGCCAACGGGATCGCGACGCCGACAATAAAGAGAAAGAACGGGAAGACGAGATCAGTCGGCGTCCAACCGTGCCACTGCGCGTGTTCGAGCGGCCAGTAGATGTGTTCCCACGAACCCGGATTGTTTACCAGAACCATCCCGGCGATCGTGATGCCGCGAAAAACGTCGAGTGATACCAACCGCTGGGACTCGCTTGGCAGAGTAGTTGACATGTTTTAGTTGTCGATCCTCGTCTGGATTTAACTTTCAAGAACTGGGTAGCCGCTTTTTTGACAACGGATTTTACGTCTAACGCAACAACTCGTCTAACTGATCGCCGGGAAGGGTCTCGATTGGTTGCTGACCGCGGCGAAAGATCCGCGCGCCGGTCGAGCCTTTCAGCACCGTCGAGCCGTTCTCGAAACGCGCGATAGCGCCCTCGCGCAAACCCAGCACCGGCGTGTCGTTCTCTTCCAGAAACTCGAGTATTCGTTTCTCGCGCGTCTCGCCCATGTGCTTCGAATTCGGATCGGGATCGAGATAGTGCGGGTTGATCTGAAACGACACGAGTCCGAGCGCGTCGAACGACGGCGGCTGCACGATGGGCATGTCGTTGGTCGTCTTTATCGTCGGTCCGGCGACGTTCGAACCAGCGCTGGAACCGATATAAGGCATGCCCTGGGCAACGCGCTGCCGGATCGGGTCAAGTAACGACTGATCGTAAAGCGTCTTCAATAAACGAAACGTATTGCCGCCGCCGATGAAGATCGCCTGCGTCTCTGCGACCGCCTTAAATCGATCGCTCGCGTTGTGCACGGACGTCAATTCGTATCCCATCTGCTTGAATCGATCGCGCGCAGTCAACGCATAAGCATCGCGATCGTAGAGCGCGAACGGAACGAAGAGCACGCGCTGGATGTCGCCGAGAAAATCGCGGATCTCCGTCTCCGCGTGGTCCAGGTAACCGCTGCCGAAAAGGGTCGAGTTGCTTATCAATAAAATTCGTGCCATGTTTTAGTCACTCATTGAATCATAATGCAAACTGACGAAACAGACCTGCTGATAATCGGCGCCGGGCCGTTTGGCCTGGCGATCGCGGCGCAAGCGGCGCATCTCGGAATCGATCATCTCGTCGTCGGGCGACCGATGGAGTTCTGGCGGAAGAACATGCCGGCTGGGATGTACCTGCGTTCGGCATGCGATTGGCACCTCGATCCCGTCAACATTCACACGATTGAAAAGTTTCTCGAATCGCGCGGGCAAACTACGCGTGACGTCGAGCCGCTTTCACTCGAGTTTTATCTCGCGTATGCCGATTGGTTTCAGAAGCAAAAACAGATTACTACGCTGCCGTCTTACATCGAGCGACTGGATCACACAGATGGCTTCGTTGCGACAACCGTCGACGGCGACACGATCCGTGCGCGGCAGGTTGCACTCGCGCCGGGCTTCAAACACTTTGCCAACATCCCTGACGGACTGAAAGCGCGACTGCCCGAAGATCGCTATACCCACACCTGCGACTTTACCGACTTCTCCGCCGCGGCGAACACACGCTACCTGATCGTCGGCGGACGCCAGAGCGCGTTCGAATGGGCCGCACTGCTTGTCGAAGCCGGCGCGAGCGCAATCTACATTTCACATCGGCACGACACACCCGCGTTCGAAGAATCTGATTGGTCGTGGGTGAATCCGCTCGTCGACGCGATCGCCGACAATCCAAACTGGTTTCGACGACTATCACAAGCTGAGAAGGACGATGTGAGTCGAAGACAATGGGCCGAAGGTCGGCTCAAGCTCGAGCCCTGGTTAGCGCCACGCATTGCAGGCGAACGCGTGCGAATTTTGCCGAACACTGAACTGGTTGAAGCTGTCGAACAGAATGGCGCGTTGGCAGTGACCATGAGCAACGGCGAAGAGATGATCTGCGACAAGGTCGTCCTGGCCACCGGTTACAAGGTCGACATCTCACGGGTGCCGGTCTTGTCGGCAGGCAACATCCTGGCCCAAATGGAAACGCGAAACGGTTTTCCTGTGCTCGACGATCACCTGCAAACGTCTGTACCGGGACTGTTCATCACGAGCATGCCGGCCATCCAGGACTTTGGTCCATTCTTCGGCTTCACGATCGCCGTACGCGTCTCTGCCAAACTGATCTGTGAAGCAATTGTCCGGAGAAACAGGACCGCCGCTTGACCCTATGCTCTTCCCGAGAGCCTCGCGATGGCGTGAGCCAGTGCAGTGAGGTTGATGGGTTTCGAGAAATGTAATTCATAGCCGGCATTCAACGCCGTCGACTCGTCGATGGCGCCGGCGTAACCAGTGAGCGCGATCGCGGGGATGCGTTGGCCGTCGCCTTCGAGCTTGCGCAGCTCGCGCATGAAGTCGTAACCGTCCATCTCCGGCAACCCGATGTCGGAAACGATCACGTTCGGTTGCCAGTTCGCGATCGTTTCCAGCGCCGCAGTTGCCGAATCACTTGCTCTCACGTCCGCACCGAACCTCGTGAGCGCAAGAATAATCAGATCGCGCGTATCCTGTTGATCCTCAACCGCGAGCACTTTCAACCCGCTCAACAAGGTTGGCGAAACCTCATCGTCCAGCGCATGGTTCTGTTTCCAACGCGAGTCGATCATTTCGTTGGACCCGTCGGTCTTAGTCACGTCTGACAGTCCCATGATCGGCAGCAGGATCGTGAACCTCGCCCCCTTACCCGGACCATCACTCACCACGTGCACTTCCCCGCCATGCAATTCAACCAGACTGCGGACGATAGACAGCCCGACTCCCAAACCGCCGTGTTTTCGCCGTGCTGACGTGTCCGCCTGCCGGAAGCGATCGAAGATGTAGGGGAGAAATTCGGACTCAATGCCTTCGCCCGTATCGCTGATGACAATCTCAAACTGCTTGCCCGCGACCTTGAATACAACCTGGATACGCCCGTTCTTCGGAGTGAACTTCACCGCATTCGAAAGCACGTTCCAGATCACCTGCTGGAGGCGCACTGCCTCGCCGACGACCAGCCCGCGATTGCGTTCGATCGAGACGGAGATCTCGATCCCCTTCGCCAACGCGGCCGGCCGGATCGCATCGATCGCCGCATCGAGTACGGTCACTGGATCGACCGGCGTTGCGTCCAGCTGGAGCTTGCCGGTGATGATGCGCGACACATCGAGCAGCTCGTCGATGATCGCGCGCTGGGCCGCAGCATTGCGATCGATCACCTCGATTGCGCGCGTCAGGTCTTTCTCGTCCAGCTTCCCACCTTTCAGTAAGTGGGTCCAGCCGACGATCGCGTTGAGCGGCGTGCGCAACTCGTGCGAAAGCATTGCCAGAAACTCGTCCTTCACTCGATTCGCCACGTCCGCGCTCGCGCGTGCCTGCTGCTCCAGCGACATTAAGTGTTCCAGTTTCTCTTCGGAACGTTTGCGTTCGCGCTGAAGGTTGACGTGCGATTCAACGCGCGCCAGCAGTTCGCGCGCGGAAAATGGTTTGACGAGATAGTCGTCGGCGCCGGCGCCGAGGCCTTCAACTTGCGACTCTTCACCTGCGCGCGCCGAAAGCAAGATGACGGGAATCGTTTGTGTCTTCTCGTCACTGCGCAACGCGTGCAGCAAACCGAAGCCGTCGAGCTTGGGCATCATCACGTCCGACAAGACGAGATCGAACTGTCGTTCGCGCGCCGCTTCGAGCGCAGCCTCGCCATCGCCAACCGCTTCGACGTCGAATTTGTTTGCGAGTAAACGCCGCACGTAATCGCGCATGTCGGCGTTGTCGTCCGCGAGAAGAATGCGCGGCCGGACCGCGTCCGCTGCGGAGATTTTCGGGTCCGGCAATACCGCAAAGCTGTCGCCGTTCACCGGCAACCATTTCGCGACCTCTTCAACGTACGCTTCGCCACGCAGGTTTGTGGATACGAGCGTTTTTGCAGCGCCGAGACGATCCGCAGGAAGATGGTCCGACCCCATCGGAATGCTGACGGTGAAGGTGCTGCCGCGTTCAACCTCGCTCACCACCCTCACACTGCCCTGGTGCAGTTTCACCAACTCCTGGACCAGCGCGAGCCCGATCCCCGATCCCTCGTAACTACGACCACGCGCGCCTTTCACGCGGTGAAAACGTTCAAACAGGTGCTGCACTTCGTCTTCAGGGATTCCAGTGCCGGTATCGCTCACGGACAGCTCAACGCGATCTCCTTCTTCTTTGAGTGAGACCGTAATCTCGCCTTCGAAGGTGAATTTGAAAGCGTTGGAAACCAGATTGAAAACGATCTTCTCCCACATCTCGCGGTCGACGTACACCGGCGTGCTGAGCGGATCGCAATCAACTGTAAAACTGAGTCCGGCCTTCTCGATTGTTGAACGAAACACACTCGCCAGTTCTCTCGTCAACGCACACAGGTCGACACGTTCGTAAACCGCTTCGATGCGCCCGGCCTCGATGCGCGAGAAGTCGAGCAAGGTGTTGACCAGCTTGAGCAGCCGGATGCTGTTGCGATGGGCCACGTCGAGACGTTCGCGAACGTCGGGTAGCAGCCGCGTCTCAGTCAACGCCTCTTCCAGGGGTCCAAGCATCAAGGTCAACGGTGTGCGAAACTCGTGACTCACGTTTGAAAAGAACGCCGTCTTCGCGCGATCGATCTCCGCGAGTGCTTCAGCTCGTTTGCGTTCTTCCTGGTAAGCGCGAGCGTTGGCGATTGCGGTGCCGACGTGCCCGGCAATCAGATCGAAGAAGCTGCGGTAGTCGGCGTCGACAACCCGTCGCGGACTGAGTCCCGCGACCAGAAATCCGGTTGGCTTGATCTTTCCCGGAGCCGCAATCGGCAACACGTACGCAGCTTCCGGCGAGTCAGGCCACGGACCACCGGGTAACGCTCCAAAGCGCGGAATAAGATCGGTAACGATTTCCCCGCTGCCCGTCTTGAAGACTTCGAGGAATGGCCACGCCGCCGACTCATTCAAGGCCACTTGTTCGGGAATCGTTTTGCTGGTTTCTTTGAATCCGGTCGTGGCAATGAGAGGCGCGTTTTGCGCGCCGTCGTCGAGCAGATAAAGCAATGCGAACGGAACGTCGTGGGGATTTACTGCGAGCGTTCTGGCAGCCGCTTCACACGCTTCTTCAGCGGACTTCACGTCGATCACGGTGCGGCCGAGATCGCGAAGCGTTTGCAGGCGTCGGCCGCGGATCACTTGTTCCGTGCTCTCGTAACAGGCGCAAAAAATCCCCGGCACCTTGCCCGCATCGTCGCGAATCGGACTGTAGGAAAACGTGAAGTAGTTTTCTTCGCGAGGAATGTTCCGGTCCATTACCAGCAATAGATCTTCAGACCACGTCGCGACGCCAGTCTCAAACACGCCTTCCAGCATCGGACCAACGGTGGACCAAATCTCCTTCCAACACTCTTTCCCGGATCGTCCCAACCAGCCGGGATGCTTTGTCACTCCGAGAACGGGGATGTACCCGTCGTTGTAGAACATCGTGTACTCGGGATTGCCCCACCAGATGACGATCGGATAGCGCGAACCGATGCAAATCGAAACCGCCGTCTTCAGACTCTGCGGCCAATCGGCAGCCGGGCCAACCGGACTGGTGGACCAGTCGAACGCACGCATGCGCGCGCCCATTTCGCCGCCGCCGCTGAGAAAGTTCAGCTCAGGTGGTGCGGAGGAATCTTCCGATTGTTGTGTGGGCGTGGAACTCATGTTCGGGTTTCACGTGGGAAAACCAGACCACGGCGGTTTTAATCTAAGGGGGGTATCGGGAGAAAAAACATTAGAAGCCCTTCGCGCATTCTTGTCAATCGTAAGCTACCTTAAAGAAGGAAAGATGTTTTCCCTGGCGCCCGGCTCGGCAAGATACTGCTCGATGGCCTGATGAATCTTGTCCGGCGTTCCGAGCAAAACGATCACGTCGTCGACGTCGATGCGCGTTTCCGGACCCGGATTAATCTCGGTGACGCCGGCGTGAATGGCGGCAATAACGGAGACACCCGTATTTGTTCGGAGTTTCAATTCACCAATCGTCTTGCCCGCCGCGGGCGAAAATGGGGGAATAATGAACGTCTCGGTGGCCGCTGAACCGAGTGCCTCCGCGATATCGACCAGTTCAACCATCGGCAACGTCGGCAGGCGTAATATCTCGTAGCCCTCACTCCTGATTGCCGCAACCTGACGTTGAATGATGTGGCGCGGCAGGCCGAGCTCCGTCAACACACGCGAGAAGATCTCGATGCTCGTTTCAAATTCTTCCGGGATGATCTCGTCGGCGCCGAGCTCGCGTAGGTCGGTGATCTCCGACATGTAACGAGTGCGCACGATGATGTGTATCTCGGGATTCATCTCGCGTCCGAGCGACACGGTGTGACGCGTGGCCGCAGGATCGGAAATCGCCAGCACGAGCACGCGCGAATTGTCGATGCCAACGGAATGCAGCACTTCGCGGCGCGTTGCGTCGCCATAAATCACGCGTTCGCCTTCAGAGCGCGCACTGCGCACCGCGTCAGCATTTAGTTCCAGCACGAGATAAGGAACGTTCGTCCGGCGCAATACCTTCGCCAGGTTGCGGCCGTTGAAACCGTAGCCCACGATTATCACGTGATCGTTCAGCTCATGTTCCTCAGGCTGGTAGCTCTGCACGTTCGGCTCGAGCGCAGTCGCTCCAAACAACGACTGCACCGCGTACCCGATTCTCGGCGCTGCCTTGATCAGAAACGGCGTGGCGATCATCGAAATGATCGAGGCCGCAAGAAAACGTTGATAGTCGAGGTCGGGAAGTAGTCCTTCCGGAACACCCGTTTTCGCCAGGATGAACGAGAACTCGCCAATCTGCGAAAGTCCGATCGCCGTCATCGTCGCAATGCGCAACGAGTAACCAAGCAGGCGAACTACGGCGACTGCGATCAGGGCTTTGATAGTGATGAGGCAGGCCACCAGGATAATCACGACGACGATGTTTGAAGTCAGCGCCGCAACCGACAACAGCATTCCGATCGAGATAAAAAACAGACTATTGAAGACGTCGCGGAACGGCAGAATGTCCGCGATGATTTGATGGTTGTACTCCGATTCGGAGAGCACCATGCCGGCAATGAACGCGCCGAGAGCGAGCGAGAGTCCGGCCTGCGCAGTGAGAAACGATGTTCCCAGACAAATCAGCACGACGGAACTGATAAAGACCTCCGGACTGCGCAAGCGGACGATGTGATGCAGCATGTAAGGAATGAACCTGCGCGTCGCCAGGTAGATCGCCGCGATTGCTACGACGGCGGTCACAAACGTGACGACGATCTGCGTGGTCGAACTCGCGTTACGGCCGCTCAGTATCGGAATCATCAGCATCATCGGCACGATGCTCAGATCCTGAAACAGCAGGATCCCCACTGCCGCGCGTCCGTGTGGCGCGTCGACCTCCGCGCGATCGATGTAAGTCTTGAGCACGATAGCGGTGCTCGACAAAGCAAACAGAAAACCGAAGAAGATCGCCTGTGTTAAGGGACGGTGCAGCAGGTGGACGATGACTGTGACCGCCAGGATCGAGAGCACGACCTGGAGCGTTCCGCCCAGCAGCACCAAACGTTTCATTTCGAGCAGGCGCCGAAGTGAAAACTCGAGGCCGATCGTAAACAGCAGCAGCGCCACTCCGATCTCCGCCATCAACTCGATGCCTTCAACGTTCTTGATGAGCCGGAGTCCGTATGGACCAATCAGCACGCCGGTGATCATGAAACCGACGATGGTTGGGAGTCGCAGCCGATGGAAGAGAAAAGCAATCGGCACTGACACGACGAGTAGCGTCAGTAGATCCTGGAGCAACGGAAAGGGGTGCGGCATTCAGTTTCCTTCGTGGTCTGGTTGCCGGTCGATTATACGGCCTTGTGAGGTTGTGGCCAGGGGCGAGTCGCGGGTGAGTTTCTAAGGCACTATTTGGTTTTACGATTCGTCTTTAGGCTGGCCCTTTCGGACGGTCCTCAGTCCCGCTGTCAGGCGGCGCGGGATTTCCGTTCGACTCGGGAGACGTGAACGCACGGTCATGGTTCTTGATAGCAATCGCCACCATGTTTCCGAGCAGCACCAGTTGTTGGACCATGAAGTCGGACCACGGCAGCGGCGAATTAGTGTCGATGCTGATCACGCCCTTAACTTCGCCGTCGACGCTACAACCAATCAGGTAAACATTCTGGGTGGTGGTTGAGAATTCGTAATACGAGTTTTTTTCGTCTCGCCGCCGTTCGTCGATGGGAATCGCAATGCGATAAGCTCCGGTAATCACCGGATGGCGCGTGGTAAATTGATAAAAAAGACCTTCTCCATTCTTCTCAAAAAATCTGTCTATTAGACTGTAATGTTGTTGGAAATGGTCTTTTTTCTTCAACGTTATCGGCTGGTCCCCCACTAATTGCTGCACGTAGTCAGCGGCAAGTCCATAGACATTTCGTCCGTCCTGATAGCCGGTTACATTCACCAGGGTCGAGAGCTTCGGTACCTCCTGGCCATCGAGAATAAAACCTTCGGTTTTCTCGGTGCACCGTATTCTTACGTCGGAGGAGGAATGGTCGATCGCGATCTTGGTGGAGATCAATAAAAGGTGTTCGCCGGTGGGATCGTAGCTCCGAATAAGCCGGGCAATCGTTCGACCGATGTCAATCAGGAGCTTGCTCAAGTCCGGCTCGGCGAGGTTCATTTCCGAAATCTTTACGGCCGTCTCGAGGCCGCGGCTCACTACAAACCACTTGCTCGTCGAATTATCAACGGAGTCTCTGATCGCTTTGGACATCTCTGCCGAGGAGCACTCCTTCGACAAGAGTTCACCGATGCCCATGCCGGTCTCGATGATCTGTCCCTGGTGAAGAATTGAAACGAACGGCACAAAAGGCTCGAGCATTTCGAGGTTATGAGAAACGATCACGATCGTTTTCTTCTGGTCTACGAACTGCTTTTCCAGGATGCGCAGAGTCAGCTTGAGCGCCGAGTGGTCCAGGTTGGCTTCGAGCTCATCGATGAAGAGCAACTCGGGCTCCATTGCCAGCGTGCGGGCGATTGCAACCTTGCGCTGCTCTCCGCCGGAAAGCTCATTTGGATACTTGTTGAAGTGCTCGGCCTTTAACTCTAGAAGGTCGAAGTACTCTTTCGCTTTATCCAGTGCTTCGGACGCCGTTTTCTTGCGAATCTTGGAAAGTGGATGGATCAGATTATCGAGCACCGTGAGGTGCTGCCACAGCGCTTTATGCTGAAAAATGTATCCGATCTTTTGTCTGACCTGGATCGGGATCGCGTTCAAAGTCTCCGGCTGTATATCGTACTGCACGCCGTCGTTGTCGACCTTGATGGTTCCCTCTTCGAAAGGCAGTAAGCCCAGAACACAATTCAGCAGGGTCGATTTGCCGCTGCCATTATTGCCGACGATCACCGACACCTGTCCGGTCGGGAACTTTGCGCTAATGCCGTGGAGCACCGGCTTGGGGGGCTTGGCTGGAAATCTTTTAGAAAGCGCCTGCACCTCTATTGTCATTTCAACTCACCG
>DATANW010000288.1:0-5726 GCA_036266055.1 Pyrinomonadaceae bacterium | reverse complement strand
AACGCATCCACGACTGCATTCACAATCGCGGCCGGCGCGCCGACCGTTGCTGACTCTCCGACACCCTTCGCGCCAAGCGGATGATGCGGCGACGGCGTGACCGTCTTGTCCGTCTCCCAGTTCGGCGTCTCGACCGCCGTCGGCAGCAGGTAGTTCATAAAACTCCCTTGCAGGATGTTACCGCTTTCGTCGTACTGAATCTCTTCGTACAACGCTGGTCCAAGCCCCATCGTCAAGCCGCCGTGCACCTGTCCCTCGACGATCATCGGATTGATGATGTTGCCGCAATCATCAATGGCTACAAATCGCCGCACTTTGACTTCGCCCGTGCCCTTGTCGATATCGACGACGCAGATGTAACTGCCGAACGGGTACGTCAAATTCGGCGGATCGTAATAGTTGACGGCTTCAAGTCCGGCTTCCATTCCGGGCGGATGATTCGTGTAAGCGGCGAGCGAGATCTCCTGGATCGTCTTTGCGCGATCGGGCGAACCTTTGACGAAGAACTTGCCGGGTTCCCAATCGAGATCGTCTTCGTGCGCCTCCAACAAATACGCCGCAATCTTGCGCGCCTTGTCTTTGATCTTCCGGCAAGCCATCGCGCACGCGGCGGCCGCCACCGGAGTGCTGCGGCTCGCATAAGTTCCGAGTCCGTAAGGCGCAGTGTCAGTGTCACCCTCCTCGACCAGCACACTGTCGACCGGAAAACCAAGCTCTTCCGCGACGACCTGCGCGTACGTCGTCTCGTGTCCTTGACCTTGCGATTTCGTACCGAATCGTGCGAGCACTTTGCCCGTCGGATGCACGCGAATCTCCGCGCTGTCGAACATCTTCAAACCAAGGATGTCGAAATGCTTCGATGGCCCAGCGCCGACGATCTCGGTGAAACTGCTGATGCCGATGCCCATCAACTCACCACGCGCGCGTTTCTCCGCCTGTTCCTTACGCAGCTCCGCGTAGCCGATCTTTTCCATCGCGAGTCGCAGGGCGCCCGCGTAGTTGCCGCTGTCGTATTCCCAACCGAGCGCCGACTTGTACGGAAACTGTTCCGGTTGAATGAAGTTCTTCAGTCGAAACTCGGCGGCGTCCATGCCGAGCTGATGGGCCATGATGTCGGCCATGCGCTCAATTGTATGCACCGCTTCGGTGACGCGGAACGAACAGCGATACGCAATGCCGCCCGGCGGTTTGTTTGTGTAAACACCATCGACTTCCACGTGCGCTGCTTTCATGTCATATGAGCCGGTGCAGACGTGAAATAGTCCGGCGGGAAACTTCGACGGGTTCGCTGCGGCGTCGGTGTAACCGTGATCGGCGATCGTCTTGATGCGCAGCGCCGTCAGTTTGCCGTCTTTCTTGCCGGCGAGTTCGGCGGTGATGTGGTAATCGCGCGCGAACGAATCCGCCTGGATGTTCTCCATGCGATCTTCGATCCACTTCACCGGCTTGCCTGTCAGCACCGATGCCGCGACCGCGATCACGTAACCGGGATACACGGGCACCTTGCCGCCAAATCCGCCGCCGATGTCCGGCGAGATGATCTGGATCTTCTCTTCGGAAAGTCCGACGTGTCCTGCAACCAACGCGAACACCGTGCGGATCGCGTGCGGCGCCTGCGTCGTCATCCAGACGGTCAGCTTTCCTCGCACCTTGTCGAAGTGGGCCACGCAACCGCACGTCTCGATCGATGAAACATGAATGCGCGGAATGTAAATGTCTTCCTTCACCGTGACTTCAGCTTCGTTGAAAAGCTGGTCGGTCTCTTCGCGATTGCCCCACTCCCAATGCCAGATGTGATTGTCTTTCTTGTCGGGTTTGTCAGTCCGCAGCACGGGCGCGTCGGGCTCGAGCGCCTTCTTCGGATCGACGACGACGGGCAACGGATCGTAATCAATCTCGACTGCGTCGACGCCGTCGGCCGCGATGTACCGATCGGTTGCCAGCACCGCCGCGACTTCCTGCGCCTGGTACATCACTTTATCGACCGGCAGGACCATCTGCGTGTCTGACATCAACGTCGGCATCCAGTGCAGGTTGTACTTTTCGAGGTCTTTGCCGGTGATGACAGCCAGCACGCCCGGGATCGCCAACGCTTTTGAGGAATCGATGTTGGTGATCTTCGCGTGCGCGTAGGGGCTGCGAACGATGTCGAGATAAAGCATGTCAGGCAACACAACGTCGTCGACGTAGTTTCCCTGTCCACGCAGGAAGCGGGGATCTTCGCGTCGTTTCACTGAGTGGCCCATGCCACCGATTTCGGGAGATGTTTTTGGCGCCATGAGTTATGCACCTCCATCGCGCATCTTTTGCGCGGCGTATTGATAGGCTTTCACGATGTTGACGTAGCCGGTGCAGCGGCACAGGTTGCCGGAGATCGCGTGGCGGATCTCGTCGTCGGTCGGGTTGGCGTTCTCGCCGAGAAACGCGATGCCGGTCATCAACATTCCCGGCGTGCAAAAACCGCATTGAAGCCCGTGCTCCTGGTAGAAGCCGTCCTGAAGTGGATGCAGTTTGCCGTCCTGTTCGAGACCTTCGACAGTCATTATGCTGCGGCCGTCTGCCTGCACGGCAAAGGCGGTGCACGACTTGATCGCGCGGCCGTCCATCACCACTGTGCACGCGCCGCAGTGGCTCGTGTCGCAACCGATGTGCGTTCCGGTGAGGCGCAACGTCTCGCGCAGGAAATGGACCAGCAGCAGGCGCGGTTCGACTGCAGCGGTGCGTTCGACTCCGTTGACGTTTACTTTGATCGCGACTTTGTCCATCGCTTAAGCGCCTCCTTTCGCGCGTTCGAGCGCTCGCTTCAATGTGCGAGCAGTAAGAACGCGAACCAGATCGCGTTTGTAATCCGCTGAGCCGCGAATGTCGTCCATTGGTTCAGACTCCGACGCGGCGATTTCAGCAGCTTGATTGATGGTCGCGTCGTCCAACGTCTTGCCGGCGAGAAAGGCTTCAGTCTTGATAGCTTTGATCGGAGTCATGCCGACGTTCGTCAGACCGATACCGGCTTGTTTGCAGTTGCCGCCGTCGTCGAGTGTGATCTGTGCCGCGACGCCGGCGGTCGCGAAGTCGCCGACTTTTCTTTCGAGCTTCAGATACGCGCCACCGCTATTTGCCGCTGGTAGTGGGATGCGGATCTCGGTCAGTATCTCTTCGGGTTCGAGTGCCGTCGTGAACAGTCCCGGGAAGAAGTCTGCGACTGCGATTTCACGCTGGCCATTCGGTCCAGTGGCGACGACCTTTGCGCCGAGTGCGAGCATTGTCGCCGGGTGATCGTTTGCGGGATCGCCGTGCGCGAGATTTCCGCAGACAGTCGCCTGGCTGCGCACGAGTGGATCGGCGATGAACTTCGCGGTGTCCGCGAGTATCGGTAGTTTTGCAGCGATGACGTCCGAAGTTTCGAGCTGGTGCTCGCGCGCGAGCGCGCCGATTTTCAGGTGTCCGTCACTCTCGGTTATGTAATCAAGACCGGGGATGCGATTAATGTCGACGATTTGTTGCGGAGAAACCATGCGCAACTTCATCATCGGGATGAGACTTTGGCCGCCGGAAAGTAGTTTTGCGTCCGGACCGAGCTTTTTCAGAAGCCCGATCGCTTCGTCCAGCGTTCGGGGAGAGAAGTATTCAAAGCTCCGAGGTATCATGGGTTTCACCTTCCTACATCGGAATCAGGTTTTCGGGCGTTCAAACGGGAAGGGCTCGATGATACGAGGCGGTCGTTAGAAACGTCAACATTGGTCCATAATCCGTGTTGTGTGGTGGAGGATCCGTAATGGCATTCAAGATTACAGAACGGTTTGAAGTGCAAGCACCGGTTGAGCGTGTTTGGAAGTATTTGATCGATCCGGCGAGTGTGGTGCAGTGTCTGCCGGGCGCGGAGTTGCTCGAGACGAGCGACGACGGCACATTCGTGGGGCAGATAAAAGTTAAAGTTGGACCACTGTCGATGTCTTACAAAGGCAAGGGCAGCTTCACTGAAAAGAATGACGAGACGCACACGGCGCGCATGGTTGGAGAAGCGAGGGAAGTTGGCGGATCGGGATCGACCAAGGTCACGATGGTCAGCACTGTCACTGCTCTTGAAGGCGGCGGCTCGGCAGTTTTAGTCGATGCAGACATCAACCTCGTCGGCCGCATCGTGCAGTTCGGTCGCGGAATGATCGAAGAAGTCTCGCGCCAGATGTTCCGGCAGTTTGCGACCTGCGTGAAAAGCCGGTTGGAAGTCGAGGAACCCCCTCACCCTGAGAGTTCCTCAGACTCCGAACCGGCCGCGCCGACGGATGTGGGCGCAACGCGCAGCGCCGGCGCCGCAAGCACTCCCGAGCCTGCAACGAGATCCGCCGTTCCGGAAACAAAACCCATCAGCGCCACCTCCGTCGGCCTTCGCGCGATGTGGGCCATCGTCGCCCGCTTTTTCAAACGGTTGGTCGGCAAACGCGAGCAGACGATTAATTAGGGTCCAGCTCTTCGTCGCGGCACGCTTCCTGGAAGCGCTTCTGATCCTCACGACAGCGCTCGGCGTTGGCGCCGAGATCAGCTCGACAGTCCTTTATCAGTTCGTTGCGCAACTCTTCACACTGCGAACGGCATGAACCCTGAAAACCAACCACGAAAAACAGCACTGGTACGGCAAGTATGAAAGCAAATCGTTTCTTCATGATCTTCTCCTCCGTTATGACTACCGAAAGGAGAAGTTGCTGACAGTGAGGCGATATTACTGGGCCAGCCTAGAAAATTTCACTGGCCACTCATCGTGCGGAAGGTGATTGAATAGCGAAGCTTTTCGACGCGTGCGATGCTGTGTTCCCATTCCGATCGCGCTGGGCCACTCAGGTGATACGCAGAACGCGGTTGGGCAAGCAGGTTCGCTCGCTGCCAGCCGCCTTCAAACTTACGTCTGAATCGCAACGTGCACGGCGCGAGCAGCGACACACCGACCACTTGTCCAAACACCGCTTTATCACGGTGCCATCCGATACCTGCGCCGTCCGCGTACTCAATCACAAGCACCTGTTGAAATGCCTCCGGATCGAGCTTCGCAAAAAGCGCTGCTAACGCACGCAACGAGAGTAAATAATCCGGAATCTTCTCGGCCTTCTGAAGTCGCTGCGAGGAGAAGTCGTATTTCCAGCCAAACGAAACGATGCGGCGTTTTCCCAGGTAACCGTGAAACTCAAATTCGCGAAACGGTAATGGACGAACATGCTCGACCAGCCGCGCCTCGTCGCTGCTGCTAATCAGCGCCGGCTGATATCGCAACCCCTCGGGAACCGATGACTTTTCCACACGCTGCTTGTCTTTAAAAAATTCGAGTTGCATGTCCCCGCGTTCGTTTCACGTACGGAATTCCAAATATGATCGTTGAGTGCAAGCGTCAGGCCAAGGTTGTACTAACAGGAGTTGTAATAAGTTGTACCAGGCGGAACATTTCAGCGGACGCGTCGTAACCCTCATCGCCCTGCAAGGTTTTTCCATCGCCAATCCCAATCGTTTAGAAGGAGTAAGAACGTGAAGCTCTTAGTAACCTCGCTTGCCGCACTTTGTCTTTGCTTCTCAGCAGTGGCCGTTACCACGACGCCGCTGATTAAGACGGCGGATTCCGACTGGCCTCAGTGGCGCGGTCCCGCCCGCGATGGCACATCGAAAGAAACGGGCCTGCTCAAGCAATGGCCGGCTGGCGGACCGAAGCTGCTCTGGCAAGTCAACGACATCGGCGACGGTTATGC
>DATANW010000287.1:0-12258 GCA_036266055.1 Pyrinomonadaceae bacterium | reverse complement strand
TGCCGTGCGGGAGTTTGTGTACTGCTTCGCGAAGTTCAAGCAAGCCACTCGCGGCGATGGCCGGCATCGAGAGTAAGAACGAAAAGCGCGCCGCTGTCTCGCGCGTGAGACCCGCAAACAAGCCGCCCATGATCGTCGAGCCGGAGCGACTCGAACCCGGAATCAACGACAACACCTGAGCACCACCAACCGCCAATGCATCGCGAATCCCAAGCTGCGACATGTCGTGATCGCGTTTGCCGACAGCCTCCGCGATCGCCAGCAACACGCCGACGACGATCATCATCGTCGCGATCACCCACAGGTTTTTCGTAAATGGTCCTTCGATGTGTTTCTTCAGCAGATACCCGAGCACGCCGATCGGCAGCGAGCCGATGATCACCAGCCATCCAAGCCACGCGTCGTGCGATAACTTCGGCGGGCCGCCGTTTGAGTTCGCCTGACCTGGAATCGGCCGGCGTCTCAACAGCGCCCAGTGATCACGGATAAACGCGCTCAGGATGTTCACGATGTCGCGGGCGAAATAGATGATCACGGCCAGCAACGTTCCCAACTGAATAACTGCAATCGTCGCGGTCGTCTGTTGCGCCTGCAACGTCTTATCGACGCCGTCAAACAGATTGAGCACGCGAGCTGCAAAAACGAGATGTGCCGTTGAACTAACAGGAATGAATTCGGTCAGGCCCTGGACCAGGCCCAGTACGATAGCTTGAAGAATCGTCATTTAGGTCTCAAAACAACCACGGGATTTAAAAACTCACTTACTCACGAAACGAATTGCGGGACGCGATCCAGTCGTACATCCACACCGGCATCAACATCCCGGCGCGCACGACCGTCGCGAGCTGCCAGGGAAACGCGACGCTCTTTTTCCGTTTTTCGATTGCCGACACGATCTTCGCAACGGCGTCGTCGAGTTCCATCAGGTAAGGCATGTGTGCTTCCCTGCCTGCCGTCAACGGTGTCTTGATAAAACCCGGATAAATGATTGTGACGCCAACGCCGGTCTCGCGCAGATCGATCCTGACACTCTCGAAATACGCCGTCATCGCCGCCTTGCTCGCACAGTACGCCGCGGACTTCGCCAACCCGCGATACGCAGCCAGACTCGAGATCGCGACCAACTGTCCCTGTCCACGCTCGACCATCTGCGGCACTACGGCGGCAACACTGTTCGCTGCGCCGAGCACGTTGATGCTGATCACGTTTGCCGCATGAATGGGATCCAATTGCGAGATGTGACTCGACGTTCCAACACCCGCATTCGCGATCAAAATGTCGATTGGACCAAGTTCGGCGCGAATGCGTTCAGCCGCGGCTCTCATCGCGTCGGCGTCGCGAACGTCCGTCGCGATTGAGAACGCTTTACCACCGCGCAGTCGAACGGCATTGACGATCTCGTCGAGCAGGTTCTGGCGGCGCGCTAACAGACCGATCTTCGCGCCGCGCGCGGCAAGCTCGATCGCCAGACCTTTTCCGATCCCGGAAGAGGCGCCGGTGATCATCACGACCTTGTTTTTCCAGAAGGTAGCCACGAAAAGGCACAAAGAACTAAGCACGAAGTGCCGAGGTTTACACCATTACGATGACCGGCATGATCACCGGTCTCGATCCCGTTTGCTTTTGAATGAAGCGCTTCAACTCCACGCGGACATGCTCTTTCAACAGCGTCTCGTCGGCGAGCGTTTGTCTCGACGCACCGGCGATCGACGCCGTGACCACCTGCTTCGCGTCGCTCATCAGATAATTCGCCGGCATCCCATTGTTCCCAAACCCGTTCGCGCTCAAACCGCGCACACCGCGCGCGACAATGCGCGGCTCGCCTTCCAACGCGCCTGTCTGCTGGTCGATCGTCAGGACGACGGTGATCGTTCCCTCGTACGCCAACTGTTTTCGTTCACGCACAGTCTCGCTGTCGATCTCTTCGAACCCACTCTCGTCGATGAAGGTGCGTCCGATCTCCTTCTTGTTGACAACCGTCGCCCGTTCCCCGTCGAGCTCCAGCACGTCGCCGTTTTCGATCAGGACGATGTTCTCTTCCGCGTAGCCGAGGTGGTTCTTAACAAACTCCTTGTGCCGGAACAGCATGCGATACTCGCCGTGAATCGGCACGACAAACTTCGGCCGCACCGCTTCCGTCATGATGCGAATATCTTCCTGCGAGGCGTGTCCGCTGACATGAACCAACCGCCGTTTCTCTTCGATGATGTTCGCGCCACGTTTGTATATGAACCCAATCATGCGCGAGATCAATCGTTCGTTCCCGGGAATGATGCGCGCCGACAGGACCACGGTGTCGCCTTCCTCCACCATCAGTCCCTTGTAACTCTGCATCGCCATCTGCGACAGCGCTGCACGCGATTCGCCTTGCGATCCTGTTACGAGAAACACGATCTCGTCGTCGCTCATCAACTTCGTCTGGTTCAACGACACGAGCAGTCCGTCAGGAATGTCGAGGTATCCGAGTCGCTCTGCGACCTCGACGTTCTTCTGCATTGAACGGCCCAGCACGCAAACGTGACGATTGAACTGTTGGGCCACGTCGAGGACGATCTGCAAACGATGTATCGACGAGGCAAATGCAGCGACGATGATCCGTCCCTTGGCTTCAGAGAAGATCTCTTCAAACGCCGGAATCACCGCGCGTTCAGACGGCGTGCGTCCAGGAACCGTCGCATTCGTTGAATCGGAAAGCAGCGCGAGCACGCCGTCCTGTCCGTAGCGACGAAACGACCGCAGATCGATCGGCTCGCCGATCACCGGCGTCTCATCCACCTTGTAGTCGCCGGTATGGATAATCGTGCCTACCGGCGTCTTGATGCCCAGTGAGAAACAGTCGACCAGCGAATGAGACACGCGAATGAATTCGACGCTGAACGATCCGATATCCACGACGTCGCGCGGTTCGACGCGATGAAGTAGTACATCACCGAGCAACTCGTGCTCTTCGAGTTTGCTTTCCGCCAGGCCGGCCGTGAAGTGCGAACAATAGACCGGAACGTTGAACTTCTTGAGCAGGTACGGCAGTGCGCCGAGATGATCTTCGTGGCCGTGCGTGAGGACTATCGCCGTGATGTCGTCCTTATATTCGTCGAGAAAACTGAAATTCGGAATGCAAACGTCGACGCCGTACGCGGACTCTTCGGGAAAGCCCATGCCGGCGTCGAGAATCAGCATCTCATCGCCGTAACGCACAGCCATGCAATTCATTCCAAACTCGCCGATACCGCCGAGCGGGATGATCTCGAGGACACTTGCCATAGTTGGGGGACAGTTTAACGCGGATGACATACGGTTGTCTTCATTTGTATTATCCGCCGTATGATCAGACTACTGACCGCCTTCTTCGCCCTGTTCCTCTTGATTGCCACTGCCAACGCCAGCGAGACCATGCGTCTCGACTACTACCACACCGGTGACGCGACGTCGGAAGTGTTCAGCGTTGACCGAATCGTGATTGAGCCGCTGCCGTGGCCGGGTGATCCGAAGCAGGCGATCGACACGTCCAACCTCGGCAAGTACTTCTTCGAGGTTCGTGACGCCAAGAGCAAACAGGTGCTGTATTCGCGCGGTTTCGCGTCGATCTACGGCGAGTGGGAAACCACGGATGAAGCTAAGTCGCTCAAGCGGACGTTTCAGGAGTCACTGCGATTCCCTGCTCCGAGCGCTGCCGTCAGCATCGTCCTGAAGAAACGCGACGCGAAAAACAACTGGCAAGACATCTGGACAACGACGATCGATCCGTCCGACATGTTCATCGATCATTCGAAGCGCACCGCACCAGCGCCGTTGATTGCCATTCAAAAGGCAGGCGAACCCGAAGCAAAGGTCGACTTTCTGATCCTGGGTGACGGTTACACCGCTGCCGAAGCGAAGAAGTTTGAAGCCGATGCGCGACGGCTGACGGAAGTGCTGTTCGCCACCTCGCCTTTCAAAGAGCATCGCAAAGACTTCAACGTATGGGCCATGTCGCCACCGGCTGCCGAATCCGGCATCTCGCGACCTTCGACGGGGATTTATCGCAACTCGCCGCTCGGCGCGACCTACGATGCTTTCGGATCCGAACGATACGTGTTGACGTTCGACAACCGCTCGCTGCGAGAGGTCGCCGAACACGCGCCGTACGAGTTCATCGAAGTGCTGGTGAATGGTCGCACGTACGGCGGCGGCGGGATCTTCAATCTCTACAGCACCGTGGCGTCTGACAACGCCTTCGCGAACTACGTCTTCGTTCACGAGTTTGGTCATCACTTCGCGGGACTGGCCGATGAGTACTACACGTCGTCGGTCGCGTATGCTCCTTCGCCGGATCGAATCGAACCATGGGAGCCGAACGTCACCGCCCTGCTCGACGTCAGCACACTGAAGTGGCGCGAGCTGGCCTCGCCGTTCGCGAACGTCACACCGATTCCCACGCCGTGGAACAAGGAAGAGTTTGAAAACTACTCACGCGAGATTCAGAAGCGACGCGCGCAGTTGCGGAAAGACAAGCGGCCCGAGCAAGAGATGGAGGCACTCTTCCGTGAAGAGTTGGCGCGCGAACAGAAGATGTTCGCGGCTGAGAAACACTTCGGACAGGTTGGAGCGTTCGAGGGTGCGATGTACGAGGCCCGCGGTTACTATCGCCCCGAGATCGACTGCATCATGTTCTCGCGCAGCGAGAAGTTCTGCCACGTCTGCCGCTTCGCCATCGAACGCGTAATCAAGATGTACTCACGGCAAAGCTGAACCACAGATCAAGGGGCTTTGATCGTGATGAGCGCCTTGTTGCTGTCGACGCCGTGAACAGTTATCAGCATTAGCGCTGACCCCTTGTCCGCCAGGCCGTCCGGAAGCTTCACCACTACCTGAGTCAGCCAGGGGAATGACGGCACCGGACCGACAAACTCAACCTGCACGGGATGAACTCCAAAATTCGGATCCTGCGCTGCTGCGGTCACTGCAGCGACACCCTCGCCCGGCGCTAGCTTGAGACCCGTCGCGAAGAGAATGATTCGGGTGCGATCGTCGGGACTGAACGGATTGAGCGCGTTAACTACCGCGAACGGATCGGTCACGAAGAGAGCTGAATCCAAACTCAGCGCTCGCTGGCTTCCCTCTTCGGTGAGTAACAGAAGCGAATCGTCGTCGATGATTGTTCCCACCGCAGTGCTGTCCGCCAGCGTCACGTTAGTCGGCGAATTGAGACCAACCTGGAACGTTTCATTCGGCTCGACAAACGTTTCGCCAATGACTCGCACCGTTACGGTCTTGCTAGTTTCGCCGGGTGTGAAAGTGACTGTCAGATTGAAGACAGGTTGAAAATCAAAGTTCGACTGCGCACTGAACCCAAACGTGTTGCAACGAACACTCACCGTCTTGCCGCTAACCGCCGACAGCTTCAGTTCGAACAGCATGTCAGTGAATCCGCTATCGCCTTCGCCGGCCGTAACGTCGCCGATCGAAATCGTTGGTGGCGGATCGTTATCCATGACATTCAGGACGGCAGTGTTTTGCGTCCCGAGAGTAAGCCCGATCGGATTGCTGAGCGTGAGATTTACGGTTTCAGTGTTCTCGTCGGTCACGTCGTCGATGGTCGGAACAGTAAATGTCTTGAACGTTTCGCCTGGACCAAACGTCAGAGTCCCTGAACTCGCAGTGAAATCGCTGCCGGCGAGCGCCGTGCCGTTACTGGTTGCGTAATCAACCGAACCAGTCTCCGCCGTGCCGGTTGTTCTCGAAACCGTTATCGTCGCCAGGCCGTCCTGTTCGAACACGAAGTACCGGCTGGCAAAAAACTGAACGCTGCCCGGCGCATTAACAAGCCGGCACAGCGAAAACTCGGAAGTATTACCAACTGCGTCAGTGGCGGTCGCTGTAACTGCCGATCCGTTAGGTAAGGAAACAGGAAATTGCGCTGAAAAAGCTGCGTTGCCGTTCGCGTCCGTGTTGGCCTGAGCGGAACCGACGAAAGAAGCCCCTTGTCCAAAACCGGAAGGATCGCAGGAGTTACTGACGAAGAAATCGACGCTGAATGAGCTGTTGGCGGTGCTGTTGAGATTACCTTCGATCGTGCTCGTCGGCCCAGTCACGACCGAAGTCAGCGTCGGGAAGTTCTGCAACGAGTTTGCACCCGTATCTGCGTCGCCCGCATCGTTCAGAGTTACGCCATTCGCATTCAGATCGATTCCGAGCGCGCCATTCGAGTGAATCCGGTTGCCGCGAATACGATTCCTTACTATCGGGAAGGAAGGACCGGGGGTGGCGATCGATATGCCACTACCGCCATTGAAAGCAATCGTGTTTGCCGCACCAGCTTCGGCGCCACCGACTACGTTATCAGTTGCCCGGACTGTCATTTCGATCCCGTGCGAAGTATTCGGCAGGGCTGTGGTCCCGTCTTTCCGGGTACCGATGAAGTTTCCTTTTACAATCGAATTGATGGCTGACAGGCGAATGCCCGTGCTGTTTCCGGAGATGACATTTCCTTCGTCCGTGTTAACGCCGCCGATCTGGGTGGGGGTGTTCGATGAGATGTCGATGCCTGTCGCATTTCCAATCTTAAGCGTGCCGGTGATATCCGTGCCGATGTAGTTACCGAGTATCGAACCGCCACCGGAATTCGCAACGAGAACAGCAGTCTGAAAACCTGAGATCACGTTACGAAGATCCGGCGTCGAGCCTCCCAGCACCATGTCACCCCACATCGAGACACCGAAACTAACATTGCCGAGCTGTGCCGTGCCGGCGGCATTGGTGCCGATGAGATTTCCCTGTACGCGCGTTTGCACCCCACCGCCAACGAACAGGCTGGCGATGACGTTCCCGGGCGCTGTTCCCGGCGTCGCGGTCGAACCACCGATGAGTGTGTTGTCGCTGCCGATGACCCTGAAATCTATGGACACGTTGTCAATCGGAGCGGCGCCGGCGGCATTTGTGCCGATGAAGTTCCCCTGGACCACCGTGCCGTTCGCGGTGTCGATCACGATGCCATTGGCGTTTCCGGCAATCACATTTCTCGCGGTCGCGGTGGTGCCTCCGATCGTATTGTTCGGAGCGTTAAGAATAACGACACCAGTGTCATTGTTCTGCACCTTGAAATCGCCGGTCCGGCTAATGCCGATATAGTTTCCCTGCACCACGTTATTGGCGGCGCCAGTCGCAATGGCGACTCCGTGGACGCCGTTACCCGAAATGACATTGCGTGCAGCCGTGGTTAGACCTCCGACTCGATTGTTGTTGGAAGACAGAATCTGAACACCCATCTGAATATTCGCGGTCTGCACGGTGCCCGTAACGTCGGTGCCGATGTAATTGCCCTCGATCACGTTTCCGCCGCCGGTTTCGATAACGATCCCGGAACCGCGAAAACTATTGATTATCAGACCACGAATAACACTATTGCCGCCGGTGATCTTGAACCCGTCACCGATTACCTGACCATCCGGTTTGACTTCGATGAGTGGCTGTCCGGCAAATCCCGGCTGGGTCGTCGCGTCGATTGTCACCGGGTCGGTAATCACCGGTAACAGCGAAGACAAGACGATGGTTTGTTGAAAAGAGCCGATGCTGAAGTTGATCACATCGGGGCCAGCGTTGGCGTTCGCGTCGAGAATGGCCTGGCGCAGAGAACCAGCGCCGGAGTCCTGCGCGTTCGTCACCATGAACGTCGACGCTGCTGATGCTTTAAATCGAGAGTCGAGGAACTTCTCGCCTAGACCGATCACAGCGACAGCAGTCAAGGTTGCGAAAAATAGGCAGGTTTTTAAGTTGAAGGTTCGAAGGGGGTATCGAGCCATATAAAAGCGTCGGTTGAATGGATATCAATCGGGGAGCTGGGCTCTGGCGGGCGGAAGTGTACGGGAAAAGTGAGGCGAGCACCAGCACTTTGAATCTAGTCCAAATTCAATGAGGCCGTAACGGCTCGATCAGGTCCCGATCTTTCGTGCCCTGGTGGCAGACGATGCACGACTGCTGTCCGCGTTCTTCAAGATCCGACACCAGCGCGTACGTCAGTCCACGGTCCGACCACGTCAGCACTTTCAACCCGTGGATCGCGTTGTAGTGAAACGTCAGACCGCGCGCCACGATCTCTTCACCGCCCGTCGGCCGCACGACTGAATCGGACGTGATCACCAAACTGATCGGCCGCGAGTTCATCTGGTAAGCAACGTAAGCAGCGTAATCCTCTTTGTATCCGACCAGTCGCGCGCCTTCCAGCGTGTAAAGCTTTTCCTGACCTGACGACTCCTGGTAGTTCGGCAGTTTCACACTGAAGTTAACTTTGTTATCGAACCATTCTGAGATCTGCTGCGGCGTTGCCGTCTCGATTTCCAGCGGTAACTGTCCGCGCACCCGGCGCAAGTGCGTGTCCGCCGCCATCAACGCAAAACTCGAAGGCGTTCTTGTCGGACCGGAACGTCTCATCACGCGCCAGAGGAAGATCGGCACAATCAGCATCAGCACAGTCGCCGCCATGGCCAGGGCCACCGTCAGCCGTGGCCGGGAACCGAAGCGCGACGTCAACACCGCCGCACTCGCCGAGACCTCCAACGTTTCCCGAACTCTTGCATGCAACTCAGGCGGCGCAACATGTAGCGGCCCGCATTCTCTGATCGCATTGATGAACGAAAGTTCACGCTCAAAAATCGACGCGCACGACTCGCACGTCTTCAGGTGGGCCTCGACAGCCACACGCTCCTCGCCCTGCAACTCGTTATCGAGATACAGATTCAAACGTCTACAAATGTCTTCGCAATTTTTCATTCTTAAAATCACACTGCCCTGGCGCGGGGTTTCGTTTGCCACAACGAAAGCGATGCACGCAATTTCGCACGAGCACGCCCGAGTCGCGACATCACTGTTCCGGCCGGACACTCCAGCACTATAGCTATCTCCTGATAAGTGAATCCTTCGATATCACGCAACACTATGATCTCGCGGTACGCTTCGGGAAGTTTCTCGATCGCTTCGCGCACCTGCTCACGTTCCAGCTTTCTCAAATAAACAACATGCGGATTGGCAAGCACGTCCTCGGGTTGTTCATTCGTTTCCAGTTCGACGAACCTTGGGCCACTCTGGTTGTGGCGCACCTGATTGAGCCAGGCGTTTCGCAGGATTACAAAGAGCCAAGCCTTCAAATTTCCGTCGAGCGGCGGCTGTTTTTCTGCCCGCGTGGCCCGCAAATATGTTTCCTGCACCAGGTCCTCGGCTTCACTCGAATTGCGAGTGAGCGTCATGGCGTAACCGTAAAGCGCGTCCGCGTGCGCCAGCGCCGTCTGGGAAAAGACCGAATTGTGAACCGGGGCGTCCATGATCGTCGTCAATTTGGGTTGCCATTGTAGAGTAACACTTTGCGGGCTAAAAAATTCCCGGGAATAAATTGGCGAGTCGCGTGTTATTGCCTTCATGACGCACCCGCAACGGGTGAAAGTGCTTCTGCCACGAGCGTTTGCTTGAGAAATGCTCCGATCTTAGCCGCGCGTCATTGAGAGCGTGCGTGTGACGCGTGGTAAAGCCGATTCCGGTCGGGCCGACTGCGAAACTCAAGGCCGGCCTGACCGGGGGAATCGGCACGGAGAATCAGATCTGTGTTAATTTCTCCGGCGTGAAGCGCGCCATACTGGTTCTGGCTATCGTCGTAGCCCTCGCAAACATAACCTCAGCGACCACTCATCACATCACACTCGCCAACGGGAAGTCGTTCGACCTGAAACTTCCGGACGGTTTCGACATCAGCGTCGCTGCGCAAGGTCTGAGGCGCGTGCGTTTCATGGCCCGCAGTCCTGACGATCGCATTTTCGTCACGGATATGTACAACCTGAGCGACAACAAGCGCGGCGTGGTCTACATTCTCGAAGACTTCGATCCGGTAAAGCATCAATTCAAGAAACTGACGAAGTATCTCACCGGGTTGCTCAATCCGAACAGCGTCGCTTTTTACAAAGACGAATCCGGGACAGACTGGTTTTATCTCGCGCTAACCGATCGTCTGGTTCGTTACCGGTACGAAGCGCGCAGCGAGGCGCCGATCGGTGAACCGGAAGTGTTGGCGACGTTTCCTGATTATGGTTTGGGATACAAGTACGGCGGGTGGCATCTGACCCGCACCATTGCCGTCGGCGATAACAATAAGATCTACGTCTCAGTTGGCAGCAGTTGTAATGCCTGTGAAGAGAAGGAAGAAGTGCGCGCTTCGATCCTGGAGCTGGATCCTGACGGGAAGAACCAGCGTCACTACGCGCGCGGATTGCGCAATGCAGTCGGGCTGAAGTGGGTGAACGATCGTTTGTGGGCGACGAACATGGGCTCCGATCATCTGGGCGACAATCGTCCGGCCGACACGTTCTATTCAATCGAGGCACAAACGAATTACGGCTGGCCTTACTGCTTTCAAGCCGGCGCCAAAGTCTTCGCCGATCCGAAGTTCAACTTGCGTAACAAGAAACTCGACTGCCGCAAAGTGCCGCCCGCGCACACACCGTTTCCCGCACACAGCTCCCCACTCGGCCTCGAATACTTCGATTCGACGAGCGACCCCGCACTCGCCAACTCCTTCCTCGTCGCCCTTCACGGCTCGACCAGGCGAACCCTGCAGCGTGGTTACAAAGTCGTCAGAATTGAAGATTCGGACGGCGCTGTCATGGAAGACTTCATCACGGGCTTCTACGACGGCACAAAGATCAACGGCCGCCCGGCCGATGTCTTCGCGTTCGGCAAGGACGCGTTTCTGCTGACGGACGACTACGCCGGCGTCGTGTATCACGTTTACCGCAACACGAGACCGGCGCGCTGATTATTTTCCGCAGATCCGTGTAAAATACGCGCGCCAACCACACCCGTTTGCCGAAAGGAAAACCCGTATGCGTCTCCGTATCTCGCTTCTTCTGGTAATTGTCGTCTCCCTGGGCGCGCCCGCGTTTGCGCAGAAACGAAATATCACCGAGAAGGACCTGTTCAACTTCGTCTGGATCGGCGACCCGCAGGTTTCACCTGACGGATCGCGTGTCGCTTTCGTGCGCGTCACCGTGAACGACCGCAAAGATGGTTACAACACTGCCATCTGGACGGTCACGACCGCGAACGGCGAAACGCGCCAGTTGACGAATGGACCACGCGATACAACGCCGCGCTGGTCGCCGGACGGAAAGTATCTGGTGTTCGTGCGCGCTCCGGAGGTGAGCGGTCGAACGGAGCCGCCGCAGTTGTTTATGTTGGCGATGGGTGGTGGCGAGCCTTTTCAGTTCACGACAGTGCCGCGCGGTGCGGGTGGTCCACAATGGTCCCCCGACGGGAAAATGGTCCTCTTCTACAACTCGGCAACTCCCGAAGAGATTGCCAAAGCAGCGCGCAACAACACGCCGCAACCAACGCCGAGCCCCGCGGCTAGTCCCACGCCCCCCGAGCGTGAGAGCGACGTGCGCGTGATCACTCGCGCCGTTTACCGCGCGAACGGCGCAGGATATCTCGACTTCAAACATCCCAGTCACATCTGGGTCGTCACCGCGCCCAAAACCGGCGACGAAAAGGTGACGCCAAAGCAACTGACCAGCGGACGTTACGACGAAGGCGGCGCGTTCTGGGCGAAAGACAGTTCGCGCGTTTATTTCGAGTCGGATCAAATCGACGAACCTTATTACGAACTACCGTCGACAACGCTGTATTCAGTCGCCACAACCGGCGGCGCGCCGTCGAAATTCACGTCGTTCGACATGGGCGCCGGCGCGTTCTCGCTCAGTCCTGACGGCAAGCAGGTCGCGATGATCGCGTCGGTCAGTCAACCGGTCCGCTCGTATTCACAACCCGATCTGTGGCTGATGGACATGACCGCCGGTGCGAAGCCGCGCAACCTGACCGCCACTTTCGACTATGACATCGGCAGCGGAGTCGGCGGCGACAACGTCGCACCGCGGGCCGGTGGTGGAAATCTTCCAATCTGGTCCGCGGACGGTCGCAGCATCGTCATCGGCTATGGGAAGGAAGGCAAAGCGAATGTCGGCTCGTTCGATGTTGCGAGCGGCAAGTTGTCGGATGTTACGACGGGCAATCAGGCCGTTCTGAATTATCGTTCGCTTCCCGATGCGTCGAAGTTTGTCCTGCTGATCTCGACGCCGACTCGAATCGGCGATCTCTTCTGGTTGGACAAAGCCGGCGCGCAACCGCGACAACTCACGCACATCAACGACGATCTGTTCTCGAAGCTAAACCTCACCGAACCCGAAGAGATCTGGCACAACAGTTTCGACGGCCGCAAGGTACAGGTTTGGGTGCAGAAACCAC
>DATANW010000286.1:0-2477 GCA_036266055.1 Pyrinomonadaceae bacterium | reverse complement strand
GTTAATAGGCGGACCCCAGGAACCACCAACGGCCATATTGACGACCATTTCTTGCCGAGTGCCGCGCAACACACCAAACTGTGCACTCGTTGGCCAGAGGTCGTTGATCGGGTCCGGAGGCCCGACAACCGTAGGAGTTTGACTCTCTACCGTGAACACTCGTTTGGTCAAAAACTCTGCCACCGCGGCTGGTTCCATCGCCTGAACGCTCGTGACATCCGGAAGGATCGTGAACCTGTAACCCCGCGGGTCGCCATTGAACTTGCGCACGAAGATGCCGGAGATCGACTGATTCAACCGTCGACCAACAATCCCTTCCAGCACCGCGCGGTCCTCTGCCTGCATGCCAATGAGTCCGAGCGACATGCGTCCATCTAAAACTTGACACCAGGAGTCTCTGTGCCGGCTGATCTCGCAGTGCGAGCAGTCGAAGATGACGGCTTCTGAATCGGCCGGCCAACCCTCGGTTCCGAGCTCCGCGACGGTTCCGAATTCCCTGACGATCTTATTGATGAACGTGCCAGCATCGGCTAGCACCGCGAGTTTAAAATCACGACGCATGGGTAAGCTCCTCTAATAATTCTGATAGTTGATTGACTTGGACAAACCTGGAGTGCTGGCTGTAGCTAGTCCATCACCCAATGGTTAAGACTGGTTGGCCGTTAGTCTCTGGGACAGTGCACCAACGAGTTCAGGACAGAATTGAGTCTCTTCTCTGGGCGCGAGACCTGAAATGGTAAAAGAAAGCGCGCAGATACTATCTGAGAAGGTTGGACATTACAATTAAAAACGGGGAGGCACGACGTGGCAGCACAATTGCTTCTATTCACGATAAATCGCGACAGGTATTTTGAAATCGTACAACCAGCGCGTTGGTTTGTGATGCGAGGAGGGGGCAATGTTTCGTATTTCAGTGATATCGATCTTTTTGTTTTCGCTCCTGGTTGGCGCTCGTCTGGCGGGCGCGCAACAAGACTACATCGATGAGCTGATAAGACTGACCCAGTTGAGCGACAATCAACAGTATCGCGAGGCAATCAACGGTTACAAGAAACTCGAGTCACAGCCGGCAGCGCCCGACTGGCTCAAGGCGGGCGCCGAGTATGAGATCGCGGAACTCTACGGCCAACTGAACGAGACTGACAACGCCATCGCTGCCCTCAATAATGCGGTACAACTCGGCTTCGACGACTGTCTTACGCCGCGCACCAGCAAACGTCTGGCAACAATCCTAAAGAGTCCGAAAACGACGCCGGTGCTCGCAGGGATGAAGATCTCCGAAGGCGACCTCCGCGAACTGGTATGGCTGAAATCCGAAGTTGAGCATGCGGAACACGATGCTCGCATGATGATCACCGACAATATTAACCGCGTCGACCAGCAGCCGACGGAGATCCCTCAAGCGCAACTGCCAACGCGGCCGACCCATTCGCTGGGAGTCTTGTACTGGCGTCAGCAGTTACTGCTGATCCAAAGAGCGCAAAGAGAATTTGTAAGAAAGTCGGACGAAGAACGCATGGTGCATGCGGCGACAATGGGAGTGATCGCCGGCTCATCGCAATCAGCAGTGCTCGAATCCGCGCGTCAGGCGCGAGCGACCGCCGAATCGCGAAAAGCCGAGATCCGCAAGCGTGCTTTCGTTCCGGTGACAACCTCCTCGGATCTGCCAAAGCCGTGTTCCGAATGGCGGTAACCCGGCAGTGATCGGGTGGAAACTTTGCCGGCTGTCGATTTGAAGCATCTGCGGTTCAAATCGGCACGCGCCTGCTGATCCTTCCGATAGTTTTCAAGCTCCACTCAAATCGATTCAACAACTCAGTCTGAGCCGCTTCTGCCGCGAATCTCGCTTACAGGTTGAACGGCCTCCTGTGCGAAAGCACGAGGAGGCAGACACTCAACAAAGGAGATTCGAAATGAAATCGCTAGTCAGTTCAATACTCGTTTTAATATTGATAGGTTCCGCTTTCGCCACACCCGCAACTCATGCGAGCGACAAACTCGCGCCTGAGGTTCTCGCCGGCCTTGCAAGCGCTCGACAAGCCACAGCACGATTTCATCGCGTGGACCAGGCGGAAGCAGAAGGCTACATCAATCTCAACTTCTGTGAAGAAGGCGAGGGGTGTCACTGGCTGAATCCATCACTGCTTGACGGCGAGTTCGACCCATCCAAGCCGGAGATCCTTCTATACCTTCCGGATGGCGATGGCTGGCGATTGGTCGGCGTGGAATACGTGGTCCCGTTGACTTTGTCTCCCGGTGTAGCGCCGCAAGGATTCCCCGGCGCTGCAGATACGTGGCGCGAGGACAGCGAAGGTGTGGGGCTTTGGGAATTGACCGCCTGGATCTGGCTGAATAATCCGAACGGAATGTTTGAGCAACACAATCCTCGCGCTGAGTGACTCCCGCTAATTAAAGGTGGACCAATGAGAATCTTCATCGTTGTTATCTCGATGTTGTTGCTGAGCACGTTTGCGGTC
>DATANW010000285.1:0-11608 GCA_036266055.1 Pyrinomonadaceae bacterium | reverse complement strand
ACAGGATGCGAGCTGTCATTCAACGGGTAACTCGAGCGCGCGTCACTGTTGACAATGCGGTCACCGGCGAGATCGGAAACGGTCTCGTCGTTTTGTTGGGCATCGCGCGCAACGATACGAAGAGCGAGGCCGATTATCTTGCGGCGAAGATCGTTGCGCTCAGGATCTTTGACGATGCGGACGGCAAGATGAACGTGTCAGTGAAAGACGCCGGCGGCGGGTTGTTAGTCGTCTCTCAGTTTACGTTGTATGGCGATGTGCGACGCGGTCTGCGGCCATCGTGGAGCGACGCGGCGCCGCCCGAGATCGCCGAACCTCTTTACGATTATTTCGTGGAGAGCAGCCGAAAGTTGATCCAGCCGGTGGAGACTGGCAGCTTTCGCGCGATGATGCAGGTCGAATTGGTTAACGATGGTCCAGTGACGTTGATACTGGACACGGCGACACGGATCTAAATCATGTCGTCCGTCGCTTTCGAGCTTTCTTCCAGCTCGAATCGATCGCGATCGCGCTTCTCAATCTTGTCGATTATTTCGAGCTCCTCGTTGTCTTCATAAGTCACACCGATAGCCGCGGCGTTCTCTTCGACGAGCGACTGATCCGGCGTGGGATTATCGCCCGCGACTGTTTCGGAACCGCTGGCGTTAACGTCTTCCCAGTCTGCGTCGAGGTCGCCACCAGCATCGCGCGGGGATGCGGCCGTGTTGTTTCGGAGCCGCTGGGCGAGCACATCCGGATCTTTCGGCGCGTGAGAGATCTCGAGCTCCATAAACTCCTCGATCTCGGGATCTGGCACGTAGTTCGGATCGTTCGCGAGATAGTCGAAGTTGGTAGCCGGTTTCTTGGGCATGTAAGTCTCCCTTACGTGGTTCGTTGAATTGTAGCGGGGGTTATGTGTGGAAAATATAACACAAGTTTCCGTTTCCAATCGTTTCAAATACCTTGCTTGACGATTACTTAACGCGGCCTTTACACTTCAACTTGAACCACAAAACACAGCACTTTTCATTTTGCGAGTCGCGTGACGCGCTCGCTTTTCAGGAAAGAGTTTGAGCACTAATATGCCAGCCAGCCCTTTCGATTCTTTGCAGACGTTCTCATCACCCGCCGGTCCTATCGGAAGCTTTTACTCGCTGCCGCAACTCGAAAAAAACGGCGTCGGTCCGATTTCGCGACTGCCGCATAGCCTTCGGGTCGTGCTCGAGTCGGTGCTTCGGCACTGCGACGGCGAAAAGATTACCGAAGACGATGTTCGCGCGCTTGCGAACTGGCAACCAAACGGCAAACGCACGGAGGAGATCCCGTTCGTCGTCGCGCGCGTGTTGCTACAGGATTTCACCGGCGTGCCACTGCTGGTCGATCTTGCGGCGATGCGTTCCGCCGTCGCGCGACTGCGTAAGAACACCGGTTTGATCGAACCGCTCGTGCCGGTCGATCTCGTGATCGACCACTCGGTGCAAGTCGATCTTTCCAGCACTCGCGATGCGTTTGAAAAGAACATGGAGATGGAGTTCAGACGTAATCGCTCGCGTTACCAGTTCCTGAAATGGGGCACGCAGGCGTTCGACGGTTTTCGCGTCATCCCGCCGGGCATCGGTATCTGTCACCAGGTGAACCTTGAGTACCTCGCGCGGAACGTTTGGGAAAGGAACGTTTACTTCCCGGATTCGCTCGTCGGCACCGATTCACACACGACCATGATCAACGGACTCGGCATTGTCGGTTGGGGCGTCGGCGGTATCGAAGCGGAAGCGGCGATGTTGGGCCAGCCGGTCTACTTTCTGACCCCGGATGTTGTCGGCGTGCACCTGAGTGGAAGTTTGAAGGAAGGTGTGACGGCGACGGATCTCGTGCTGCGTGTGACGGAGATGATGCGCAAGGCGAAAGTCGTCGGCAAGTTTGTCGAGTTTCACGGCGAAGGCGCTTCGAACCTTTCGGTGGTGGACCGCGCGACGATCGCGAATATGGCGCCGGAGTACGGCGCGACGATGGGCTTCTTTCCGGTCGACGAAGAGACCTGCGTGTACCTGCTCGCCACGGGAAGAGAGCCGGAGCACGTCGATCTCGTGCGCAATTACTACCAGGCCCAGGGAATGTTCGGCATGCCGCCAAAAGGCGAGGTCGATTACAGCGTCGTGTTTGATCTCGATCTCGGCTCGATCGGCTCGAGTGTCGCTGGTCCAAAACGGCCGCAGGATCGGATCGACCTGCCGAAGTTGAAAGAGCAGTTCACCGAACTGATGCTCAAACCCGCTAACGAAGGCGGTTACGGCAAGACTGAGGAAGAACTGTGGACGCGCTATCACGTTAAGATCGGCGCTGATAAGCAGCGTTTGATTGCGGGTGGCGGCGAACAACGCGCCGAAACGATTCCGGTCGTCGCCGGCAATCACGTGACCGAGAAAGACACGAGCGTTTGGACGGAAACTGAAATGGTCAACAACCGTCCCACGCCTGACCTCGTCGCCGAGATTCCCGAAGATGAGTTTGCGACCGGCGATGAGCTCGTTGGACACGGCGATGTTCTCATCGCGGCGATTACGTCGTGTACGAACACTTCGAACCCGAGTGTGATGCTCGCTGCCGGGTTGCTCGCCAAGAAAGCTGTCGAACGCGGCCTGAGTGTCAGCGCGAAGGTGAAGAACTCACTGGCGCCCGGATCGAGAGTCGTCACGGAGTATCTCGAGAAGACTGGTTTGCAACCGTATTTGAACGAGCTTGGCTTCAATCTCGTGGGCTATGGTTGCACAACCTGTATCGGCAACTCCGGACCGCTCGATCCGGCGCTCGAACAGATCATTGGTGAGCGCGACGTTGTCGCAGCATCAGTGCTTTCCGGCAATCGAAACTTCGAAGCGCGTGTTCATCAGAGCATCAAGGCCAACTTTTTGATGAGCCCTCCGCTCGTCGTCGCGTTTGCGCTTGCCGGACGTATCGACGTCGATATGACGTCCGAGCCGTTGGGTACGGGCAAGGACGGTGAAGATGTTTATCTCCGCGACATCTGGCCCAGCATGCAGGAGATCAACGACTTGATGCACGCGGCGTTCGATCCGGAAACGTATCGCACTCTCTACAGCAGCTTCGCGGATCAGAACCCGATGTGGAACGACATTCCGACGAGCACTGGAGCAGTCTACGAGTGGGAACCGGAGTCGACTTACATCCGCGAGCCTCCTTACTTCGAGGGTTTCAGCAACATGCTCGAGCCGTTGTCGGAGGTTATCGGCGCACGGGCGCTCGCAATCTTCGGCGATTCAGTGACGACCGACCACATCAGTCCGGCGGGAGCAATCAAGCCCTCCTCGCCGGCGGGTTTGTACTTGCAGGATCGAGGCGTTGACATCAAAGACTTCAACAGCTACGGCGCGCGACGCGGCAACCACGAGGTGATGGTCCGTGGCACGTTCGCCAACGTCCGCATCAAGAACCTGATGGTGCCTGGTGTTGAAGGCGGCGTGACAATCTATCAACCGGATGGCGACCGCATGAGCATCTACGACGCGTCGATGCGTTACCAGGAAGCAGGCGTGCCGCTGGTGATCTTTGCCGGACAGGAGTACGGCACCGGAAGCTCCCGCGACTGGGCCGCGAAGGGAACGCGCTTGCTCGGCGTGAAAGCCGTGATCGCGCAGAGTTTCGAGCGCATTCATCGCAGCAATCTCGTCGGCATGGGCGTGTTGCCTTGTCAGTTCCACGACGACACGAACGCTGCGTCGTTGAAGCTCGACGGCACCGAGACGTTCGATCTGTTAGGCATCGAAGACGGCATCGAACCGCTCGAAGAGATCACGCTTGTGATTCACCGCGCGAATGGTGAAACTGAACGAGTGCCGATCACGTTGCGCATCGATACGCCAATCGAAGTGGACTACTATCATCACGGCGGAATTCTGCCATTCGTATTACGGCAACTACTCGCAGGAACCACGGATTTTTAGCAATGAAAAAATACCAACTCTTTATTGACGGACAATGGGTCGACTCCGAATCAGGAAAAACATTCACCACGCCAAACCCGGCCACTGGCGAACCGCTGGCTGAAATTGCGGAAGCTGACAAGGCTGACGTCGACAAGGCGGTCGCGGCGGCCAGGCGTGCGTACGAAGGCAAGTGGTCCAAGATGAGCGCGCGCGATCGCGGGCGGCTGCTCTACAAACTCTCGCAACTCATCGAACAGAACGTGTCACAACTCGCCGAGATCGAGACGGCCGACAACGGTAAGCCGATCAAGGAATCCCTTTACGTGGACCTCCCGCAAGTCGTCGAGAACTTCGAATACTTTGCCGGCTGGTCCACAAAGATCGAAGGCGAGACGATTCCCGTTCCGGGTCGCATGTTCAACTACACGCTGCGCGAGCCGATCGGAGTCTGCGGACAGATCATTCCGTGGAACTTTCCGCTGTTAATGGCGGCGTGGAAACTTGCGCCCGCCCTGGCGGCCGGAAACACGGTCGTGCTCAAGCCCGCGGAGCAAACGCCCGTCGGCGCGATGGAGCTCGGGAAGTTATTTCAGGAGGCGGGCTTTCCTGAAGGCGTCGTGAACATTGTCCCCGGTTACGGTGAAACTGCCGGTGCGGCGCTCGCTGCTCATCCGGGTATCGACAAGATCGCGTTCACCGGCTCGACCGAAGTCGGGAAACTGATCGCGAAAACAGCGGCGAACAATCTGACAAAGGTCTCCTTGGAGCTTGGCGGCAAGGCGCCAAACATCGTGTTCGCCGATTCGGATCTCGAGCAGGCTGTGGCGGGTGCGATGATGGGCATCTTCTACAACCAGGGACAGGTGTGTTGCGCCGGATCGCGATTGTTTGTCGAGGAGTCAATCAAAGACAAGTTTCTGGCTCAGCTAAGTGAGCGTGCGGGAAGAATCGCGGTCGGCGATCCGATGAATAAAGCGACCCAGATGGGTCCGCAGGTTTCGGAAGAGCAACTGAACCGGATACGCAGCTACGTCGACATCGCGCGGGAAGAAGGTGCGACAGTCGTTGCAGGCGGCAGCTCACCGCGTTTGGATGCGGCCTTTGAGAAAGGTTACTTCTTCACGCCGACGATCTTTGCCGACGTAAAGAACAACATGCGCGTGGCCCAGGAGGAGATCTTTGGTCCGGTCGTGTCCGTGATCTCGTTCACAGACGAAGACGATCTGCTCCGGCAAGCGAACGACACGATCTACGGTCTGTCAGCCGGAATCTGGACCCGCGACATCACGCGGGCGCACCGGTTTGCGAAGGAGATCAAGGCGGGCGTCGTCTGGATCAATACCTTCAACATGTTCAATGCCGCGTCGCCGTTTGGCGGTTACAAGCAGTCGGGCTACGGCCGCGAAATGGGTCGCCATGCGCTCGATCTGTACACGCAGGTGAAGAGCGTTTGGGTGGATCTTTCGGGTCGCCCAATCGGCTGGTTCGGCAAGTGATGCTATTATTGCAGCCTCTCCCGAAATGAATGCCAAGACATTGAAGGAGACATTATGCAAGGTTCGAAAAAGGCCGCGGGTTTCCTGGCGCTTCTTTTGGGGACAGTACTACTTACCGCTTGTCCCAGTCAGACAAACATCTCGAAGATCAACGCCGATCCGGATCGTTATCGCGGCAAGGAGGTCGGCATCGCGGGCAGAGTTACCAATAGTTACGGCGCGATGGGCACCGGCGCTTACGAGATCGACGATGGCACCGGACGGATCTGGGTGGTAGCCACGAAGCACGGGGTTCCTTCGCGTGGTTCGCAGGTCGGCGCAAAGGGTTATGTCCGCAACGGTTTCAACTTTAACGGTCGCAACTACGGCACGGTGGTAGAAGAAACTGATCGCCGGACGAGAGGAAGATAAATCCGTTAAATTGCTGGTCAGTGCTCTTGATAGAGCATTTGTCGATTCGATCGACAGCTTGAAGGCGATCGCACGATCGGTCGATCCGGCGTTACTCTACCAGCGCGCTAACGATCTCTCGGTCGGCGAACAGATCCTGCGTAGCGCCGCGGTAATCGAGCAGACGTTTGGCGGGCTCACGGCGAACCTGTGGGACGATCCGTTTGAATGGACGTTGCCGGAAACTCTCGCGACGTCTGAATCGATCGTCGCGTATCTTGCGGAAGTGGATTCGATTCGTGAGCGTGCGTTTAGTTCGATCGATGGCGACCAGGCATTGACACGATACGTTGCAGTTCCGTCCGGTGAATCGAAAACGCTGATCGAATTGCTACTCGAAACGCTCGTGCGGGCGAGTGAATATCGCGGCCGCGCCGTGGCCATGCTTGCAATCACAAAAGGCAGAAAAGAAGAGTCACAAAAAGCACAACGGGAGCCCGGGGATTTCACAGTGTAGGTTTTGGTGTCTTTTGTGGCTTTTTGTGGCTATTATCTAGCGCGTCGTAAGACTCTGCTGGCGAGGAACAACCTCCATGTTTTGTCCGCAATGCGGTCAGCAACAAACTACTGGAGCTATCCGGTTCTGTTCGCGGTGTGGTTTCCCGCTTGACGGCGTTATTCAACTGCTCGGCACCGGTGGGATGATCCCGGTGTATCACCGAAATCCCGACGAACCTGAAGTCATTTCTCCGCGGCGAAAAGGAGTGAAGCAAGGCGGCATTTTGCTGCTATCGGGCGCCGTGGTTGTGCCGCTGTTCGGAGTGATGGCGAGCTTTGGTCACTCTGCCTTTCTCGAAATCCTGACAGCCTTTGCCGCCATCATCTGTTTTATCGGTGGACCACTGCGAATGCTTTATGCGGCGTTGTTTGAGGAAGGCGCGCCCAGACCAATTGGTCCGTACGGCCCACCGATGCAGCGGCCGCAGTTTGGACCACCCATGCAGCACCAGGCACTGCCACCACCGCCCGTTCGCACAACCGGGCCGCCGAACTGGCGGTCGCGACCGAACACCGCCGAGTTGCCAACCCCACCAAGCAGCGTTACCGAAAACACCACGCGATTATTGGAGAAAGAAGATCGCACCGAACGATAACCCGTCACTGGCCGAACGGCTAAGGGAACAGATTCGCCTTCAAGGTCCCATCACTTTTCACGACTGGATGAACGCGGCTCTCTACGACGAAGCCGGAGGTTATTACAAGCGATCGGATCTGAAGCGTTGGGGCAGGGAAGGCGACTATCGCACCAGTCCCGAGCGCAGCGAACTCTTCGCCGCCACCTTCGCGCGTTACTTCGTGAAGCTCTACCACGAACTTCAGCAGCCCGCGGAATGGACCATCGTCGAAGCCGGACCAGGCGCGGGTGACTTTGCGACATTTGTGCAGCGTGAGTTGCGTGATCAATACACCGACTATTTTCTAATTGAATCGTCCGCCGAGCTGGCAGCGCTACCGCCGATCAGGGCCGGAATTTTCTTTTCCAATGAGGTGCTCGACGCGTTTCCGGTTCACCGTCTGATCAAAACGGGTGATGAGCTATTTGAACTCTATGTCGCGCTTGACGCAGCGGACAGGTTCGTTTGGTCCAACGGGCCGTTGTCGACGCCTGCCCTGAACGAATTCTTACGTGAGTATTCAGTCGAGCTCGAGGACGGTCAGATCATTGAAGTTAATTTGCAGATCGATGATTGGCTGTCAGCCGTCGCCGCGAAACTGGAGCGCGGGTTTCTGATCAGCGTGGATTATGGCGCAGAGGGTTGTGACCTCTACGACGTTTCGCTGCGGCCACAGGGAACGTTGCGAGCATTCTCGCGTCACGCGTTTGTCGACGACGTGCTAGCCCAACCGGGTGATTGCGACATCACCGCGAGCATTAACTGGTCGCAGGTGCAGGCGGCCGGCGCGCGATTGGGTTTCACGACTGTTGAGTTCGCGCCACAAGATCGATTCCTCATGCGCGCAGGGCTGCTCGACGAACTGCAGCGCGCGATGAATCGAACGACGTCAGACGCCGATAAGCTGTCGTTGAGCGCCGGGGCGCGCGAGATGATTCTGCCCGGCGGAATGGCCTCGAGTTTTCAGGTACTCGTACAGAAAAGAGGTTTCTAACGGAGTGTTTATAGATATTTCGCATAGTGTCGAACACGGAATGATCACGTACAAAGGTCTGCCGTCGCCGGTGATTTCCGACTTTATGTCGCGTGAAGCGTCGCGCAGTCACTACGCCGAGGGTACTGAATTCAACATCGCGAAGATTGAGATGGTCGCAAACACGGGAACGTATATCGACAGTCCGTTTCATCGCTACGCGCGTGGCAAAGACCTGGCCCACCTCGAGCTTGAATCGGTCGCGAACGTCGAGGGCATTGTTTTGCGTTGTTCCGATCGCGCTATTGGCGAGCAAATGATGAACGGTCTCGAGGTGCGAGGCAAAGCCGTGTTGTTTCATACCGGCTGGGACAAGCATTGGCGGACGGAAACCTACTGGAATGGCGAGCACCCGTTTCTTACCGAAGGCGCCGCAACCTATCTCGCGAAGGGCGGCGCGAAGATCGTCGGCATCGACTCGTACAACATCGATTCGATCGCAGACGGAAAGCGGCCCACACATTCGGTCCTGCTGGGCCATGACATTCCGATCGTCGAGCACCTGTGCGGACTCGGCGAACTGCCCGATTCAGGCTTCAGATTCTTTGCAGTGCCGGTGAAGGTACGAGAGTTCGGCACGTTTCCCGTCAGAGCGTTTGCGATTGTGTAAAGACGGATCTTAGGAGGAACTGAGATGTCGTTATGCGCGAGAGTCATCGTGATTTTATTGGCCGCGGTCGGGATTGCAACGGCTCAACGTCCATATTTTTCCGAACCGTCGCTCTCACCGGACCGCAAGGAGATCGCGTTTGTCTCCGGCGGCGACATCTGGACCGTACCGTCAACGGGCGGTGTTGCGGCGCTGCTGGTTTCGCATGCGGCAACCGAGTCGCGTCCGATGTACTCGCCTGACGGAAAACAGCTCGCCTTCATCTCGACGCGCACGGGCAACGGCGACATCTACGTGCTGACGCTTGCCACGGGCGATCTCAAGCGCATCACTTTCGACGACTCGCTCGATCAACTCGACGGCTGGTCACGCGATGGCGCGTGGCTCTACTTCACTTCGACAAGTCGCGACATCGGCAACTTGAATGACGTGTTTCGTGTGTCTACCAACGGGGGCACGCCGTTGCAGGTGAGCGCCGATCGTTACACGAACGAGTTTTTCAGCGCGCCATCGCCGGACGGCAAGACGATCGCATTTAGCGCGCGCGGCATCGCGTCGGGCCAATGGTGGCGCCGCGGTCACAGCCATATCGACGAAGCGGAAGTCTGGCTGTTGCGCTCATTTGACGATGGACCAGGGGCTTACGAGCGTGTCACCGCGGCCGGCGGTGCGAAAGAGATGTGGCCCATGTGGAGCGCTGACGGACGGAGGCTTTACTACGTTTCTGACCGCACCGACAGCACAAACAAGAGCGGCGCGCAAAATCTCTGGACCACCGCAGTGGGACGCGCGGAGTTTCGCCGGCTTTCGAACTTCACCGACGGCCGCGTGCTTTGGCCCAGCATTTCTTATGACGGCCAGGAAGTAGTTTTCGAACACAATTTCAGCATTTGGAAGCTGGACACTGACACAGGCAAGACCGCGGAAATTCCGATCACTCGCCGTGGCGCGGCGCAAGGGCCGGGGATCGAACGTCTACAACTTACGAATCGCATCAGCGAGTTGCAGTTGTCGCCGGACGGGAAGAAGGTTGCTTTCATCGTTCGTGGCGAGGTGTTCGCAGCGTCCGCGGCTGATGGCGGCGATGCGACGCGTGTGTCGAAGAGCGCGGCTGAGGAGTATCAGGTGACGTGGGCGCCCGACAGTCGCCGCCTCGTCTACGTCTCCGGTCGCGACGGCACGCCACACCTTTTTCTTTACGATTTCAACAACAACACCGAAACGCAATTGACGAACGACGCCAGCGACGATTCCACACCGCACTTTTCACCCGACGGAAAATCGCTCGCCTTCATTCGAGGCGGGAAAGAGTTGCGCGTGATGGACATGGCCGGCAAGAAAGACCGAGTGGTCGTGTCTGCTTTCTTCGAACGGCCGCCGATCATCGCCGACCGGCCGTACGTGTGGTCTCCCGACAGCAAGTGGCTGGCATACATTCCCGTTGGCGAGAACCAGTTTAAGAACCTGCACATCGTCGCGGCTGAAGGTGGACCAGGACGGCCTGCGAGTTTTCTGGCGAACGTCTTTAGCAACACGGTGTCGTGGAGCCCTGACGGCACGTTCATGCTGTTTGATTCAGGGCAGAGAACTGAGAGCACGCAACTCGCGCGCGTCGATCTCGTGCCGCGCACGCCGCGTTTTCGTGAGGATCAGTTTCGCGATCTGTTTCGGGAGGAAACGCCGCGCAACACGACGCGGCCACAACCTCGGCCGGAACCTGGTCCATCTCCCGCGGAAACTCCCGCCGCTGCGCCGAGTCCCAGTCCTGTCGCCAGCCCGTCAGACGAGCGACGCGCAACGCCAAAGCCCGTCCAGGTCGTTTTTGAAGACATTCGCCGGCGCTTGAGTCTCTTACCCGTCGGCGTGGATGTGAACGAGCAGAGCATCAGCCCCGACGGGAAATGGGTGGTCATGATCGCCAGCTCGGTCAACCAGTCGAATCTCTATCTGTATTCACTCGACGAGCTGTCGCGCGATCCGATCGTCGCCAAGCAACTGACGTCGACGGCCGCGACAAAGACGTGGGCGCAGTTCACACCCGACAGCAAGGAGATCTTCTACCTCGATAACGGTCGCATCGGCGCCGTCAATCTTGAGGGACGCACCCGTTCGCTCGCGGTATCGGCTGAGATGGACGTCGATTTTTCGCGCGAGAAGATGGAAGTGTTCCGGCAGGGATGGTCCTACCTGCGCGACAACTTTTACGACTCGAATTTTCACGGCCAGAACTGGGAACAGGTCCGCGCTCAGTACGAGCCGCTAATCGAGGGCTCGCAAACTCCGGACGAGATGCGGCGTTTATTGAACTTGATGGTGGGCGAGTTGGACGCGTCGCACTTAGGTGCTTCAGCACCACAGGGAGGGAATCAACCGACAACGGGACGGCTTGGTTTGCGTTTCGATCGACGTGAGTTCGAGACCAACGGTCGACTACGTATTACCGAAGTCGTCGATCTTGGTCCGGCGGCGATTGCCGGAACGATCAAAGTTGGCGACTACCTGATCGCCGTCGACGGACGCAACATCGATCGGACTACAAACCTCGACGACGCGTTGAATTATAAAATCGGACGACGCATTAGTTTGACAGTATCGGGCCGGGCCGACGGCAGTGGGAGTCGTGAAGTTGTCGTCCGTCCGGTGAACGGCGCGACCGAGCGTGGACTGCTTTACCGGCAGTGGGTTGAACGAAATCGGGAGTACGTTGCGAAAGCGAGTAATGGACGACTCGGCTACGCGCACATGTTCGACATGAGCTCCGCATCGCTGGCGCAGTTGTACGTCGATCTCGACGCTGAGAACTACGGCAAGGACGGTGTCGTGATCGACGTCCGCAACAACAGCGGCGGGTTTGTGAACGTGTACGCGATCGACGTGCTGGCGCGGCGTGGTTACCTGACGATGTCGTTACGCGGACTGAGCGGCACGCCCGCGCGCACCGTGCTGGGCCAACGGGCACTCAATCGTCCGACGATCCTCGT
>DATANW010000284.1:0-1800 GCA_036266055.1 Pyrinomonadaceae bacterium | reverse complement strand
GACAACGCCACCGCGCTCTACAATCTCGGCTGGTGTTACAACGATCTCGAACGCTACGCCGACGCCGCCAACGAATTGCGCAAAGCCACCAATGTGAACGCCAATTACGCCGAAGCTTACAATGAGCTGGGTTATGCATTGCACCAGTTGGGCCGGTATGGCGAAGCGGTGCAGGCGTATCAATCAGCCATCAGAAACAAGACCGATTACGCGTCGGCGCATTACAACCTCGGCATGTCGTTCATCGCGCTGCGCAATCGAAATGCTGCGCTCGAGCAGTATCGAATTCTGCAACGCATCGATACGGCACGCGCCACAAAACTCTTCAACCAAATCAAGTAAACAGACCAGACACCACCACTCCAGACATCCCAAAACCGCCGTCGCTCATCACAAGCGGCGAACAGCGCTCCTCAGTGCGTAACCTTTTCGCTGGTTGCGGTAATAAGCATTAGAGCTCCCCACGTTCCGGCCAAATCTCGTTTTGTCTGTCCACCTGGAAGCGAGGTATTACTATGAACGCACGTCACTCTACTGCAACGCCTGTCAACCAATACCAGCCAACAATAATCGAAAGCGGACTGCTTCTTAGTCGACTCGCCGTCGAGATCGACTTTCTAAAAACCCAACTCAAACTCGCTTGGATCGACTTCCAAAGGCACCCGAAACAGTTCACAAAACAAACACTCCGTGGTTGTTTGCAACGATCACGCGTCATTGTCCGTGCACTACCAGCAACATCGGTCGCGCTCGTCATCCTGACGATTGCGATTGCCTTCGCACTGCTGGTCGATCGCAAGAAATCCGATTCCACGGCGTTCATAGACGACGAAGCGAAACCGGAAATCGTAATGCTCAACCCCGCAAACCAAGCGGCGGCGAAACCTGAGACTAAACCTGCGTCCAGCATCGGCAAGGACGGCAAGGGACGAGTGGGCTTTCAAAGCGGCACGGGCGAAGATTCCGGGGCCACCCCTAAATTGGCCCGCGGTGGTGGTGGCGGCGGTGAGCGCAACCCAGTGGCTCCTCAAGCTGGCAAGCTCCCGCCGCCGTCATCGATTCTCGCAGCGATACCGAGAGCCCCGCCTGTTCACCCGCTGAGTCTTCCGGTCGCGGGTATGGATATCGATCCGGCGCTTTGGAAAGATCTAAAGGCGCCCGTCTATGGCGATCCGCGTTCAGCTTCCAACATCCCGTCCAAGGGACCAGGCGAGGGCGAAGGTATCGGCACTAATAGAGGACTCGGCGTCGGCTCTGGGAATGGCCCGGGATACGGACCGGGAGAAAAAGGCAACATGGGCGATGGCTCAAACGAGCAGGGATGTTGCGGAACGAGCGGTGGTTCTGACGACGGTTACAACCGGACGTTTCGCGGCAATGAAGTCGACCAGAGAGCGCGGCTCTTGTCGAAGCCCGAGCCGCAGTACACCGAGGAAGCGCGACGGAATCAGCTAAGCGGGACGGTAACGTTGCGCGTCATATTCTCGAGCGCGGGCGAAGTGGTTCAGATACATGCGTTGCGGACGTTGCCATTTGGTCTTACTGAAAAGGCGATCGCGGCGGCTCGTCTGATCAAGTTCGTTCCCGCGATCAAGGGCGGACGCCCGGTATCCGTCCACATGCAGTTGGAATACAACTTCAATCTCTATTGAGCTTTGTGCTTGGAACTTTGTACTTAGTTATTCGTGTAATCCACAGATGGCTGCGCGCACGGCCGTCAAGACATAGAACACAAAGTACCAAACACAAAGGACAAAGCAGTTGCAGGAGGATTCGTTATGGCCTACATCCGCAAATCCC
>DATANW010000283.1:0-5902 GCA_036266055.1 Pyrinomonadaceae bacterium | reverse complement strand
CCATCGCATACTGCGGCTTCTCCATCAGGTAATTGTTCGGCTGCGCAACGTCAGTAATTGCGTCGCTCGGATTTCCCATCGTGAGATGTTCGCCGGCGCTTGGTGTAGGAGTCGGCGTCGGTGATGAGAAATCACCAACCTGAACATTGTCGATGTTGATGCGATTGGCGCCGCCGGAAACTTTTCTGATCTCGAAGCGAATGGCGTTGCCGTTGTTGACGGTAAAAATGGCCGTTTGCAGAGTCGTCGAACTGGTCGAGATCGTTGAACCAACTTGAGCCCAGGTGCTGCCATTGTTGGTTGACGACCACAGTTGCCACGTGCTTGAACCATCGGTGCCAAAGACTGCATGTTGAATAGAAACAGTTCCCGCTCCGGTCTTGTTGAAGTTCATGTGCATCAGACCGGTGTTCCGTATGCGCGCGGAGAAAGCGCCGGTCTTTCTGTCTGTCGAGAGGTTTCCCGTCAGCGCGTCGTCCATGAACCACGACCCGGTGCCCAACGTCACATTAGCGGCCGCGTAAGAAGTCTTGCCGCCGGCCTCGAACCCTTCCGTAATCGGCGTCATCGTTGCTGTTGTGAGGGAAATGGATAGAACGATCATGGCGGCAGTGAATGCGACCAGTGTCTTGGTAATTAATCCAAACGTCGGCTTTTTCATATTTGTCCCTTTCCTCGGTGGTGGTTCGACAGCAGTCACACCTGAAGGTGACTCGCGAACAGCGGTTGGAAACGTAGTAAGCAGAGCGACACGATCCGCTTACAGTTCTGTTCTGGGACGGGAGTGCGCCAGTGGCGCTATGCCAAAGGCTCGGGAGGGCGGATTAGGAATTACTTTCGGGTTGTGTATCTAGCTGGGCAACGACGGAGGTACTCGATCCGCTTTATACCATGACTGGTACGGCGTGAATAGCTAAGTCTTTGTTAACTGTTCTCGCGTAAAACTCGCTCCGCCGCTTCTTGCGAAGAAATCACGGGATAGACTTCGAACTCAACGATGTCGGTCCAATTTGCGATCCATTCGTCGATGTGGCTGACGTCCGGTGACTCCATTAGTTGAAAGCATCTCTCGAGCTTCTCATCGACCCAGCTCGATATGTACTCCAATCCATCCGGAGCGAGCCGGCCACGCTGCTGAAAACGCTGATAGATGGGAACGGGATCGCCATTCTTAAAATGCTCAACAATCATATAAAGCATTGCAGTTACCTCGCGAGTTTTATGGGATTGTCACCGATTAAGTCAGGAAAATGTAAGCCAGAGTGTGATGTTCTTCAAATATTGACCACTTCAAGACGTACAGGGTCGCGGCGGTTACGCCGGATGAGGCCCATTATCTTGAATCTATATGAAGGAGAGCATCATGAAACGTTTTGTCACCCTCAGAAGTTGGATTATGGTTTTAGCTCTACTCCTCGGAATCATTCCGGTAAGCGCTACCGAGCGTCCGTTTGCTTCCAGCGGTAATGGCCTCGCAACCTTCATCACGGACAACAACGGCAATGTCGTCGGCGCGACCGTCGTGGTATCGGGTAACAGCACTCAGCTCGGTTTGTTCAGCGGCAACGGCACGATCCAGTTCATCCCCGACGCCAACGACCCGAACATCTCGCATCCGGCCGGCGACGTGACGTACATCGCCGCCAACGGCGATCGTCTTCCCAGCATTATCGAGGATGGTCAGATGGATCTTAGGACGGGAATCGCGACCGGCTACATGGTGTTCCAAAGCGGCACCGGCCGTTTTCAGGGAGCAAGCGGAAGAGCCGCCATCGTAGTCGAGCAGAACTTCATCACGGGCGCCTACACGTTCACCATGGTAGGGAACGTCAACTACTAACTGAGCCTTCCCAACACACTGCTTTTTCAAGTAGGGCTGGTGACAACACCAGCCCTTTGTCCTCAAAGCGAACCACTCGCTCAGAGCGTTCGGATTCGCTGTAATGTTTCGCCCCCATTTTCATTTACATGTGACGGTAAGGACTCATAAGGGGGGCCACCCACTAAAGACATCGGCACACCATGTGCCGGCCGTTCTGGCGGTCAGACGATAAATCTCGCGAATAACACAGTTTTGACCGACTGGCGTTTCTTACGAACGTCGGATTTCACCACACATGCTTGTCTACGAGCACTCCTTTTCGGAACATCCGCGGTTTATTACGCGAGAAGAACATATCCGGAAGCTTTATCCGGAAACACTCGAGCGGTTTCGAATGTCATGGCCGGATGCAGCAGCATCACCCGGAGGGGCGCCGCCGATAATCGCTACCATCATGAAGGTCAGTTCTAAGCAGGATAAGAGCACAAAATCAGTTTCACTGCGATTGTCATACTCCATTCGTAACGCAAAGAATGCCGCTGTCGATGCTGAATTCATATTCTTCTTAAAAGGTAATGCCGTCAAAAGTCTTGCCCCAGAGTTTCAAGACAAACAAGGTTCCCTAAGAGCTATCCGACGCATTAATCCCGATTCTGATGACGATACCGCCGTTGTCGAAGTCACCATTCCCATAACCGCGCTCGGAACCACTGAGCACAAGTTGAAAGCACGTGGTTGCTTAGTTAAGGAAGCACAAGTCCTTCAGTGCAGTAAGGAGTTCGACGTCTCCTTCCCGAAGAATTGAGAGTTGCGGTAGCGATCACGCGTCGCCCCAGCGGAGATTTAAGCCATGCTTAACTTGATCAGGCTTTCAGCTATATGCGTCGCCTTCATCGTCCTGCTAATACTGTGTGTAACCACGACGACTCAGAAACGAAGTGCGAGAGTCATTGCCCACAACGCAACCTTACGACAAACGCCGAGCACGACAGGATTGGCCGAGCAGGAAGTTCCCGAAGGCACGACCGTGAAAGTACTCGATGAGAAATCACCCTGGTACATTGTCCGCATTGGTGACCGAGTCGGTTGGATGCATGAAGAGAATCTTCACTTTACAGATGGCGCGGCCCCGAGTGCCGGCTCGGCACCCGAACCCGTCAGAGTGGATACGCCGTCCGAAACATACTCCCCGCCACCACCGACAAGACCAACCACCGACAGAACATATATTCGCGGACCCCGAGGGGGTTGCTATTACATCAGCAGCTCAGGCAGGAAGGTCTACGTCGACCGCAGTCTGTGCAATTAAAACAACCCCGCTTACAACTCACTCGGATTTCAACGCAATCAGCGGATCAACTCTCGTCGCGCGACGCGCCGGAATGTAACAAGCAGCCAGCGCCACAACACCGAGCGCAAGCGCGGCTGCCGGCAGCACCAACGGATCGCGTGTTGGCAACGATGGAATGAGACTGATCAAGAGTTTCGACACGCCGTACGCGCCTACGCCGCCCAACAACGCTCCAATCGCCACCAGCAGCGCGCCTTTTGACAACACCAACCGCAGCACATCGCGTGGCTGCGCGCCGAGCGCCATCCGAATTCCGAATTCTCCAGTACGTTGGACCACCGTGTATGAGACAACACCGTAGATTCCAACCGCTGCCAAGATGACACCAATCGTCGCAAACGCGCCGAGCAAGCTCCCCAGCAGCGAGATATCGCCCAGTCCCGAATTCACTGACTGTCGTGCGGTGCGAATGCGATTCACGGGGAGTTCGGGATCCAACCCGGCAACCGCGCTGCGCAAACTGTTCGTGATTGCCTCCGGGTTCGACGAGCTGCGCAGGACCAGCATGAGATAGTCGGGAGCTGCTTGTGTCACCGGCAGAAATGCTTCATACCGTGTGTATGGTTCTCCCAGGGTTCCCGGAAACGCGATGTCGTTAACTACGCCGACCACTTCGTAATAGTCCTTCTTCTGACCAGTGCTGCTGATGCGTTTTCCGATCGGACTTTCGTTGGGCCAAAAGGTGCGAGCGGTGAACTCATTGATGATCACGACGGCCGGGTGATCGGCGCTATCCGCCGCGTTGAAGGTACGGCCCTGCAGCAAATGAGCGCCGAGAGTCGCGAAGTAGTCGCTACTCACCGGTTCATAAAACATTTCCGGCAGCTTTTCGGGAGGAGGCTCGGGTCGTCCTTCAACCAGAAACGAGCTACTGCTGTTGAAACCAAACACCGGATGCGAGCCGCCAATGCCGACGTGCTCAACACCCGGCAGCGCGCGCAGTCGATTCTCCAACTCCGTCAGAAAAACAACTCGTTGCTTATCATCCTTGTACTTCTCTCCGCGAAGAGTCATCTGCGCGATCATCAACCCATCAACCTGCCACCCCGGATCTGCATTGATGAAACGTTGCAAACCACGCAGGAACAATCCCGCCGCCGCGAGCAACACCATCGCGAACGCTACTTCACCGACAACGAGTAAATGTCGCAACCGGTGCTGAGATCGTCCTGCGGTAGACCCGCGTGAGTTCTCTCGCAAAGCTAAGTTCACATCTGCTCGCGATGCTAACCATGCCGGAATCGTCCCAAACAGCACCCCCGTCACCAGTGAGCACAGCAGGGCAAAGCCAAAAACTTTGTAGTCGAGTTGCACCCTCGCTCCGGGCAAATCAGCGAACAAGCGCACGCTGATGAAACGAACAGCGCCGAGCGCAACCAGCAGACTGATAACTCCGCCGATAAGCGCCACGAGAATGCTTTCGGTAAACGAGTGACGCAGGAGTCGCCACCGACCGGCGCCAAGCGCGGCACGGACCGCGAGTTCGCGCGATCGCGTCGCCGTGCGAACGAGTTGAAGGTTGGCGAGGTTTGCGCACGCGATCAGCAACACAAAACCTGCGAGGCCGAACGTGAACCACATGACAGTTCTGCCGATCGTGTCAGACATGGATCGTTGCAGCGGCTCGAGTCGCACGCTCTCACCTACGTTCGACGAGTTTTTCTGGCCGATGTTAGCGGCGAGCGTAACCATGCTTTCATTGGCCTGTTGGATTGAAACGCCGGGCTTGAGTCGTCCAAACAATGATAGATAGTTAGTGCCGCGATTCGTTTTCCCTTCCGGAGTGAAGGCCATCGGCTGCCAGATATCGAGTGGTCCCCAGAGGATCGGATGTTCGAATCCGGGAGGCATCACGCCGACTACCTCCACGCTTTTTCCATCGAGCTGAATCTTTTGTCCGACGACGTTGGGATCGCTGCCAAAACGGCGCGCCCAAAAACCGTCGCTCAAGACGATCACGTTATCCGCACCGGGCTCAAATTCTTCGGGTTTGAATAGACGACCGTGCGCCGGTGGAACACCCAACAATGGAAAGAAGTCGGCGGTCGCCGCGAGACTCCGCAGACGTTCGGCCGTTTGCCCGGGCTCGGTGAGATTTCGAGTCGTATAGTTGTACGCCGACATCCTCTCGAAGACCGTGTTCTGCTCGCGTTGATCGAAGAAATTTCCGGCGGAATGCGGCCAGGTTTGTGAGTGTGGAGAGGTGCGCCACACTCGCACCAGTCGTTCGGACTGCGGGTATGGCAGCGAGCCAAATAAAAAGGTATTCAGCACACTGAACATCGCCGTGTTGATGCCAATGCCCAACGCCAGTGTCAACACTGAAACGACCGTGAAACCCTTATGCTTTAGCAGCATGCGCAGGCTATAGCGCAGGTCCTGAGATGCGCTCGTCATACCTTGTCTCCATTCGCCACGGATTAAAGCAACCTTCGCGTTGTCATGTGCTGTTTTGAAGTATGTCTTACTACGAAAACACCCCGCCACCGCCGGTTGTGACAGCTAATTGCGCACCCGGGTCGCGTGGAAATTGCTTATCCGCCAATCCTTCTTTTGTTTGACCCACAAGACACTCATTCGGTAGCGACTGGCGAAGTCTTTACCGTCCTTGTCTTTGCCTGAAACAAGCAGAACGTAGTTGACGATCGCCGTCTTTCCATAGACGCGAACTTTGAAATCTTCATACGTGAGTTTTTCTTGTGGCCCGGACGAGGGCTCGTCGTTTGCTT
>DATANW010000282.1:0-19764 GCA_036266055.1 Pyrinomonadaceae bacterium | reverse complement strand
GCTTGATCCTCCTCATAGTTCACTCCAATTGGCTTGATGCCTCTATTTCTTACCGGCTTTGGGGCGGAAACCAATCTCCTTTCTATTGCCAGCCGCAGGGCTCATTAGATGACGAATAGCACTAAAAACCATCTTGAATTGTGTGTCATATTTTTCTTCCATCGCGTCTAACCGCTCTATCAGTTTCTCGTTCGAAGCGAGAATCTCGCGCAATCTAACGAACGTACGCATGATTTGAATATTTACTTGAACTGCCCGCGGAGACTTTAGCACGCTGGAAAGCATCAAGATTCCAGCTCAGTGAAGGCGTACGGCCGATACTTGATATGTGTTCCTCGACCTTTCTTTAAGGTCACAATTTGTGACCTTAAACGTCTGAGGTGTTGCCAATCTTCAGTTTCGGCTTTGGTAAGCTGAAACATGAAATCTTCGGGAAACCTGTCAAGATTTCGCTTTACTGCCTGATTTAGCACTTTGGTACTGACACCATAAAGCCTCGCTAAGTCGTGATCGAGAATCACTCTGGACAGTCGCACGTTTCAAGCTATTAATCAGAACCGGCATTGGAATAACTGTCGGTGGCGTTGCGGCTGGCAGCTTCAAGCGGATTAGCATCCAACAGAGCGAATGTGCATCTATCAAACGCGCATCACGGACGCCCTGGAAATGGCGTAAAGCTCGTTGGACCTCCCACAACGCCCTACCGACCGAAAGCTGACGTGCTACAATTTTGCGCATAAAAAAACCGTAACGACGTTAGACCAACATTCCTCCGTTGCGCTTTCGACCCTCTATGGTTAATCGACGAGATTTTCTCCGCGGCAGCGTAATCTCAGCCGCGGGCCTTTCGGTGTTCGGCTGGAATCGTCTGGCGTCAGCGCAGATCGAGATCCGGCGGGCGGATGTTTCTAAGAAGGTTGTGGTTATCGGCGCCGGGCTGGCTGGTCTGTGTGCCGCTTACGAGTTGTCGCAGGCGGGTCATGATGTGACGGTTCTGGAAGCACGCACAAGACCGGGCGGCCGCGTCTTCACAATCCGCGGACAATTTGCTGATGGTTTGTACGCGGAAGCGGGCGCAACGAATGTGGCCGACATTCACACCTGGACCATGAAGTACGTCAAGGCGTTCGGAGTCACGCTTGATGATCCGATCGCACCTACCGGCTCGTCAGTCTTTCACGTGAGAGGAAAACGGATCGTCATCAAGCCGAACACGCCGATTGCTTGGCCCGTGCAACTGCGCGCAGATGAGCAAGGCCTGACGCGTGGACAGTTATGGACTAAGTATGTCGCACCGGTCTTGAAAGAAATCGGCGATCCATGGGCGGTTGATTGGCCGCCGTCTTCATTAAAAAAGTACGACGACGCCAGCTTCGCACAGTTTCTGGGCGATCGAGGCGCGTCACCGGGAGCGATATCGATTCTGCGTCTGGGTCTGGCCGACCAACTCGGTGAAGGCGCGGATGCTACGTCTGCGCTGAACTTGTTGCGCGAGGCCCTGCCACGTTCGTTGGACCAAAGGCATTATGTGATTCGCGGTGGCAGCGACACTTTTCCGCAAGCGATGGCCGCTAAACTCGCCGATAAGATCCGTTACGGTTGCGCAGTTGTTCGCATCGAGCAGGATGCTCGTGGCGCCCGCGTCTTGTACTCACAAAGCGGAGCAAACGAAACGATCACGTGCGACTACGTGATTTGTGCGATCCCCTTCTCCGTCCTGCGCAACGTAAAGTTCTCGCCTCCCGTGTCGCGCGAAAAGCAGCAAGCAATCGATCACCTCGGCAACACTTCTGTCGTTCGAGTGTTTCTTCAAACAAGACGACGCTTCTGGTTGGAAGAAGGTTTATCGGGTTTCGCCACTACCGACCTGCCAATCATGACGGCGTACGACAAGGCGTATTATCTACCGGGCACGCGGGGAATGTTGGAGACGTATACTGCCGGCGAACAAGCACGAAAGCTGGCGGCGATGAACGCCGGCGAGCGATTCAACTTCACGGTCAGTCAAGTCGCGTTGGTCCATCCGGCAATTCGCGCGCACGTTGAAGGCGGCTCATCTGTTTGCTGGGATAACGAGCAGTGGTCACGCGGTGCGTACGCGTGGTTTCGACCCGGTGAGATGACGTCAATACTTCCTCATATCGCCTCACCCGAAGGACGTATCCATTTCGCGGGCGATCACACTTCGCCTGCGCCAGGCTGGATGAATGGTGCGCTGCAATCCGGTAATCGTGCCGCCCGCGAAGTGGCGGATCGCCAGGGGAAAAAATCAGATTAGATCTACACCGATCGCGGGAAGAAACCGTCGCACCGGCGCGTCTTAACACCGAGACGGAAAGGAGACGGCCATGAGTTCGGTTATCAAAATGTCGGCAATAATTGGCGGTTTGGCCCTGTTATTAACTGCATCGTTGACCTTGTTCTTTATCTCCCGTCGTTCGAACAATGTCGCGTCGAATCCCGCACAACAGCCCCTGTTCACCAACGCTCCGGCGTCGCCGGTGGCCGTCGAAGGTGGGCCGAGCAACATTCTAATCAGCGACATGAACAATGATCGAAAGCCGGATCTCGTCGTCGGGTTTGGCCGGGGTCATTCGATTACCGTCCTCGAGGGCAAGGGCAACGGCCAATTTGACGCGGCGCTCAGCAACACAACCCTCGAATACGCTCCGACCGAGATGGCAATCGGCGACGTCAATGGCGACGGCAAACTCGATGTCGCGGTCGCTACTCACGACAGTTATGGAGTGACGTTACTAACAGGAGACGGCAAGGGTGGTCTGACGATAACGCCGAGCTCTCCGATCGTGATGAGACAAGGCGAGCATGCACATACACACGGTCTCGCAATCGCGGACATGAATCGAGACAACAAACCCGACCTGATCACATGCAACAGCACTGACAACGACATCTCACTCGCTTTCGGAGACGGTCGCGGTAACTTCACGCGTGCGCCCCAGTCGTTCCCGGTTGGTCCAAGCCCGTACCCATTCGGCCTCGGCGACGTCAATAACGACGGGTGGACGGACATCGTCGCCACCGCTACAGCCACGGGGCCATTGCGGAGACAACAACTTCCGTTGAGTCGCGCCTTGACACTGCTTTTATCCGACGGCAGGGGCGGCTTCTCAACCCGCCAACTCCCGATGCGTACCGGCGAACCCTGGTTTGCGGCAATTGCGGATCTGAACCGTGATGGTAAAGCCGACATCGTCGCAACTCATCACGAGATAAATGCCTTGACGGTGATGCTTGGCGATGGACGTGGCGGGTTTACCGAAGCAACCGCATCCCCATTCGACTTTGGAGCCGCGCTTTTTCAGTTAACCATCGCCGACGTGAATCACGATGCGACGATGGACGTAGTTGCGACTACGGGCAACAGCCTTCGCGTGCTGTTGGGCGATGGACACGGCGGGTTTAAGCAGGCGGCATCGTTACCGATTGGACCAGGCGCGTGGCGACTCGCCGTAGCCGACCTTAACAACGACGGTTCACTTGATGTTGTGACCAGTAATTCGGACGCGAACAACCTCAGTGTGTTGCTGGGGCCGCGCAAACAGTAGGGGCCCCACTGAACACGTAAACAACTCGTCACAGGTTTTTAGCCGTTCCTCCCAATCTGAACGCATTTCACTGCAAACATCCTCGACCGCCGCAATGACGGGATTAGACTGCGAACGGATAAACCCGTCGGCAGATCAATTTCGAAAGGACCACCCCAATGAACCGAAGAGAGTTTGTGGTAGCAGGTTCGCTCACCCTCGCAACTCTGACCGTGATCAAAGCTGCGCAAGAAAAGAAGCAGTATGTCTGTCCTCCCTGCGGCTGCAGCAACGACGGCACGCCCCACGATGCGCCCGGCAATTGTCCTGCCTGCAACATGGTGATGATCGAGAAGACTGCGGCCATGAGTGAGCTGACTGGCATACCTCACTTCCTGAAGCTGACCGATCAGGTTTGGACGGGTGGCCAGCCATGGCTCGAGCATTACCCCAAGCTCAAGGACGCGGGCATCAAGGTCATCATCAACCTGCGGCCGCACGCCGAATATCAAGGCGAGCGCGAGGAGGCCAGAGTGAAGGAGTTGGGGATGAAGTATTTCAACATTCCCGTCGACTTCAGCGCGCCCGACGAGTTGGACGTCGACGATTTTCTCAAGCTCACTGACGAGCAACTCAAGAATGGACCAGTATTCATTCACTGCGCGGTGGGGACTCGCGTCGGCGCGTTCTGGATGATTCGCCGCGTCGTGCGCGACTCATGGGAATACGACAAGGCGCTGGAAGAAGCCAATCGAATCGGGTTGAACAACAACGCGCGCATGATCGAATTTGCCAGGGAGTACATCGACAAAAAGAAAAAGAAGTAACTGGGGAGCTGTTTATGAAGTTCTTGGTTGCAGCGGCACTCTGCCTCGCGTTGACGCCGGTTGCATATTCGCAGAACTGGCCATCGTTTCGCGGACAAAATGGTGGCGGAGTTGGCGAAGGCAACAGTCTACCGACCACCTGGGACGTTGAAAAATCAACTAACATCCTGTGGAAGACTCCCATCCCAGGTCTCGGCCACTCGAGCCCGATCGTCTGGGGCGATCGCGTCTTCGTCACCACCGCGGTGAGCAGCGCTGCGAACTCTCAGTTCGTGCATGGTCTAACCGAGACTGCCGCTTCCGCCGACGATAATTCGAAGCACAGTTTTCGAGTTTACTGCCTCGACAAGAAAACCGGACGCGTCATCTGGGAGAAAGCAATTTACGAAGGTGTGCCAAAGGTCAAACGTCACGTCAAAGCGAGCCACGCGAATCCGACGCCGGCTACAGACGGCAAGAAACTGATCGTGTCGTTTGGTTCGGAAGGTCTCTACTGCTTTGACCTCGAAGGAAAACTTTTATGGAAGCAGGATTTGGGTGTTCTCGACGGCGGTTGGAGCTCCGGCCCTGACTTTCACTGGGGCTTTGGTAGTTCGCCAATCATCTACAAACATCTGGTAATCATTCAGTGCGACACACAGCATCAGTCGTTCGCGGCCGCTTTCAATCTCGCAGACGGCAAACGCGTTTGGCAAACCTCACGCGACGAAGACAGTTCGTGGAGCACGCCGACCATTTACGAAGGCCAGGGTGGTCCTGAATTAATTACCAGCGGCACGAAATACTATCGTGGTTACGATCCGTTGACCGGCAAAGAGCTGTGGCGACTGGCCGACGGTGTCGACGTGAAAATTCCGACGCCGATCGCCTTTAACAATCTGTACTTCCTCGGTGGTGGTTCGTCGAATGCGAGAAACCCGTTTTATGCAGTACGAGCTGGAGCTAAAGGAGAGATCAAGCCGGCGGAGGCTGACTCGAAAAGCATCGCGTGGCAGAGCTTGAAGATACGAGCACATCTCGTCACGCCGATTGTCTACGGCGATTACTTGTACGCCTGCACCGACAACGGCATCTTGAGTCAGTATCAGGCCACGACCGGTGAACCGACGTTTCGTGCTCGGCTGGGCAGTGGCGGCTCGTTCGCTGCCTCACCTGTGGCGGCGGATGGAAAGGTCTATTTCGTTAGTGAGGACGGTGACGTCTTCGTTATCAAGGCTGGACCAACTTATGAATTGCTGGCGCGGAATACGATGGGCGAGGTCGTCATGGCGAGTCCGGCAATCGCAGGCAAGATGATCATCATCCGCGGACAAAATCACGTCTTCGGTATCGCGCAGAAGGATTAACGATTACTTGTAGGTCTTGCCATTGTGTATCACCCACCCGGCGACGTGCTTACCTTTTGGATCGTGGTGCGTCCAATGGATCACGCCGCCCTTCGCGTTCCAGACATATTCGCCGTTAAAACGAACACTGTCACCTGCCGCAAGTCCGACGATTCGCGGGGCGATGTCGATGTTGTGCGTAACAAGGAGTGTCTGACCTGACGCCAGCTGAAGAATAAATCGCTGATGTCGCGGCTGGTCCAGATCGTCCGGCAGCACGCGCAACACCGTGCCCTCGCCTTCGACTTGTATGTCGCTCGATCTACTCGCGAACGCGCGGCCGATGGCGTCGTCATCGACACGCCCTTCATTGTCTGGATCCGGATTAACGCGTGAGATGAGAAACGCCTTGGTCCGGCAAGTTCCGACGGAACGTCCCTGCGCCTCCGTGACAATCGAGAACTGTGGTGGCACAGGTGAGTCAGCACAGATGATATCGCCGGTTTCAGGTCGTTTGACTAACAACTCAGTGCCGTCGCTGCAAGCTGAATTGCGCTTGTAACCAACGACAACCATGCCATTCGGCACTTCTATCTTTTTGCAGATGATCGGCGGCGGTGATGGCTTGCGCGTTCTCGACCCCGGTTTTTGAGCTATCGATCCGGAGTTAAACGAACAAGAAACCGCGAATAAGACCAGAAGCTTAACGACTTGTTGCATTTTTATTCCTCGTCGAAGTGTTGAGACAATGAGGTGGCAGGCAACGGCGCATTCGCGCAAATCAAAACTAGCAAAACCGATGCGAAACGACCAAGAGGATACCTGCTACAAACGTGACCCGTCAGGCGATCCAGCTCGAGTTGTTGACCGGATCGTCAAGGAACATCTCGAGGATCTCGCCGTTCGCGCTCATCACAACGATCTTGTTCCTGGTGAATCCGAACCCGCACAAGCCCCCACAAACCTGTCCCCACGTCAGCGTCATGTTCGCGACATAAACATTTCTGAAAGTCTACCCGGCCCGTTCGTAACCATCCAGCTTCTTGATCGACGCCTTGTAATCCAGATTGGCACTCGAATACGTCGCCGACTTTTCACTGAGCTTTCCCTGTTTCTCTCTGAGCGTCTGCAACAGGTTGTAATAGTAAAGAACTGCCTGGGTCGTCACGAGCTCTGTCGCCAGGATCCCACTGCTCGTACCCGTCCACCACTGAGGTTCGCCATCGGGAAGGACCACATTCTCGTCAGCGAGATGACGCCATCCTTTGAATAACTCAAGATCAAATCCCTCAGGGTTTTTGTAAAGCGACTCTGCTTTCGCAAGCAATTTTTCTTCCGTGCTCGAAACGAACTCGCGCTTGATTAGAATCGGATAGTTGCGGTCGCGACTTTCCTCTATGGGAATCGTCGCGAGTAAGCCCGGACTATAAACTGCCCAGTTCGGTGTTATCTCCACAAAGTGGGCCATCGGCACTGACTTTAAATATTGTGAGATCTTGTTGTATGCGGCGACGAATTTGGTGGCATTGTCGACAAGCGTCTTGTTGTCGTTTGGGTAAGTCTTCAAGTACTCGCTGCAATAGTCGTATGCCTTGCGCGGGTCCTTCTCCATGTAGCCGGTGCAGCGATAGTAAGCGGCGGCTCGGTTCGCCTTAACATCTTCCTGGGCCAGCGTGAGTCCACTGATGGATAAGAGAATCGCCGCGATGAGGAAGTACTTCATAATGTCTATTGACCTCGCGCGCCAAGAATAATTTCTAGTCTTCGCCTTTGCAATCGGCGCGACACCCTGCGAGCGCCGCAACGATTTGTTAGACTGAAATCCCGATTCATACCCCCCTCTGCGGGCGTTTTCGCAATAACGAGGGTTCACTGGGGAAGGACCATGATGAAATATCTCTTCTTAATGCTCACGATTTCTATGCTGATCGTGCCGGCGACGTCCGTCGCAAAGATTTCCAATACGAATGATCTGATCGCTGCCATGCAGAAGAAGTATGGCAAGTCGTGGTACAAGACAGCGACGTTCGTTCAGGAAACAACAAACTTTGAACCCGATGGAACGTCCAAGGTGGAAACGTGGTACGAGGCGATGTCCGTGCCGGGTAGTTTGCGTATCGACTTCACACCGACAAAAGACGGCAACGGGATCTTGTTCACCGGCGGCAAGATTTACATTTTCAAAAACGGCAAGGTCGACGCTTCGCGCCCGTTCGAACATCCGCTGCTGATTCTCGGGTTCGACATCTATCGCGCACCGGCTGCTGACGTGACGGCAAAACTGCAAGCATTGAAATTTGATCTTTCGCAATTCCGGGAAGACACGTGGGCTGGACGACCCGTGTACGTCGTCGGCGCCAAAGCCGGCGATCTGCACTCGCCGCAATTCTGGATCGATCAGGAGAATCTCTACTTTGTCAGAATGATTCGTCCCGCAGGCAAGGATGGAACACAAACGCAGGAGACGCAGTTCAACAAATATCAGAAACTCGGCGGCGGCTGGATGGCGCCAGAAGTGATCTTCATGGTCGACGGCAAGACTGTAACCACGGAAAAGTACTCGGATATGCGTGCCGACGTGAAGCTCGATCCAAAACTGTTCGATCCACAGTTCTGGACCACGGTGCACTGGAAAGAGTGATTAAGGCTTCAGCTGCTTGTCGAACCAGGCGATGATGCGTTTCTGAAGGTCAACTTGATGTGCATACTCTTGCACGTTGTGTCCCTCGCGCGGATAAATCACCAGTTCCGTTTCTACGCCCGCGTCTTTCAGACCGGTATAGAACTCATGCGCCTGGCCCACCGGGACACCGCGATCGTTGATGCCGTGGATCAAGAGCGTCGGCGTGCGGCAGTTTCGAATCAGAGTTATAGGTGAAACGTCGTCATACTTTTTGCGGTCGACGTAAGGGCTGCCAAAGCCAACCTCACGCAGGGCCGCGCGCAGAGATGACGTCCCGTACAGACTGAAGAAGTCTGCATGCCCGGCTTGGGCCACGGCGGCCTTGAAGCGCGTCGTGTGAGTAATTGCATACTCGGTCATGAAGCCGCCGTTGCTCCAGCCGCCGATGCCGAGCCGATTCGGATCGGCGATTCGTTGCTGAACAAGATAGTCGACCCCGTCGATCAAGTCCTGGTAGGCGAGCCCGCCCCAGTTCGCGATCGTTGCATGCATTTGCCAACCCTCGCCGTTCACGCCGCGAGTGTTAGGCATGAAAACAACATAACCCCTTGCTGCGAGTAGCTGTCCCCACGACCACCACTTGGCATGAAAGCCTTGCCACCACGCAGTGTCGCCGGGATGCGTATTAACGATTGTTGGATACAGCTTGCCTGGCTGGTAATCGGGCGGCGTAACCACGACGCCTCGACGGACGCGGCCGTCTTTGGAGTTCTTCCATTCTACTTCGCGAGCGTTTCCGAGCGCCCAGGATCTTGTTTGCGGATTGAAGTCGGTGAGCTTCCGCGGTTGCGCGTCTCTGGTCCATACCCAGATATCGCTCGGCGAATCTGAGGTCTGGGCCGTGTAAGCAATCGTTTCACCGTTCGTCGTGAAACTATATTCCCAGATTGTTTGCAGGACGTCAGTGAGTTTGGTCTCAACACCGCTGCCGATATCAATCGACAAGAGCGCCTGCCGCGTTCCTTCGATACTCTGGCCCAGTAGACGTTTCGAATCAGGCGTCCAGTCGACGGCGAGCACGGTGCCGGAATAATCCTTTGTCAGCGGACGAACCGGGCCACCTTTTGCCGGCACAACCGCCAGCCATGAAGCAAACTCTTTCGTCGGCGGACCTTCCAGGAAGTTGATGAGTGAGCCGTCGGGAGACCAGCGAAGCAAACCCGAGATCGGCGCGGCGTTCGTGCTCAGAGTTCGCACGACCTCCCCGCTGGATCGACTTACTACCACCAGCGAATACAGAAGTGAGTCTTCATCCCTTTGACTCTTCGCAACAACCAGGGCGATCTCATCGCCTTTGGGAGACCATTCGAACTCATTGATCTCAAAGTCCTGTTTTGTGATCTGGACTGCCTTCCGATCAGAAACTGTCGCTACCCATAATCGCGAATACTTAAAGTCGCGATCGACTTCGATCGCGTCATCACCCGCAGACTGTTTCTCGATCTCTTTAGCCGTTGGCTGATCGCGTGCGACGAAAGCGATCATAGTGCTGTCCGGCGACCACGCGAAATCTTCGACCCCGCCGGGAACGGACGTTAGACGTTCGGCTGTCACACCATCGCTCCGCACTAAATAAACTTGCACGGTACCGGGTGCATCGGTCGAGTTTGAGTGGTCGGAAAGAAATGCCAACCAGCGTCCGTCGGGCGACCAGCGCGGAGTGTTAGCGTTCTTCAGATTGGGTATCAACGGGTGCGGAGGCTGTTTGCCGTCGGTCGGCACCACCCAGATGTTTGCAACGCGAGACGCTCGCGGCAGCTTCGGGTCGGGTGCTTCCCTCACCCTGAAAGCCACCTGTTTGCCGTCCCGCGAAATCTGTAGTTCTCTGACCTCCCGAATCGAAAGGACGTCTTCAGGAGTGATGAGGTGCGTCGCGCGCGCGGTATTTTGTGCTGTTGCCGTGACGGCAAACAGAAACGTCGCCAGTATTGCCGAAATCAGATCTCTACGCTTCATCATCGACGTGGTCCCATGTGTGTCACCCGGCTCGTTAACACTCTGAGTAGTTAACACCGGAGGCGCTTTATTTGGGACACACGTCTCTATCTTGCCGGTTGAAATCGCTGTTCTTAGGAAGTGCGAGGGTTACCCGAGAATCTTCTGCTTAACTCTTTCGTTCTCCGAGTGCTTCGGCGCGCTGGTAAGAGGCCCACACCGCTTTCGACAGCACCGTCCGCAAACTGCCTTTCTCCATTTGATAGATCGCCTCTGCCGAGGTGCCGCCGGGCGAGGTAACCATGTTGCGCAACTCGGCCGGATGCTTGTGCGACTCTCGCGCGAACAAAACGCTGCCGAGCATCATCTGATGCACCAGCTCCTCGGCCACATGTCTAGAGAATCCCATGTGCACGCCCGCATCGATCAACGCTTCCATCACGAGAAAGACGTAAGTCGGACCAGTCGCACTCAACGCTGTCGCCATGTCGATCTGGCGCTCGTTCTCAACGCGCACAGCCTTGCCCAGCGCATCGAGCATAGCGCGTACCTGTTGCTCCTGCGTCTCGTTGACGGCGGCACTCGGCGTCCAGGCAGTAACACCTTCGCCGATCTGAGCGGGAGTATTTGGCATCGTGCGCACTACGGCGGCGTGGAGAAGTTCGTCGGCGATGGCTTCAATCTTCGCCCCGGCCACGATCGAGACGACGACTTGATCCTGATGAATCGAACCTTTGAGTTCTTCGAGTACGCGGCGCAAACGTTGCGGTTTCACCGCCAGGACCAGCACCGATCCGGCGTCTGGTCCGCTGGGATAAACCGCCAGCGTCGCCTCGCGGTTCTGCTCAAACATTTCGATGCCGTACTTTGTGTACAATTCTTCGCGACGCGCGGCGCGCGGATGGCTGCCAACGATCTGATCGGCACTGACGAGTTGCTTGCGCAACAACCCGGCCACGATAGCCTCGGCCATGACACCACAACCGATAAACGCCAAACGGCAGTTGCTGAGCGCATTGGTATTGTTCATTTGGATCGACATAAGCCACGAATCCTGACACGAAATCATGGTTCAAAACAACCGGGCTCCAACTTTCCGCATCACAGAGACGAAATCGCAAGCCAATACTCGCGATCGGTTGGTAACGAAATACTACGCACGAGCGACCCCAGGCGCTCCCAAACCAAAAACAAAAGACCCACTCAGTCGAAACTCGTCAGTTTCCGTTTCGTGTCAGTGTGTCTGCGGAGGCAGCTATGAGCCGTCGGTGGCTTCTTTCCCTCTTGTGTCTTGCGGTGCTGTTTCTTTCGTTCGTCCAGTTCACGCGCGCACGCGGCGAGCTCAGAGTTGACGAGACCAACAGCAGCATCCTGCTGCAAAAAGCTCCAGCGGAAGTGTTGCTTGCCGTCGAGAATCCCTCGGCCGCGGACGTCGCTGCAAACATTCAACTCGAACTGCTGGATCCTCGCAGTAAACCCGTCGCCAAGACAACAGACGTGCGATCGATTGCTCGCGGCGCGCAAAAGCTCCGGCTCTCACTGCCCTTTGCCTTCCCCGGCTCCGGCGAAACCGCGCGTAAACAAATACTCTGGTATCGACTTCATTATCGTCTCACTCCGCAAGACTCTCCTGCCGAAACACTCGCCGATGGGGTCATCTCTTTGTCTTCGATGACGGCTGATCTCTTTGAAATGCGAGTCGCGGCGACCGAGATGGTGCGCGAAGGAAATCGCTACCGCGTCCGCATTCAGGCAGTTCACCCCATCACCCAACAACCCTCGGCGAATGTAAAAGTCGAAGGTCAGGTCACCATCGAGGCCGACGAGGACAACGAGGTGAAGCTCACCGGTTCCGCGTCCACTGACGCCAAGGGTCGGGCCTGGTTGGATTTCGAATTGCCGCTGCGCTTTCCCAAGTACCCTCATCGCATTTGGGCCACCGGTGAACTGAAGGTAACCGGCAAGAAAGGCGCGATTGTTGTTCAGACGACGGGCGAGGTACGCCTCGATCAATTTGCGCGCGTTCTCGTCAGCACCGACAAGCCGCTTTACCAGCCGGGCCAGGTCATGCACATCCGCGCCCTGATGCTGACCGGTTCACGCCAGGCGCTGGCGAACTACGACGCGTTTTTCAAGATATGCGATCCGGAAGGCGCTGTGCTCCATCGTTCGGTCCTGACTACTTCGCGTTTTGGAATCGCCAGCACTGATTGGCCCATTCCGGAAAACACACGTTTGGGCGATTACCGCATCTCGGTGGGTATCGATGGTGGCGACGACGAAACGGCTCAGTCGATTCGCATCAGCCGCTACGACCTGCCTAACTTTAAAGTCAACGTCGATCTGGATCGAAAGTTTTATCTGCCGGGCCAGAACGCCACCGTCACCGTCAAGGCTGATTACTTGTTCGGGCAGCCGGTGACGCGCGGGACCGTGCGCGTTGTGCGCGAATCGAGCCGCCGGTGGAATTACCGCGAGCAGAAATGGGACGTTGATGAAGACGGTGAACGAAAGGGCGAGACGAATCCGGATGGATCCTTTGTCGCACAACTCGATCTGAAGTCAGCCCAGGAAGAGATCGAGGAGTATGATGAAAGCCAGTTCAAAGACATCACCTACGCAGCCTACTTCACAGATCCAACAACCAATCGCACCGAACAACGCCGGTTTGATGTGCGCGTAACCAGGGCGCCGATCCACGTTTACGTTCTGGAAACTTACAACTGGAGCTACAACGCTCAGTTGCCGGTGAAGTTTTACGTGTCGACTTTCTATGCCGACGGGTCACCCGCGAGCTGCAAGGTGGACGTCTCCTTCAGCGATGAGGCTGATTACGATTACACGAAGAAGCACGTCGCAACGCTGACCACGAACCGTTATGGTTTGGCGAACATCAGCGCGCGTTTGCCGAAAGAGTTCGCAGATCCAAAGAGGATAAATGTCGCCGTCGCCGCGTCCGACTCCAGTGGCCGAAAAGGAACGGCCAAGGAAGAGCTGCGGTTTGACGACGATCCGCGCGTGTTTGTTGAGACTGACAAGACTATGTACCGCCCCGGTGAACGGATCAATGCGGTAATTACCGGAAGTGATGACGTAAAGACAGTGGTTGTCGATCTCGCGGGCGAAGGGGGTTTGATTCGTTCTGAGCGCTTACGACTGCGGAACGGTCGTGCCTCGATTACTTTTCCTTTCAAGCCACAATTCAAAGGTACTCTGAACCTTGTTAGTTATCCCGAGGGCACGACGTCGCGCGACACAGTCGCGCTGCGCACGGTGCTCTATCCGTACAATTCAGAGCTGAACGTTGACGTGCGATCTTCGCAGGACACGTACCGTCCTGGTGAAAACGCGGAGTTGAAATTCAGCGTGCGGTCGGCAACGGACGTTTCCGAAGAGAGTGCGTTGGGCGTGGTGGTGATGGACCAGGCGGTAGCCGAGCGGTTTCGCACGGATCGGGAATTCGGCGGCCGCGGCAACGGCTTCAGTGACGCGCTTGAGAATTTCCTCGGTGTTGGGGAGACGTTCGCCGGCGTCACGATGAGAGATCTGCAGCAACTCGACTCATCACGCTTCGTTTCTGCGGATCTCGACATGGTGGCAGCAGTGCTGGTGCGAAACTCCATCAACTACTTCCCGACCTTCTATTCCGACGACGATTTCGAAGACGATGCGGCCGCGGTGTTTGGCGAGGAACTCCAGCAGCAGCTCAAACCTCTGAAACACGCTCTCGAAGACAAGTACCTGCGCACGCTGGAATACCCGCACAACGAAACGCAACTGCGCGACTCACTCGCGCAAGAGAAGATCGACTTCGACAACTTGCGCGATCCGTGGGGCATGCCTTACCACCCCGAATTTTCTGTCGAGAAAGAAAATGACACGTTGGCGCTGTGGAGCAGCGGCGCCGATAAACGCTATCACACTGACGATGATTTCTTCGTCGAGCAAGTGAGCTGGCCCTATTTCCGTCGCACCGGTCTAACCATTGACCGGGCAGTCGAGCGTCATCACAAGTCCACCGGTAAGTTCATTCGCGACGCGGCAACACTGCGTGACGAAGTTGCATTGGAGGAGTTGGACCTGGACCAGATGCGTGACCCGTGGGGTAAACCATATCGTCTCGAGTTTGACGTCGAAGAGAGCCATTTCGTGCTCCAAATCCGCAGCGGTGGGCCGAACAAGCAATTCTCCACCAACCCTCGATATGTCGATGACGACTTCATCATCTGGAAATTCGCGATCGATTACTTCGCCCAGCCGCGCGAGAAAATAAGTGCGGCTCTGACCGAGAGCCTCAACCGGACAAAGACGTTTCCGGAATCCGATCAGCAGTTGCGTCAGGCACTGGGAGGTTTGGCTGACACCTTCAACACCTTGCGAGATCCATGGGGCCAACCGTATTACGCGACCTTTAACCGTCAAACTGTTTACGCAGATAGCGTGCGAATCGAGAATCGTGCAACTTTTGGCGAACTCCCGAAGCTGCGAACGAACATCACACCCGTAACAAGGACATTCGGCCATGTCGTGCTGCACAGCAATGGACCAGATGCGCGGAAGAGCACGCGCGACGATTTCGTCATCGCCACTTTCACTGGTCTCGTTTCAGAGCAGGCGCGCGGATCGATTGCCCCGACCGCGCCGATCTCGTTGGTGGTCCTTTCCGGAAATAATGGCGGGATAGCCGGCGTCGTCACTGATGCAACGGGCGCGGTTATTCCGGGCGCGACTGTTAACGCGAGGCGCGACCCCGGCATGGAATATGAAACGTCAACTAACGATAGCGGAAAATACAGCTTCCTCAGTTTGCCTCCGGGGACTTACCGGGTCGGGTTTGTGGCCCCCGGGTTTAACCTGACCCTGATCGATGAGGTGCTGGTCCGTCCTCATAACGTTACAGAAGTGAACACGTCGCTCCAGGTGGGCGCCGTGACTGAAACCGTAACTGTCAGCTCGGGACCGCCGGCGATGCTCGAAACTCAAGTTTCGGCGATGACCGTCTCTCGTGAGTCACGCCTGCCGCTCGTCACGAAGTCTGGCGCCGAACAGATATCGACACCACGAGTGCGCGAGTACTTCCCCGAAACACTGCTCTGGCAACCTTCGCTCGAAACCGATAAACACGGACGCGCGCAGCTCAGTTTCAAACTTGCCGACAACATCACGACGTGGAAGATGATCGTGATCGGTTCGACTACAGACGGTCGCGTCGGAACAGCCGAAAAAGAGATCAAGGCTTTCCAGCCGTTCTTTGTGGAACACGATCCGCCACGCGTGCTCACCGAAGGCGATCAGATTTCGCTGCCGGTCGTGGTGCGCAACTACTTGTCACAGCCGCAAAAAGTCGATCTCGAAATCAAGCCGGAGAGTTGGTTCTCAATGCTTGGACCCTCGCAGAAGCAAACGAGCGTGGTTGCCGGCGACGCCGCGCGCGAGACGTTCGATTTCAGCGTGATTGCGTCAGTAAAAGACGGTAAACAACGCATCACGGCGCGCGGTAGTAACGACAACGATGCGATCGAGAAGCCAGTCACTGTTCATCCGGACGGCGAAGAGGTGTCCGTGACGGCGGGAGATGTGCTCGACAACGGAAACCCGCTCGAGTTGGAGATTCCGCAAACGCTGATTGCGAACTCAAATCGCGGCGAGTTGAAGATCTTTCCCAATCTCCTGACGCACGTGGTTGAAGGTGTCGAGGCGATCATGGAGCGGCCACACGGCTGCGGCGAACAAACCATCTCGTCGACGTATCCGAGCTTGTTGCTGTTACGCCATTCGAAGCAGACCGGCCAGGGATTTCCTTTGAGTGGGCGAGCGCATTCGTATTTGAAGGATGGCTACAGCCGGTTGCTCAACTATCGCGCTGAGAATGGCGGTTTTACTTACTGGGGCAACGGCGAGCCCGACCTTGCCTTGACCGCTTATGCGTTGCAGTTCCTGACCGATGCTGCCGAAGTGATGTCGGTGGACGAGGATGTTCTCAAGGAGGCTCGCGAGTGGCTGATAAAACAACAGCGGCCGAATGGTAGTTACGCGCGAACGTATTCGAACAATCAAGAAACGAGCGGTGCGGACGTTTTGCTGACGGCGTATGTCACGCGTGTTCTCGCGCGAACAGAGCCCGAGGTTTCGGGGTCGGTGAAACGCGCGCTCGACTTTCTCGGTCGCGCGTCACAGCGGATCGATGAGCCGTACCTGCTTGCGTCGTATGCTTTGGCTGCGAATGAAGCAAAAGACAGCGCGCGCACGAAACCCGTGATCGAGAAACTTCGCAAACTCGCTCTCGAGGAAGAAAACACGACGTACTGGGCACTCGAAACCAACACGCCGTTCCACGGTTGGGGACTTACCGGACGCGTCGAAACGACAGCGCTGGTGCTCCAGGCCCTCGCCCAAAACTGCAATTCGCAACGCTCAGACTGCGTCGACAGGAAGTTGATTAATGGCGGCCTGCTTTTTCTGTTGAAACAGAAAGATCGTTACGGAGTTTGGTATTCGACGCAAGCGACTGTAAACGTGCTCGATGCGATGCTGGCGCTGTTTTCGCAGAGCGGTCCGGCGAATGCAGCAATCCAAACCGACGCGGACGTCGTCGTCAACGGCAATCGCGTGCAGACACTGCAAGTCAACGGTCATTTCAACAATCCGATCACGGTCGATATTTCGCAGTATCTGAAAGTCGGAAAGAACCGGATCGAGATCAAACGTCAGCAGGGACTGCCGTTCGCGTCGGTTCAGGCGGTGGCGAAGTATTACGTTCCGTGGTCGGAATCGAAGGAGGATACGAAACAAGTCAAGCCTGATTCGAAACCGGATCTGCGTTTAGAGGTGAAGTTCGATAAGACGGAAGCAAAGATCAACGACGAGATCACGTGTCGAGTTGAAGCTACGCGCGTGGGTTTTCGCGGATACGGAATGCTGCTCGGCGAGATCGGCATCCCGCCGGGCGCGGAAGTCGATCGCAGTTCGCTGCAAGACGTGGTGAAAGGGCGCCACATCCAACAGTACGACGTGCTGCCGGATCGTGTCGTGGTCTATCTCTGGCCGACAGCGGGCACGGTTTCATTCAACTTCAAGTTTCGGCCACGATTGGGATTGAATGCGAAGAACGCCGCTTCGATCCTTTACGACTACTACAATCCGGAAGCCGCCGTGGTCGTGCCGCCGTCAGTCTTTAAGATTCGATAGCGCACATTCAACGATCGGCGGCAGCACGGTTTTTGTGTTCGATCGCTTCGGCTGCAAGTTTGGTGGCGACTTGGGTGAGGTGTTGTTCTCTGTCGTCCGGCCCGCGCGGTTCGCGATAATACATCGCAAACGAACCAAGCACTTTTCCCTTGCTCGACATGATCGGAGTTGACCAGCAGGCCCGCATACCAATCGCGGTCGCATGCTCACGGTAGTCGTCCCAGAGCGGATCGGTAAGAATGTCAGTCACCATCACCGGCTCACCGCGAAACATCGCAGTTCCACAGGAGCCATGCTTCGGCCCGATCGGACTGCCGTCGATCACCTGCACGTAACTTCCCGGCAGACTCGGCGCCACTGCATGCCGCACGTGATTGCCGTCGTAGCTCAACAGCAATATCGAAGCCAGCATGTTCGGCGCTTGCGCCTCGATCATCAAGACGAGCTTTGTCAGAACTTCGCTCAGCGGATCGTTGGCCGCGATCATCACTCGCACGTCTTCCTGTTGCGCCAGAAATTCCTCGCTGTCTTCCTGTGCGCGCGGTTGCATCACGGGGAGTTTCTGAGTCGTGGCGGTAAGTTCCGGCGCTTCGGTGGGTTTTGGATTGCTCATGGTTACTTCACCTCGGCAGGCGTTCATTCTACGCCTCACGCGCAGCGAACGCTACATTTCGAAGTAAGGAAAACCAATCTTGTAGAGCTTCGTCTTGTACTGCTCAACCTTCGCGCCGTCGCCCTTGTAGGTTGCGCCGACGGCCCAAATCATCCAGCACTCCATGGGTTCCGAAAATGTTTGATACCTGGAGCCCGGCGGCTTAGCCAGCCGCACGTCGATAAACCGGCAGGGCAGATCAACTGTCGTGCTGCGGGTTATCGTCAGTTCGCGGTTGTGGAGTTGATAGATGGTATTTCCATGTGTGACGAAAAGGGCGTCCTGAGACCCCGGAGCGGCCAGACTGACTGCGTGATAATGCCTGTATCGCAAGGCGGGAGTTGTAAACGGTCTTGTATCGGTGGCCATGTCGATAACGGGGCCGGGAAGCGTAATGCTTTTCTTATCCTGGACGTTATCGTAGCTGATACGCGTAATCACTAACCCGTCACCCCCCAGGTTGGAATGAGCCGTGTAGAACAAAGCGCCCTGAGCATCGAATAGCACCGCTTCTTCTCTACCGGCGCCTTCGATACGAATCTCACTCCATTTCGTACTTGGTCTGGGCTCACACATCATTACCCCGCCTTCGACGCAAATCGCGAACTTAACGCCGGTGAACAACGGCGCGACAGGCGAGGGCGTCGTCGGCGAAACCCAGCGCGGCGCGCCGGGGACACGGTTCGTGGTAACAAAACCCGCGAGTGCATTTAATTCCTCACTCCAACTGTTGCCCATCGTATCCGGTTGGTTTTGGGGCGGCTTGTATAGAAACTTTTGCAGATAGTCGTAGCTGTACTTGGCGCCCTCCTGTTTCATTGCTATGAAAAAGATGGTGCTCTCCTGGTTATAAGTATGCATGTAAGTGAGCGCGGTGTAATCGCTCACGGGGAAGGTTTTGATCGGTTTCAGTGAGTGGTCCATGGCGTGGAGATTGTTGTCTCCAAACATCGCCACCACGTAATCCTTCAAGGCGCCAACGGCGCGCGGCGCAGTGAAAAGGTCCCTGGCTGGGGCAACGCCACTCGTCCCGGTAATTTCGAGAGAGTTAGGATCGATCTTCGCTACGTAAGCCTGCGTGGCGACAACCGAAGGCGCCGCGGCAAGGTAGAGCGCCTTGCCGTCGCTGCTGGCCTGCCCGCCGGCGACGCCAACAACGTTCGGCAACTCCTTCTCGATCTTATATTGGATCTCGCATTCGTACTGGTTCGGTTCTTTGAACGAAGTGGCGGAAAGGATTAATCCGTTGCCGCGCTCGGCGGCGATCCGCAGACACTTCGTCTGCGGCTGTGTAGCAGGCGACAATTCAAGACCATGCGGCAATAAAAGATCGATATCGAATTTCAACTCACCTGCCCCATGCGCATAGATGAAGAACCCGGGATAGGTCCAGTCGATGCGCACCGGGAAAGACGACACAGACCGGGTGTCTCGCTCTCTCGCCTTCGGCCGCTTCTCGATGAGCGAATAGCTGGTCCGATTGCGAATAGTCAACGTTAACCCGTCGACGAGTTGTTTGGCGGGTTGCACCTTGATGTCCGTGTTGGGCGCATGTTGCTGCCGCGTGCCGGGAACCTCGACCATCGGAATATTACCTGACTGGTCG
>DATANW010000281.1:0-6202 GCA_036266055.1 Pyrinomonadaceae bacterium | reverse complement strand
CTCCGGATTCCCATAGACGACCAATAACGGGTTGACACCTCGGAGCGGCGAACGCGGCTTTCGCATTTCACGAAGCGCCGAAAGAGAAGGCGCATAAGTTACCTCGCGCTGATCCACTACGTAGTGATCTTGTTCAGGCTGTAACGCCTCGAACGGCAAACGCCAAAGGACTCCATCAGGGACGATTATCAGTTTCGTTTTGAGTCCGATTTGATCTTCCGCAGGCTTCAGCAACAAGTCATAGAGTTCTCGCGCCGGCTCCTCAAAATTGTCCGACCGTGAGCTCAGTAGTTGCTGAAAGTGTCGCACTCTCGAGGCCAGCTCATGGTATTTGACTCCCAACGGATAGACCTTGAGGTTGAGTTCGATCGGCCGTTTTCTTTGTGGTGTTTTTGCGGTGGCCCGATCTGCCGTTATTACGAAGAGGTAAGTGTTGTTCTCAGTGATCGTATATTCGACGAGTGCGGTGGACGTGTCGTTAACCAACAAACGCAGATCGTCGAGTTTGAGCGGCGCGAGTTCGCCGCGACCCGTTTTCACCGCGGGATTCTCGCTAAATAGCTTGCGGGCGAAGGCAACGTATGCAGTGCGAGCGACGCGTAATCGTTCGCGCAAATCCGATCGACGCGCTTCACTCGGCAAGCGTTGATCTGCTTCGCGACCGGCCTGAATTTCAAGCGAAGCAACGTCACTTAAAAGACGCTGTTCCTCGCGTCGTTGTTCGAGCGACAGGCCTTTATACGTCGTTGCGTTGTTGTTCTTCAGCAGATCGACGAGGAACTGAATCTTGGCACGTTCCGCATAATGGAAAGTCTCACTCGGTCGATGCTGACTCATGAGGAAGTCGATCATCGACAGGTAGGGCAATGAACGCTGGTGATCGCCGGCGCCGGTGACAAACGCTTCCGCCCGCAGCGATTCAACCGTAGTGATCGCGTTTGTCAGTGAGTTGTAAGCCTGTTGTTGATGGTCTAACTTTGCCTGCGCTTTGCCGGCCAACATTTGCGCGTACCACAGCAGATCGCGGTTATCCAGTTGTGTTGCGAGCGCCATCGCACTTTCCGCCGCGCTCAAAGCTTTTTCATGATCGTCCTGAAGCAGAAAAGCGTCCGCTACTCGCGTCAGGACTTCCGCCATTTTTTCCTGGTTAGGAATCGATCTGAATAGCCCGAGAGCTTTTTCAAAACTGTCGAGCGCGTCAGAGTGTTTCTTCTGACGAAGCAACGTAGAGCCGATGCCTGAAAGAATATCGGCCTGGCCCGACTTGTCGTCCATTTCTTCACGCAAAGTCAAAGCTTGCCGGTACGACTCGAGTGAAGCATCGTACTGCGCCTGCCGGTAGTAAACATTTCCGATGAGCGTTATGACGCGGGCCATCTCGAGCTTGTTGGAATTAGCTTTAAACTCCTTCAGTGCCTTGCCGTAGTAATCAAGCGCTTGCACATAGTCTTCCTGTAGCGCTTTCACCAGGCCGATGCTTCCCAGCGTGTTGCCGAGCGGCGCTTTGATCTCTTCCGAGATCTTGAGACTGTTGAAATAGTTCTCCAACGCGGCGCCGTAGTCACCGCGCGTGCGATGCACGTTGCCGATTCCCTTGAGCGCAGTAGCCAGCCCGAGTTTGTCAGACTGCGTTTTTTGAATGTCGAAACTGCGCTGGTAGTTTTCGAGAGCTTCGTCGTAGTTGCCGAGATAATAGGCTGCGTTTGCCGCGCCGTTCAGTGCGGCTATAAGTACGCCGATTTGTTTGTCGTCGGAGCTGAGAGATTTTTTGTAGAAAGCCAGTGCCTGGGCGTAGTCGCCTTGCATGTACAGAGCGTCACCGAGGCGGACAAGAGAATCGACGCTGCCGTTTGCTTCGCTGCTTTTCAGAAATGCAGTCGCAGCGGCCGAATAGTTTCGCTGCCCGTAGTGAATGCTGCCGATGATGTTGAGCGTGTTCGAGATTTCTTCCTTGTCGCCGAGGGACGTGAATTCGCGCAACACCTTTTCGAAGGTCGCGAGCGCTTCTGTGTCACGGCCCTGCTCTTTTTGAATGAGTGCAAGACCGGAGAGCGCTTTAGCTGCCTCGTACTGATTCGGCACCTCAATAAACAGCTCGCGCGCTTTTGAGTAGTGTTCCGTGGCGGCGGGATAGTTGGCTTGAAAATAGTAGATAGTTCCGATGTCCAACCAGGCGGTAGCGAGTCCTTCCTTATCGCCGATCCGTTGCGCTACGTTCTGCGCGATTCCATAGATCTCAAAAGCAGTCGAGTACCGGCCGGCCAGCAATTGCGAGTTACCTTGAGTGATCAGGGCCCGGCGCAAACTGGGCGTCATTAGAGTTCGGTTTTTAGCTAACAACTGCTCGCGCTCTTCTGGAGTCTTGAGCGTGACGAGTGTGTTCGCCAAATCGTCAATGTCGGTTAACTCAGTGCGCGGCGGAGTTTGCGCGGAGATCGCGACGGCCAGGAGTAGAAGGAGAAGCAACGGACGGGCCGGATGTAATTTGAATTTCATGTTGGATCAGTTCGCGGACCTGCCTGGTCATACTAATCTCGTTACGACTGAGGCGGCAAATTCTGCTCTTCGTTTTCCGCCTGCCGCACTAGAAGCGCGAAACGATGAATAGGCTGCCGCCGATCGCAACCAGATCTTCGAGCAAGGCGATGTTGAAATCCGGCTGGCGCAGTGATCTTACGAGCCGAGTGCGGGCCTGATAGCCACCGAAGCAACCCACGATTCCGCCGAGCACACCCAACCCGGCGCCAACAAGAGCCGACCGTCCACCGCCAAGGGAAATGCATGCGCCCGCGAAGCCACCGGTCACGATGCGGGCGATCAGGCCTAAAGGAGCAGTGCGGTTCGGAGTATTCGGCAGCTTATCAACGACGATTTCTACGATGGCTAGCAGGCTGAGAATTATTACTGCAGGAAGCGAGCCGGCGAGAGACAGTGGCCGCGTAAGATTGAGCCAACCCAGATGCACGGCCCACGCGACCGCCGCAGGAGGCGTAAGCGAACGCAACCCAGCGAAGAGTCCAATTAGAAATGCGAACAAAAGGATCATCTACTACTCAACCTGACGAACAGTTAGATGTGCGCTAATCGTGGACACCAACGCGAACGCCTGTGTCCCAGTAAGTGCTCGGCTCTTGATTCTTTGGCCAATCAAACTTGAGTGACTGCCTACCAACACCGATCCTCTCGATGACGTTGTTGTCGAGAAGTTTACTCGACGTTAATGCAGTACGTTCCGCGTCGTCGATGGGAATGATTGTGCGATAGATTGGATCTTCACCATCTTTCCAATCTACCGTTTCGGTCGTTACTTGCAGATAGTGCTGAGAGCAAGACGGGCACAAGCGAATACTTACAATGTAATGTGATTCGTCGATTAGGTGCGCTTGGATAGGTATGCTCGTGACAGCCTTCCACGCTTCCGAAGCCTCGGAAGACCAGCACTGTTCACAACCGTACTCACTCATCGGTCCCAACCTTCCGCACCTCTAATGTACTGTTGAGCGGCGCCGGTGCCGTGCTCTCCGGCGCTCTCGTGTCCTCGCCGAAGCATAGGCTGAAACCATCCCGAAAATCCAACGTGTCACGCTCGAAAGGGAGTTTAAGATTCTGAATCGTCAAATCGAGTTGACGCAGACTGGCGTTGACCCGAACGTACATTAGGACGTATTCGTATAGTGGAATATTCGGAAATGTTAAGGCGCAAAAATGACTTGTCCTAAATGTGGATTCGAAACTTTCGCAGATCAAAAATTTTGTCGTTCATGTGGAGCGCGCATGCCGATGACGACACAGCGTCTTGCTCAGCCTCAAGCTGTAACTGATCTTGGAAGGACATCAACCATTGACGCCAGGGGCGGTGCAAATCACTTTGTGCTTTCGGGGTTTATCCTGATGTTGATTGGTGTGGCGATTGGTGTCGTGGGAAAAAAGCTTCTACATGAAGATATAGTTACTGTTGTTGGCGTATTGATCTCTTTAGCCGGCATGTTTCTTGTAGTTTATCCGTATCTTGCACCTTCCCGCCGGAAAGAAGACGATTCGAGTTTCGCCTCACAACCGGAAGTTCTTACACCGCCACAACCAACAGAGTATCTGCCCGATACGAGCAGCATTGAGTACATACCGAGCGTTACCGAAAGGACCACTGATTTGTTGAAGAATTCCGCGACGAGAAGACCAGAGCAGACAGAAGACAAAAAACTGGAGACTTAGATTTCCTCACTGTCACAACGCCCTCGATGACCTTGGCGTCGAGATGTTTACTCCGACGTTAATTCAGTACGTTCTGCGTCTGCGCCGCTCTCGTGTCCTCGCATAAGCATGGGAAGCCCTTCACCCTTGCTTTTTCAACCCTGCAAAGTTTCCCCGAACCTTGAGCGGTTGGTAGGGCCATGCAGCAGTTTTTCCGGAGACAGCATTCTTGCAGTTAGCGACTTCCAGTTGGAAACTCCCTTCCAGTTCGTCCGAGCCCGCACGCGCTGTGGTGTGAAGATAGCCAGCGGTTGGAGCTGCGGGCCTGCAGTTAAATTTTAACGGCCTGCCCCCGAGCTTTACCGGAAATCCGACGTGTGTTCCTGGAGCGAGCCGTCCTTCACGGTCGGTCTCGATTAATAGTTCCCAGCCGTCATCGGCGCTAAGCTCTATACGATCCGGTGCTATCTTGCCGATCTGCGCGCCGGGACTTGCCTGATCGAACCGTGGTCCATGATCGTAACCCAGGATAACGCCGGGAATCTCCCAGGGTGCGCGGCCTGAATTGAAGGCAGGCATCTCGACCTGGACCTCGAAAGCCGGCCCTCCGAGTATGCGCGAAGCTTCCGACACACTCGGCTTTTCACTTCGTAGTCTCAGCGCGATGAGACAGAGAAGCAGCAACGCCACCGCGATCATGATCAGAAATTTCTTCTTGCTACGCATTGTTACGGCACGCGAGTCAAATAGTACGCTACCGCATCGAACGGCGGAAATCGGCTGCAAATGCAAGACGAATCAAGTAGTCTTTGTCGCCAGTAGCCAGACGAAAGATGTGCGCAGGAGTGATAATGGATCCTAAAGACAGAACCTCTCCCGAATCTGATCGACTCCATGCGCCGGCTGAAGGCGGTGCCGCCGACCTCGCGGCCGAGCTATTGGCCAAACTGGTCAGCCCCACATCTGTGGACGAAAAAGGTCGCACTGCACTTCACATCGCGTGCGAGCTTGGACAGCTGGAGACAGTGCAACTGCTGATCAACCACGGCGCGTCGGTTGCGGTGCGCGATCACGCCGGCAACACGCCCCTCATGTATGCGGCTACCTCAGGTAACTCCGTTCTGATTGAACTGTTGCTTGAACTAGGTGCCGACATCCATGCCAGGAATAGACGCGGGCAGGATGCGTTGGTGCTTGCGTCGATCTCCGATCACGCCGATGCCGCGCGACTATTGCGCGAACGGCTCTTGGCGATGCGCGGTTTGGCCGCCAAAACAGCGGCGTCTGCAGCCGGAACCCACTTCTCGGATATCCCCGACAAGAAAGGGGTGTTCATAGGAGGCGTCACGCGTGGAAATGGAGAGCAGTCTCGAACCGAGCCGACCACCGAGGAAAAACAAGCACTCGCGGAAGAGATGAACCGGTCGATCCCTTTGACGACGTTTTCCGGTTGGTTAAAGCAGGTCAATGTGGATGACCTGAATCCAATGGGCCTCCTGGCACTGGATTACGGCTTTCCTCACTTTCTGAATTTTCTCGATTTCACCGAGGACCAGGCACACAATGCTTTGACTCGCAGAGGTCATGGGGTTACGGAGTTTGTGAATCCGGGACGCGCCAGACGATTTGCAGGTGATCACACCCTGCCTCGCGGACGTTATTACACCGTTTGCAAGGATGCGAGCGGTGACGACGGCGACACGCTCCAGGGGGAACTCTGGGCCTACTATCGGCCGGAACACGCGGGCGACCTCGCGATGTTGGACTCGGCGAACAAAAAGATGTTGCTCGAAATTGAGGAGTCCGGCGTCTGGAAATTGCCGCGGCTTTCGACGCCGTACATCGGCATTATTTTCTCTCCCTCGAGAGCGGGGGCTGCCAACCCGTTTGGATGGCTGGCTGGAGTTGATTTCCCCAATGCTCTCACGGTGTTGCTGCCCGTGTCCGTGCGGGAAGAGCGCATTGAAAAAGTGCTTGATCTCCGCCAGCCCGAGGCGGCGCGTTGGTTGGC
>DATANW010000280.1:0-5100 GCA_036266055.1 Pyrinomonadaceae bacterium | reverse complement strand
GATCGCTTCGCCAACTCCATCCTGCGCGCCGTCACCGTCGCCGGCTGCCTTTTTGTTGATTAACTCAACATCGAGACATAGCGACTGCAACTCACGCACGAGCACGTTGAACGATTCCGGCAAACCTGGATCGAAATCAGCTTCGCCTTTCACGATTGCCTCGTAGATCTTGGAGCGTCCGGCGACGTCGTCAGACTTCGCGGTCAGCAACTCTTGAAGGATGTGCGCCGCGCCGTAAGCTTCGAGCGCCCAGACCTCCATTTCTCCAAAGCGCTGGCCACCAAACTGCGCTTTACCGCCGAGTGGTTGCTGCGTGATCAAGCTGTACGGTCCAATCGAACGAGCGTGAATCTTGTCGTCGACCAGGTGCGACAGCTTCAACATGTAGATGTAGCCGACGGTCACTTTCTGTTCGAACGGATCGCCGCTCAGCCCGTCGTACAACACAGCCTTGCCTGACTCGTTCACGATCTCGGGAAGTCCGAGCTCGGTGGCGCGATCGCCTGCTTCGTGCAACTTCTTCTTGATCTCGCTTTCGCTCGCGCCGTCGAAAACCGGCGTGGCGAAGTGCAGACCAAGCACACGCGCGGCCCAGCCAAGGTGCGTCTCGAGGATCTGGCCCACGTTCATGCGCGACGGCACGCCCAGCGGGTTCAATACGATCTCGACCGGCGTTCCGTCAGGCAGGTAAGGCATGTCTTCTTCCGGAAGGATCCGGGCGATGACGCCTTTGTTACCGTGACGTCCGGCCATCTTGTCGCCGACTGAAAGTTTGCGCTTCATGGCGATGAAGACTTTCACCATCTTGATCACGCCCGGTGAAAGTTCGTCGCCCTGACGCAGCTTCGCGATCTTCTCTTCGTAGATGTCGGAGAGGATCTTGATCTGGCGTTCAGTTCGATCTTCGTACTCTTTGATCTCGGCGCCGATGTCGATGCGCGCCGAAGCGAGCTGCACTTTGCGCAGCGCCTTCGGCTCGACGGCCTTCAACATCTCGCGCGTGATCGGAATGTTTTTCTCGATCAATACTTCTCTGTTGGCAGTTAGATCCGCCGACAGCTTCCGGCCTTCGAGCAGTTCGTAGATTCGCTCGTCGCGCTGTTCGCGGAGGATACGAATCTCGTCCTCAAGGTCGCGCCGCAGGCGATCTTCTTCGTCCTGCTCGATCGAGAGCGAACGCTGGTCTTTCTCCTGGCCCTTGCGCGTGAAGACCTGCACGTCCACAACGGTGCCGTCGATTCCCGGCGGGCTGACCAGCGAAGCGTCTTTAACGTCGCCGGCCTTCTCGCCGAAGATCGCGCGCAGCAGTTTCTCTTCCGCGGTCAGTTGCGTCTCGCCCTTCGGCGTGACTTTGCCGACCAGAATCGATCCCGGCTTCACCTGGGCGCCGATGCGAATGATGCCGCTCTCGTCGAGATCGCGAAGCATGTTTTCGCCGACGTTTGGAATGTCGCGGGTGATCTCTTCCGGCCCGAGTTTCGTGTCGCGCGCTTCGATTTCGAGCTCTTCAATGTGGATCGAGGTGTAGTAGTCCTCTTTCACCAGTCGCTCGGAAACGAGGATCGCGTCTTCGAAGTTGTAACCGCGCCACGGCATGAACGCGACGAGCACGTTTCGTCCGAGCGCGAGCTCGCCGCGGTCTGTACAAGGACCATCGGCGATGACCTGGCCTTTCTCGACCCGCTCGCCGACGTGGACGATCGGACGTTGATTGATACAGGTGTTCTGGTTCGAACGCTTGAACTTGATCAACGTGTAGATGTCCGCGGTCACCTCGCGAGAGATCGTGCCGTCGACGTTGTGATCGGCCTTGACGATGATGCGTTCCGAATCGACGTAGTCGACCACGCCGTCGCGCTTGGCGACGACGACCGCGCCGGAGTCACGGGCCGTGACCTTCTCCATGCCGGTGCCGATGTACGGCGCTTCGGCGCGCAGCAACGGCACTGACTGGCGTTGCATGTTTGAACCCATCAACGCGCGGTTCGCGTCGTCGTTCTCCAGGAACGGAATCAACGATGCGGCCACGGACACGAGCTGTTTCGGCGAAACGTCGACATACTCGATGTCCTTGCGCAGCGCGAGAATGAACTCGCCTGCTTTTCGCGCGGCGTTGCGTTCGTTGACGATATTGCCGTCGGCGTCGAGTTCGATGTTGGCCTGCCCGACTACGTGTTTGTCTTCCTCCCACGCTGTCAGATAGAACGGCCATGGTTCGAACTCGGCTTTGCGAGCGTCAGCGCCGAGCTTCTTATTTCCTTTCTCGACGTCCTCGAGTGGAACGTGATCGCCGGGCTTGAACTTCGTGTCGCCGCCATTGATCACGCGCACGTACTCGACGACGCGTCCATCGCTAACTTTCCGATACGGAGCCTCGATGAACCCGAACTCGTTGATGCGCGCAAAGCACGACAGACTCGAAATCAATCCGATGTTCGGACCTTCAGGCGTCTCAATCGGACAGATGCGGCCGTAGTGCGTCGGGTGCACGTCGCGGACTTCGAACCCCGCGCGTTCACGTGACAGACCACCCGGTCCCAATGCCGAAAGACGACGTTTGTGCGTGATCTCGGAAAGAGGGTTGGTCTGGTCCATGAACTGCGACAACTGGCTCGATCCGAAGAACTCGCGTACCGCGGCGGTCACGGGCTTGGCGTTGATCAGATCGCGCGGCATCGTCGTCTGCATTTCCTGATGGATCGACATCTTCTCCTTGATGGCGCGCTCCATTCGTTCCAGCCCGATGCGGAACTGGTTCTCGAGGAGTTCACCGACCGCGCGGACGCGGCGGTTGCCAAGGTGATCGATGTCGTCCGCCTGGTATTCAGACGGGTTCTTGCGCATCTTCAAAACGTAAGACACGACCTCGTAGAAGTCCGAGGCCGAAAGCAGCGGATCGTCGATGCGATTGCGTTCCGGCTTGCCCATCTTGATGTTGAACTTCAGACGTCCGACACGCGAGAAGTCAAACTTCCGCGGATCGAAGAACATCGCTTCCAGCAAGCGATAGGCAGTCTGCACAGTCGGCGGATCGCCAGGACGCATCTTCCGGTAGATTTCCAGCAGTGCGTCGACGGGCTTAGTGATCACGTCTTTCTTCAACGTCAACGACAACACCGGACCGACGTCGTCGCGTTCGGGGAAGAAGATGGAAAACTCCTTGATGCCTGCTTCGATGATCTCCTGCAGTTTCGCCGGCGTGATCTCGTTGTTTGCTTCGAGAATGATCTCGCCGCTTTCGGTGTTCACAATGTCAGCCAGCGCGAAAGCGCCTTCGAGTTGCGACGAATCGATCTCGACCTCGGTGATGTTCGCCTTCCGCATTTGATCGAGAGCCGAAGACGTGACCTTCTTGCCACTGCGAACAATCGCGTCGCCGCCCTTGCCCTTGAGGTCGTAGTCGACCTTCATGCCGACGAGGTGCGTCGCTCCCTGTTCCGGCGCCTGGACGAACAGCCGGCCTTCCTCGATGCGGATCTTGTCGGTGACGTAGACGGCGTGCAGCATGTCTTCGTCGGTGAAAGACGCGTTCTTAACTGCCTCTTCCAACTGCGAATCCGTGCGCAGTCCTTTCAGGTCGACTTTCTGGTTGAACCAGAGACCCAGCGCGCGCAGGAAGATCGACGCCAGAAACTTGCGTTTGCCGACGCGCACGTAGAGCAGGTTCTTCTGGTCGTATTCAAACTCGACCCACGAACCGCGATACGGAATGATCTTCGCGACGTAGATCGCGCCGCGTTTGAAAAACACACCCGGCGAACGATGGAGCTGCGAAACGATGACGCGCTCCGTGCCGTTGATGATGAAAGTGCCGTTGTCGGTCATCAACGGGATTTCGCCGAAGAAGACTTCCTCTTCTTTGATGTCGCGAATGGACAGGACCTCGGTGTCGGGATCCTTGTCGAAGACAGTGAGCCGGATCTTGACCTTCAGCGGAACGCTGTAACTCATCCCGCGTTCCTGACACTCCTGCTGATCGTGCTTATGCTTTAGACCGACAGGCTCGCCGCAGTTTTCGCACAACTGCGGGCGCACGAAATTGAACGTGCCGCAACGGTGACAGAGAGTCTCGCCGGCGGCGAGCGGGTTTACCTTGATAGTCGAGCCGCAGTTTTTACAGTTCGAGCGTAGGTAGTTGAGTCCTTCGAGGCGGCCGCATTTGCACTGCCAGTTGCCGATCTGATACTCGACGAAGTCGAGCGTGGCAGTGCCGCGAAAGTCCGAGATCGGAAACACCGACTGAAAGACTGCTTGCAGGCCGGTGCCTTCACGTTCTTCCGGCAGGAGATCCATTTGCAGGAACCGGTTATACGATTCGCGCTGGATCTCGATCAGATTAGGGATGCGCACGGCTGTGGCGATCTTCGAAAAGTCGACTCGCTCGGGAGCCTGACTGGTTCGTCGTCCTAAGCCTGTATTAACTGTATGAAGCAGATTTGCAGACATGTGAGTTCCTTATTTATTGCCGATTGCCAATTGTCGATTGCCAATTCCAAGACTGCTGAGCGACGGCGATTTAGATCGCAATCGGCAATCGTAAATTGGCAATGTCGAGAGACGCCGAAAGGCGGTCAGAGCGCACAATGCCCTGACCGCTTCTTCGCAAAAGCGGACGATTCATTCGTCTTTATTTGTGGGAGTAACGCCAGCGCCTCCAATACTCCCTTAACTTAGCCAACTAACAAATTTACTGTCAAGTGGGTCCGCGAATAACACAGATTGAAGACTTTTGTGTTACTTAACCTCAACGGTCGCGCCCGCATCACCCAACTTCTGCTTGATGGTTTCGGCTTCTTCCTTCGAAACGCCTTCCTTTACTGCTTTGGGGGCTGCTTCGACCAGATCCTTGGCTTCTTTCAAACCAAGCGCAGTAACCTCGCGGACGACCTTAATCACGTTGATCTTGTTGGCGCCAACGGCCTGCAGGATCACGTCAAACTCGGTCTTCTCTTCCGCTGCGGCCGCTGCTTCACCGCCACCGCCTCCAGCTGCCGGAGCTGCCGCCACTGCCGCGGCTGCCGCCGAAACGCCGAAGGTCTCTTCCAACTCTTTGACGAGTTGCGAAGCTTCCAGAAGCGTCATGTTTTTCAAAAATTCGAT
>DATANW010000279.1:0-3218 GCA_036266055.1 Pyrinomonadaceae bacterium | reverse complement strand
CCTGCCCGAAGGAGTGGAGATGGTGATGCCTGGCGACAACGTGCAGATGTCGATCGAGCTGATCGCACCGATCGCGATGGAGAAGGGCTTGCGCTTCGCTATTCGTGAAGGTGGTCGCACGGTGGGCGCCGGAACAGTTTCAGAGATCGTTGAATAACCATGAACGAAAAGATTCGCATTCGCCTGAAAGCTTACGACCACCGCGTGTTGGACCAGTCGACGACGGAAATCGTCGAGACTGCGAAACGCACCGGTGCTCGCGTTGCCGGTCCGATTCCTTTACCGACGGTGAAGAATAAATGGACCGTGCTCCGTTCGCCGCACGTCGACAAGAAGTCGCGCGAGCAGTTTGAGATCCGCACGCACAAGCGGCTGATGGACATTCTCGATCCGACGCCGCAGACGGTCGACGCGCTGATGAAGCTCGATCTACCCGCAGGCGTCGACGTCGAGATCAAAGCGTTCGGCAGGCAGTAATTAGATTGGGAAACCGAAAATGATTAACGGGATCATCGGACGAAAAATCGGCATGACTCAGATCTTTGCCACAGACGGCACGGTTACGCCTGTGACTGTGATCAAAGCTGGGCCCTGCGTCGTCGTGCAAAAGAAATCTGCGGCCGGCCCTGACGGTTACGACGCCGTGCAGGTCGGTCTCGTCGACGAACGGCCGCTGAAGTTGAAGAACGTTACCAAGCCCATGCGCGGCCACTTCGAGAAGACCGGCGGCGGCATTCCGCCGACGCGCATTTTGAAAGAGTTTCGACTGCTCGACGGCGGCGACAACCCGAACGTCGGCGACAAGATCCTCGTCGATCAATTTGCCGACGGCGAAATGGTCGACGTCATCGGACGCTCGAAAGGTCGGGGTTTTGCGGGCACGGTCAAGCGCCACCACTTCAATCGCGGACCGGAGTCGCATGGTTCGATGAACGTGCGCGCGCCGGGTTCGATTGGCGCGTCTGCTTATCCCTCGCGTGTTATCAAGGGAAACCGTTCGTCAGGTCACATGGGCGATGCCCGCATCACGACCAAAGGTCTGACGGTCGCGCGGGTGGATGCTGAGAACAATATTTTGATGATTCGTGGCGCGGTGCCCGGAGCGAATGGCAGCGTGGTGATCATTCGCAAGGCGGAGAAGAAGGAAAAATAAGGTCTTGGGCCTTTGTTCTTAGGTCTTTGTTAAGAAAGCCAAGACCAAAGGCCAAAAACCGAAGACCAAAGTAGGAGTGTTATGCCGACTGTAAAAGTCCGCAATATCAAGAACGAAGAAGTTGGCGAGCTGGAGCTGTCTGAGGTTGTGTTTGGCGCGCCGCTGAACGAAGGCCTGATCCACGCGGCGGTGCGAAACTTCATGGCCAACGCGCGGCAGGGAACGTCAGCGACGAAGACTCGCGGCGACGTTTCAGGCGCCGGCCGCAAGCTCTGGAAGCAAAAAGGCACGGGCCGTGCGCGTATCGCGTCGCTCCGTTCGCCATTGTGGAAAGGCGGCGGCAACGTGCATGGACCACAGCCCCGCGACTGGTCCTACAACATGCCGAAGAAGATGCGCCAGGGCGCGTTGCGTTCGGCGTTGTCGGAGCGCGTGCGTGAGGGAAATGTTTCCGTGATCGAAGGCTGGTCGTTCGACAAGCCGAAGACGAAAGACTTCGCGACCTCGCTCGGCACGCTGGGATTGGCCGGCAAGACGTTGATTGTCGATTCGCTCGATAACGATAACCTGCTGCTCTCAGCGCGCAACCTGCGCCGTGCGAAGGTGGTCAACAGCTTTAGTCTGAATATCTACGACCTGCTGTATCACGATCATCTCGTGCTCTCGCGCTCAGCCGCGCAGGAACTCGAGCAGTTGCTCGGCGCCCGCAAAGAGGACGGTGGTTCTGGTGAACCAACTGAGGCGGCGGACGAAGCGCCGGTGAAGCCGAAGCGGACACGTAAACCGAAGCAGGACGAGGAGGCGGCGTAAACGATGAGAACGGTTTGGGACATCATCAAGTCGCCGGTGATTACCGAGAAGGCGCTGGCTGCGAAAGAAGAAACGCAGGACACGCAGCAGTTGTTGACCTTCCGTGTCGATCGCAAGGCAACAAAGCCGGAGATCAAATCGGCAGTGGAGACCATCTTCCAGGTGAAGGTCGATCACATTCGCACCATCAACTACATGGGCAAGATGGCGCGGCGTGGACGTTACGAAGGTCGCAAGCCTTCGTGGAAGAAAGCGTACGTAACTCTCAAGCAAGGCGAGCAGCCGGTTGATTACGGCGAGGCTATCTAGACCACGGATTAACAGAGATGGGTATAAAGAAACTTACACCGACATCGGCAGCGCGACGGTATCAAACTTACCTGACGCGCGATGAGTTGACGGTTGGGGCGATTCCCGAGAAGGCGTTGCTGGAACCCAAGAAGCGCATTTCCGGTCGCAACAACGACGGCCGCATCACGGTGCGCCGTCGCGGGGGCGGTCACAAGCGTTTCTATCGCATCGTCGATTTCAAACGCGATAAAGACGGCGTGCCCGGACGCGTGACGCAGATCGAATACGATCCGAATCGCTCGGCCCACATCGCGCTCATCACGTACATCGACGGCGAGAAGCGTTACATCATCGCGCCGACCGGATTGGAAGTCGGCAAGACGATCATGAGCGGCGCCGAGGCCGACATTCTTCCCGGTAACACGCTGCCGCTGATCAATATCCCGTTGGGTACGCAGATTCACAATATCGAATTGCGTCCCGGCAAGGGCGGCCAGATGGCCCGCTCGGCGGGGACGTTTGCGCAGTTGGTGGCGAAGGAAGGCGATTACGCGCAGTTGCGTATGCCGTCCGGTGAAGTGCGGCGCGTGCCGCTGGTTTGCAAGGCGACGGTGGGCCAGGTCGGCAACATCGAGCACGAAAACGTCTCGTTCGGTAAGGCTGGGCGCTCGCGCTGGAAGGGATTGCGGCCGCACGTTCGTGGTGTAGCGATGAATCCGGTGGACCACCCGCACGGTGGCGGTGAAGGCAAGACGTCGGGCGGCAGAAACCCGGTGACGCCGTGGGGCCAGCCGACCCGCGGCTACAAGACGCGCAGCAACAAGCGCACCCAGAAGATGATCCTGAAGGATCGGAGAACCAAGTAATGGCTCGTTCAGTTAAAAAAGGACCGTTCATCGACAAGGGCATCATGAAGGCCGTCGAGAAGGCGCGCTCGAGCGCACAGCGTCCGCCGGTGATCAAG
>DATANW010000278.1:0-8579 GCA_036266055.1 Pyrinomonadaceae bacterium | reverse complement strand
AGTTCCCGACCAGAATGGTCTGGCGCCCGCGTTCTCTTCCGGCTCTGCTTCGGTTTTTCGTTGCGTTCTAGGCAGCGCGTTTTCCTTTCTTCAACGCCGCGAGACTCTTCGCCAGCGCCGCTTCGACACTCTCCGTCTTGCGTTTCGTTTTCACCGCTTGCAAGCGCGGCTTGCGTCCCTTCGCTTTCTGTTCGATGAACTTCTCGACCCGCTCGCGATACTCGTCTTTGTACTCAGACGCGTCGAAATCTCCCCGCAACATCTCGACGAGTTGCTGGGCCATCGCCAACTCTTTCTGCGTTGGCGCGGCGCCTGAAGGCTTCGCCAGATCGTTTGCGGAGATCACTTCCCTGGCATCTTTCAACGTAAACAGGTACAGGTAGTCGTCGATTGACCGCAGCACGCCCGAGTAATACTTGTTGCGCATCACCCAATGCGCAACGCCTTCCTTCTCCTGTTTCTGAAGAGCTTCGGCGAGTGCGAAATAATCCTTGTCGCCCCCATCTCCGTCGCCAGGACCGAGGTAATAAGGTCTATCGAACCACTGCTGACTGATCTTGTCCTGGTCCACAAACTCTTCGATCTCAATGTCGCGTGATGGCGGTGGTTGCAATGACTCTAGGTCCGAGGCCGTCAGTATCACGAATCGCCCGGGTTCGATCTCATAACCTTTTTGGATCTCTTCGTCCGGTACTTCATCGCCGGAGTCAGGGTCGACCATGTGTTGCTTGACGCGCAACTTGTTGCGCTCGTCGAGGATGTTGAAACGCACCGTGCGATCCTGGACGGCGGAGTGCAACTTCACCGGCACCTTCGTGGTCCCGATTTTGAGTTGGCCTTTCCAGATCGCGCGCGCAGCCATTTCAGAGCGTCTCCGGTTCCGCTTCACGCGCTGTGACGCAGCTCGGACAAAGCAGTTCCATCGTCACAGATTCCTGTACGCATACTGAACAGACGGTACCGTCGCAATCGAGACAGTATCCGCCGGTTTGATGTGCGTACGGGTGAGTACACACCGAACACGTTTCGGTGTCGCCTTCAAACCACCACGGAGCAATGCCGCTTTGTTTCCCTTTGCTTCCCTGGCTTCTCAATTTTTGACCAGACTTACTCGACTTCAACCCCACGGTTTATCGCAATCCCCCGAGCCTTCATGACTAAATCGTCGTCAGCGGGCTCAGCACCGCTAAGCACCGCCTGCACTTGTTCAGTCGACCTGCCGAGTGCGACTGCCAGTTTGTCGGCATCGCCCTCGAAGGCGCCGTCGCACAGCTTCCTGATTATCTCTCTCGCTTCAGTTTGATCGGTGCCTTTGTCGTCAACTTGCTGGTCGAGCATGTCAAAGCTCCGTCCCTTCCTCTGTTCTGTTCCAGATCACTTCCTCAATTCGAGAAACTAATTGGCAAGTGAAATGCCAAAGAAGATTTTGTGTTGCGCCATTCACAGTTGCAACGTGAATGCAGCCAGTAAATACGACTGCGGCAAACTGACCATATTCAAACAAAACAAGATAGTGTAAGATGCGCGCCGCGTTTCCTCCCTCTCCCATTGACGACCAGACCAAACCAGCCCGCGGCAACGAATCGGACTTCGCCCAAGTTCTTAACCTGAGCCGAGCTGTGTCTCAAGGTACGCCTGTGCTTCGGGACAGCGGACTGTCGTAGGTTTTCTGCTGTGGCGGCTGGTAGTAAATTAAAAACCCTGCGCAACAGGCGCAACATCACTGTTCGGCAGGTTGAGCAGGCGAGCGTCAGAATCGCTGAAGCTAAAGGCGACAAGCGGTTCCGTATCTCGAATGGTTGGTTGGCCCAACTCGAAAATGGCATCTCCGAGCCAAGCATCTGCAAACTCTTCACGTTGAGCGCGATCTACCACGCCGATTTTCGAGAACTCTCTCGACTTTACAATGTGGACATCGACGAGATTGAGAAGTACGCGTTGATTGCGAATCCGAACCTCACGCAGTTATGTGCGGAGCCGTCGATGGCCGGCGCGGATGCGGAACTCGAACTTCGCGAAGAGCCGCGGACACATCTTGGTTCGGCCGCCTCGCGGGCAACTGGAAGCCCTTCGCAGACGGAAAATGCGCGCGGCATTTTATCAGGTTATATCGGGCTAACCGACTACACGATGTATCCGTTGATTAGACCAGGCGCGGTGGTGGAGATCGATACCAATCAAAAGCACCTCAATTCAATTCCGTGGGAGAATGAATTCGAAAGACCGATCTTCTTCATCGAACTGCGCGACGAATATGCCTGCGGTTGGTGCGAGCTCCAGGGCAGCCAACTGCTAATCATTCCTTACTACCCTTCATCACAGGTAACTATTCGTAGTTTCACTTTCCGTCGAGACGCAGAAATCGTCGGCCGTGTCGTTGCTTACAACACCCGCTGCGTCGACTCAATAAAAAAAGAGAAGAAGTGAATTGCGTGCTTGGTATTCCAAGCAAGAAGTTGCCCATGATCGCAAACACGAACGTTACGAAACGCGCCGAAAAGACATGGCACGCTTGGGATACTAAGCAGAAACAAAATTTTTTCTCCGGAATTTCGTGGCCAGCGTACATTGTCGCGCGAAACGCCACTTAATTCGGATCTGCGCGGCATCAGCTTTCCCCCAAAAGCTCACGAGCAAAATTCTGTACACGACTGCGACTCGAGTTGTGAACGTCGCACGAGACTGCGATGAGTGCACTTGCGGGCATACTCAATCTTAATGGCGCGCCTGTCGATCCAAGACTCCTCGCAGAGTTCGGACGCAGGTTAGCCAATCAAGGTCCTGACGGCGGCGGTCAGAGACAAACGGGCACAATCGGAATCGTGTTCAGAGCAAACCACGCCGATCGAGAGTCGAAACTCGAGCGACAGCCGCTGGTCTCAACCAACGGTCACATTCTGACCTGGGATGGACGCTTAGATAATCGCAGCGCGTTAATCACCCAACTTCGCGACTACGTCGATCGCTCCGCAACTGATGTGGAGATTGTGATGGCGTCGTATTCGAAGTGGCCCACTGATTTCGTCGCGCGATTAATCGGCGATTTTGCGCTGTCGCTGTGGGATCCGGCAACACGCACGCTTCTGCTCGCACGAGATGCTTTCGGAACACGGCCAATCTATTACCACGCTAATCCACAACGGATCGTATGGTCATCGGATCTCGGTTCCATTCTTGATCTGGGGTGGCTGGCGACGGAGGTTGATCGTGAATACGTCGCGAGTTTTCTCAACAGCAGTCCGGACCTGGAGCTTACTGCTTACAAAAACATCCATGCTGTACCACCCGGATTCGTGTTGCTGGTTCGCGACGGTCATATCGAGAAACGCGAATTCTGGCGGCCAAGCATCGAGCCCGAAATTCGTTACCGCTCAGATTCAGAATACGAAGATCACTTTCGCGAGCTGTTTCGTGAAGCGGTTCGTTGTCGATTGCGATCGGATGCGCCGGTCTGGGCCGAGCTCAGTGGCGGACTCGACTCTTCGTCGATCGTTTGCATGGCCGACCAGATCATCGCGTCGGGCGAAGCGGAAAGCACGCAACTCGAAACGGTCTCGTATGTTTATGACAATTCGGCGGCATCAGACGAGCGGAAGTTTATCGGAGAGGTCGAAGCATCGAGAGCACGAGCCGGACACCACTTTCACGAAGACGAATCGGTTGGACGGTTTCTCGATCTGAACTTCGACTCCATCGTCAGGGCGAATCCCACCTACCGCTTCATTGCTCGACATGATTGGGTGCGAGCGCAAATGCAGCAGACCGGAAGCAAGGTGTTGCTCTCGGGAGTGGCCGGCGACAACTTGCTCTGGAGCAGTGCAGAAGTCTCTCCGGAGCTCGCCGACCTTCTCGTTCAGATGAGGCTGCCGTCGCTGCACCGGCAGTTGAGACGTTGGAGCCGAGCGACGCGCACGTCTTACGCGGGAACGTTATGGCGCCGAGCAATTCTGCCTTCGTTACCAGCCCGTTTCACTTCACCGTCTGCGGCCTCGACGCTTATGCATCCGCAATTCGCGAAGCAGATCGAGCTCGTGGAGCGAAGCACGCATGAGTCGGACGTGCGTGACGTCGAACTGCCGAGCGCGCGAGTGCAGGCACGCATGCTTTCGTCGGCGATTCGCGCGGTTGCGAGTTGTTATTACCGAGATCGAGTGGCAACGGAGTATCGATTTCCGTTTCTGCACCGGCCACTCGTCGAGTTCCTGCTTGCCATCCCGATCGAACAGAAGCTACGGCCGGGTGAAAGCCGTTCGCTCCAGCGGCGAGCATTGAAGCACGTGCTGCCTACGGCGATTCTCACGCGCCGGGGCAAGCGATGGTCCAACGAAGCGCTTTGTCGCACGCTCGCGAACAACTGGCGTGAGGTCGAGTGGTTATTCCGGGAACCTCGCGTTTGCGAGTACGGCTTTGTCGATGCTCGCGCGTTTGCGGAAACAGCGAAACGAATTCAACACGGATTGCAAAGTGTGAATGGAGAACTGGTGGGAGTTCTCTCCGTCGAGCTGTGGCTGCGAGCGTTGGAGTCGCGGAAGTCGTCCGTATTGCACGACGTAAAGTTGGCAAGTTGAGCAAAGGAGCACGCGTGATGAGAACTAATGGTGAGAGTCCTGTTTATCGTGTCGCCGCCGATGTGTGTTTCAGCACCGACAAGGAAGGAACAATCATCCTCGACGTCCACGGCGGCAGGTTTCATAGCCTGATTCAGAGTGGTAGCAAGCTGTGGTCCCTGTTGGCTGCGCACGACGAGGGGATCACGCAAGCTGAATTGGTCGACGAGTTTTTGAAAGACGACGAAGACGTCGCAACAGAGCCGCGTGAAAAAATCGAGGCGGCCATTCAACTCGTTCTGCAACAACTAACCCGAGATGGGTTGCTCAAGACTGATCAGACTCACTCCTATTCGACGTTGCAAAGATTCAAGTGCCGTCTGTGCGTGGCCAGCGCGAGTGCGATTCGCCATACCGGCAACACGTTGATCCGTTTTCGCAGCGTCCACGCTGCTGCGTTCATCGAATTCGCTTTTTACGAAGTGATTCGCAGGTTCGGCGGCTTCTACGCGCGGCATAAGATCATTCGTCAATGGCCCATCGCAAATGGAAGTCGCTCACCGGAGGGCGCCGAACTGCCCGCACTGTGTGAAGCCGTGCATACGGCTGCCGTCTGGTATCCAAAACAAACGCTCTGCTTACAGAAAGCGTCGGTGACGACGAGCTTGCTGCGTCAACACGGCTTTCCAGCCGACATGAAGATCGGCGTGCGCAAGCAACCATTCCACGCTCACGCCTGGGTGGAAGTCGACGGCCAGGTGGTGGGCGATCATCAGAACGTTCGCAAGTACTTTAGAGAGATCGCGAGTTGGTAAACGCATCGGCGGCACCGAAAGGAGTGAGCGATGAGTGGAATTGGAACGATATTCAATTTTGACGGCGCGCCGGTGAATACCGAACAGTTGCAACAGCTCAGCCAGGACCTCGCGTCGCACGGACCTGATGGTACTTCGCTGTTCCGCGCCGCCCCCATAGGCGTGTGCTTTAGCGCACTGCATACGACGCGCGAGTCGCCGCTCGAGAAGCAACCGATGGTCACCGCTGACGGCGACGTCCTCGCGATGGATGGAATCCTGTTCAATCGTAAAGAGCTGATCGAGCTGCTCGGGATCGAACGCGACGAAGACCGCAGCGACGCGGGCATCGTCAGCGCTGGTTTACGAAGGCATGGCACCGGTTTCCTGTCGAAGATCGTCGGCAACTTCGCGCTCGTTCATTACGATCGCCGCTCAAACAGTCTGCTGCTCGCGCGAGATCCGTTCGGAATGCGGCCCTTGTACTACCACCGGAACAGAAATGAGTTGTTAGTCGCATCGGATCTGGCTGCGCTAGTCAAGATCAGCGGGAAGTCGCCGGAGTTGGACCACGATTATGTTTGCACGTATTTAGTGACGCTTCCTGAAGTCGCAAAAACGCCGATCCGCGACTTCTATCCCGTCGAACCGGGACACATGCTTATCGCCCGCGATGGACAGATAACGTCCAGCCGGTTCTGGCATCCCGAAGCAGTCAAAGAGATCGTTTATAAAACCGACGCCGAATACGAAGAACATTGCCGGCACCTGATGGTCGAGGGAACGCGACGCTGCCTGCGCACCGACGATCGTCCGATCTGGATAACGTTAAGTGGCGGGCTCGACTCGAGCACCGTTGTTTGTCTCGCCGATCAATTGATTAAAAGCGGGCGGGCTGAAGCGAAAGAGTTTCAATCGTACTCGATCGTCTTTGAAGATGCGCGGTCGTCGGATGAACGTCCGTTCATGCGCGCCGTCGAGCAGCGGGTGGGCCAAGCCGGATTTCATTTGATCGACGATCCGTACTGGCTGGCGATTCCATCGCCTAAGGAATTGTTACTGCGGGTGCCCACGCCGCTGCTGTGCGTTCCCGGGCGGCAAAATCGGCTGCGAGATGAGATGGCCCATCAGCGAGCGCGCGTAGTGCTCAATGGTTGGGGAGGCGATCAAATCTTTTGGAACATCCCCCTGCCTTCGCCCGAACTCTCGAAACTCTTGCTGAACGGTAACCTCAGAGCGCTGCATCGACGCACGCAAGTGTGGGGACGCACGTTCAAGCAGCCTTACCTGCACACGCTCTGGAAAATGGCCTTGCTGCCGTTCATGCCCGACGTCGTTAGAGCACTATTTCAGCCGAAGCTACTGGTCCCCTACTGGCTCGATCAGACGTTTGCGCGAAAGATGCGGCTGCGTCGGCGAACTCTGCTTCCGCGCGACCCCTATGGTTTCGACGATCCGGGCAAGCGAATTCAATCCACCGGTCTCCAGCAGCTCATTCGAATGATTGCGAGCGGAGGATACGCCGAAAGGGATGGCATAGAACTGAGATCCCCGTTGCTCTATCAGCCGCTGGTCGAGTTCGGTTTCGCGATTCCGTTCGAGCAGAAGTTGCGGCCCGGCGAGCTCCGTTCGTTGATGCGCCGAACGTTGCGCAACGACCTGCCTGAGAAAGTTCTTCATCGCCCGGGCAAGGGCGAAATCAGCGAAGCGATGCACAAAGGCCTGCTGCGGGAAAGCAGCAGAGTCGATTCGCTCCTTGCCGATCCACTGGTTTGTTCACTTGGCTATGTAGATCGAGAACGACTGCGGTCAGCCGTCAGCCTGGCAAAACACGGCGCGAAACTAAATGTTGGCGCATTACTCAAAACCATTTCGCTGGAGATCTGGTTGCAGTCGTTTCAACACCACGGTGGGATTCTGAACTCGACGATCAGTGCAGACGCACGTTCAATCCTGCCGCTGGTGTCGCGACCCGCAAACGCCACGAGTTAATGCTTGAAGAAAGGAGGAAAGGATCATGACTCAGGAAACATTCGAGGCAATTGAACTCGGTCAAGCGGAAGCGTTGATCGAGCTCAGCGGCACTATGTCGGAAGAGGTTAACGAGAAGCTCGACGTCGTAGTGGCACCTTACGTCGAGTTTGAATAGCCGTATTTCCCGTCTGCAATGACTCGAAATCAGTTAGCTCATGAAGCAAACCACAGAGAAAACCTTGAAAGGAGATCAAGCCGATGACGTACGAATCTTTCGAATCGGTGGAACTGGGTAGCGCAGAAGTGGCAATTGAGATCTTTTGGCCCGATGGAGCTGAAGAGCCAAACGAAAAATTCACCACCAGTGTAGCGCCATACGTCGAATTCGACGAGTAACGCACGCACCGTGAGAGGCAGGAGGCAGGCGACTGTCTCCTGCCTGTCAAATAGCCAGATCACTTACTCTTTGCTGATTGGTTAGGTTGTCGATTCAGCAGGAACTCATCGAACCAACTGAGGATGTGTTCGTACATGTCGAGCACGTTGCCCGGAGACTCATAGGAGTGGCCCTCACCTAGATAACGGACGAGCTTTGCTCGCTTGCCGATCCGATTGAGAGCGACAAAAAACTGTTCCGCCTCGGAGAGCGGAAGGGAATCCAAGTCTCCGTGAATCATCAGCAGCGGCGTCGTTACTTTATCGGCGTGCAGGTATGGACTGTTTCGCACATACCGCTCAAGATCCTTCCATGGAGGGACACCCATCCGGGCTTGCTGACGTTCGACAGTAAAAGGTCCCCAAAGTAAATTGGGCACGTCGCTAAACCGGTGGCGCGGGTCAAGGCGCCCGAACTGACTAAACAGATCGGTGTAGCCCGCCATTGCTACCGCTGCTTTGAACCTTCCCGTCTGGGTTACCAGACTGTAGACGCTATATCCACCATAGCTGTGACCGATGACACCGATGCGGTCGGGATCCGCGAGCCCCATCTCGACTACTTTATCGATGGCTGGTTTTACGCCGTTGTCGAGTTCAAGCATGGGATCGCTTTGGACACCCATTGGTAACAGTGGAATGCTGGGAATCAGGACCGCGTAACCATGACCTGACAAGACAAAAAGATTCGGGTAAGGCCCTCGCCCCTTGTAGGGACTGGCCCAATTTCCGGTGGGCGGCAGACTGCCGCCATACACCGACACGATCAACGGGTAGCGACGTCCGGGCGTGTAACCGTGGGGCAGGAGTATAGCTCCGGAGAGTTGTT
>DATANW010000277.1:0-6473 GCA_036266055.1 Pyrinomonadaceae bacterium | reverse complement strand
AGCAAAAGTTAAATCCGTGTTCGCCGTCTGAACGAACACGGATTCAAGCGATTGTGAACGAGTTGTTAGCGAGCTCGCGCGTACTGCCGATTCAACTGCTCGCGCAGGCGATCGAAATATGAATCGAACGTCACGAACCCGGTGGCGCCCTGGAAGAACGCGCCGCCACCAGTTTCGTCAGAGATCCGGTTGAGCGAACTTTGTCCGTAGCTTGCTGCCAACCGGCTGCGGCTCGTCAACCCGACTGACGGCGCGTAGAAACTAAACACCGCAACGTTGCGCTTGTTCGCTTCTGAAATCGCGCGTTCGATGTCGAGCGTGTGACCAGCCGCGGTGGAGTCAAAACCACGCGACGTATCGAGGCCATCCGAAATCAACAAGATGGCATTAGCGTTTGGTCCTTCGTTCTTGAACTTCTTCAACGCTTCAATCACTTCCACGTACGGATTGAACGGCGAAGCGGTCGTGCTGCCAATCGGGATGCGCAGCGATCGCGCGGCCTTTTCGAGGTCCGTCGTAAAAGGTTGCCTGACCTGAAGTGAACCGGCGGTTATGTAACCAACCATCACCTGAGATCCATTCGGCAACGAGCGAATGAACTCGCGGGTTACCTTAAGCTCGTTTCCGACCTGCGGGGTTAAATCGTCCTGAATCAAAATCGCCAGATTCAGCGGCTCGATTGCTTGCAGACTTTCAGTGTTGTTATTCGATTTGGCAGAGACGATCGCAAACGCTGAGATCGCGATCACGAGCGCGACTGCCAACGACAGAAACTTTCGGTGATACATGACTTTCCTTCTATCTCCTATTCCCGGTGTTTCTGATGCGATTTACGGGCCAAAAGATGGCTGACGACCGCGTGAACACGGATTTGCAACCCAATAACAGTCAACTTGCTTTGACGGTGACGGTTGGTTAAATTACTGACCAAAATTCACGGAAAAATTCACGGAACACATCGCAAATTTCTCCATGCCTGAAAGGAATCAAACGTTATGAAAGTCTATCCGACTGAAGCCATCCGCAACCTTGCTGTCATTGGACATGGCGACGCAGGGAAGACGCAGCTAGTCAGTTCGCTTCTCTACGTCGCCGGAGCCACACCGCGCTGGGGTAAAGTGGATGAAGGCACCACAGTCACGGATCATGAAGAAGATTCCATCGCTCGTAAGATCACACTCAATACTTCACTCGCACATCTCGATCATCGCGAAACAAAACTGAATTTTATCGACACGCCTGGTTACGCCGCGTTCGTCACGCATGCGCGCCCCGCGTTGCGCGTTGCCGACTGCGCGATCGTCGTCGTCGACGGTGTCAAGGGCGTCGAAGTACAAACTGAAAAGACCTGGGCCTATGCGAACGAGTTTCTGGTTCCGCGCGTCATGGTGATTACCAAGCTCGACAAAGAACATTCTGATTTCGGCGCCGCCCTCCAGAGCGCGCAAAATACCTTCAGCAGAGCAATCATTCCTTTTACGTTACCTATCGGGAAGGAGAAGGATTTCCGCGGCGTCGTCGATGTGGTCCACATGAAAGCCTACGAACTGGGCGCTGACGGGCAAGCGAAAGAGATCGACATTCCAAGCGAAGGTCGCGACATCGTCGACAAGACACGCGAGCGGCTCGTGGAACTGGTCGCCGAGTCGAACGATCAACTGATGGAAAAGTATTTCGAAAACGGCACACTCGACGAAGAAGACATCCTGCCGAACATCAACAACGCGATCGCGCAGAGCAAGCTCTGTCCGGTGTTTGCGGTGTCGAGCATCACGCAAGTCGGACTGCGCGCGTTGTTGAATGGGTTAGTGGATTTCGCTCCCGATCCGGCCCATCACGAAGCGGAGTGGGGACGGCCGGTCGACGCGCGTCCGGACGCCGAACGCATCGCGCGCAAGTACAGCGACAGCGAACCTTTGTCGGCGTACTGCTTCCGCACCATCGCCGATCCGTTCGCCGGACGCATCAACGTCTTCAAGATCATCAGCGGTCACTTGCAGACTGACGCGAACGCTCTCAACTCGACACGCGGCGTGATGGAACGACTCGGCGCATTGCACACCGCGCAGGGTAAGCAACTCGACAAAATCACGGAAGCGCACGCCGGCGACATCATCGCCTGCGTGAAGTTGAAAGAAACGCAAACCGGCGACACCTTGTGCGACAAACAGGCGCCGATCGTTTACGACCCGGTTGAATATCCGGAAGCAGCGATTGCGTTCGCGATCGAGCCCAAGTCGCGCCAGGACGAAGAGAAGATCAGCGTCGCGCTGCACAAGATTCTCGAAGAAGATCCGGCGCTGCACTTCAGTCGCGACGCGCAGACGAAAGAGTTTCTGCTCTCAGGTTCGGGACAACTGCACGTGGAAACAGTCGTCGAGAAATTGAAGAAGCGTTACAGCGTGGAAGTGACGCTGCATCCGCCAAAGGTTCCGTACAAAGAAACGATCACGCAGCGCGCCGAAGTGCAGGGTCGACATAAGAAACAGACGGGCGGCCGCGGTCAGTTTGGCGATTGCAAGTGTGTGTTCGAGCCGATGCCGCGGGGCGGTGGCTTTGTTTTTGAAGACAAGATCTTCGGCGGATCGGTGCCGCAGCAGTTTCGTCCGGCAATTGAGAAAGGAATTGTCGAGGCGGCGCAGTCGGGTGCGATTGCGGGATATCCATTAGTCGACTTCAAGGTGCAGTTGGTGGATGGTTCGTTCCACCCGGTCGATTCTGACGAGCACTCGTTCCGAGCGGCAGGACGCAAGGCGTTTCGCGCGGCGATGGAGAAAGTGAAGCCGTCGTTGCTGGAGCCGGTGATGGACGTGGAGATCGCCGCGCCCCAGGAGTACAGCGGCGACATCATGGGCGACCTCAACTCGCGCCGCGGACGTGTTCAGGGCATGGAGACGAGCGGCAAGCAGCAGGTAATCAAAGCTCAGGTGCCGATGGCGGAGATGTTGAATTATCAGTCGACGCTCAACTCGATCACCGCCGCACGCGGTTCGTTCCACATGCAGTTCTCGCACTACGATCCCGTCCCGGGACAGTTGGCCCAAAAGATCGTGGAGCAGTCGCGCGCTGAGGGACGCATCAAGGGCGGCGAAGAGGAAGATTAAGAAATCCGTGTCATCCGTGTTTGGACCACGGATGACACAGATCTTTTGAGAGAGCGGTTACTCCGGATTGGCCAGCTTACGGCGCGGGAGCATCGGGCTTCCGCTGTGAAGACTTTCTTTAATCGTGTAATCCGACGGCACTTCGAAGAGCGACTTCGCCGGCTCGCTGCGATTGATGTTCGTTAGCTTGTACGTCATCTCGCCCGTCTGCGGATCGTTGTGACGAGTCATTACCACCAACTGCAACTCCGGCGAATACCAGCGCTCGCTGACGATCTCGATCGGACGCTCGTTGCCAATCTCACCCGCCGGAATCGTAACCGTGGTCCGCGTCCCTTCGGCTTCGACACCTTCGATCATCTGCTTGCCGAGGTTTTCCTTCACTTCATTCGGGTTGGGTCCCATAGTCTGGCGGAAGGCAAAACCCGTACGTGGGCCGCTTGACGTTGCGATACTCAACTGTTCAGTTCGCTCAACCGCAACGCGAGCGTTCGGCGGCGGTGGCGCGCCAGCCCCGCTGCCCAGGATCATCGTGCCGCCGTTGCCGCCCGGTGAGACTCTGAATTCGTAACGCTGGGTTTCACCTTCACCGCCCACCAATCCCTTCGGGGCGAACTCGAACCTGAACGGCGTGCTCTTCAGCGCCGTATGCGAACGCGAGTCGAGCGAATAGGTCACACCTGCAACCGGATCGTTGATGGAAATCATCTCCAACGGTTCCTGGTTGGATCCGAGCACACCCAATCCTTTCAGCGTCTGCTCGCGTCGCGTCCGTCCTTCACTGTCACGATAAACAGTGCTGCTGAACTTGTTGACGATGCGATTGCCGTCGGCGAGCACTTGTACGTGCTCCGTCACAGCTTCCGCCGAATACGGAGCACCTTTCACCAGCTTGCCCTCAAAACTCTCCGACGCGACGAACAGAAAGTTACCATCCGGCGGCGGTGGCGGCAGCGGCGCGCCCGGCGGACCTTGTTGGACCACTCGCGTCTGCTGCCAAACGAATCCTTGCGGCGTCTGCGCAACGGCTACGCTTGCGACCATCATCCATACCGCGACGCTTGCGAATACTTTTTTCATCTCCGTCATTCCTTTCAGCCCGGCTTCAAACCGGCGTTCCTAATCTACCTAACGAAACGTATTGCGTGGGCCAATCCGTCGACCCCGATGAAGACATCTGCTTTTACTTTCTCGTGATAACGGTCCATGTTGACCGGCAGGCCGAAGCTCATGAGCGTGGAGCGCGGGAGCTCGACGCGAACGATCTGCCCGCCGTCCTGCAACGTCGAAGCGTTGAAATAACCGAGCGGCATGAAGTCGGTGGCGATCTCGCGATTCACATGGTTCGCGACTTCATTGTTTTGTGATCGACGTGCAGCGGGACGGCGCGGTTTCTGCGCGATCTGCTGTTGCTTAGGTTGCAGTTGGTCCACCCTCGGCTGTTCGACGATAGTCGGCTGCTCTTTGATCTGCGGCTGCTGGGCGATAGTTGGTTTCGGTGGTTCGTTGCGAGAGCGAAGGGCAATTACACTGATTACAATCAAAATCATCGCCGCAACTGCTACGAGCCAGTACCGACCATAGCTGTGTGAAGCCGCTGTCGCTGTCTGCGCGCGAAACGCCTCGCGTAACTTCTGTTCGATTTCCGGAGGCGCGTTCAGCGACTCCATCTCTTCCGCGAGTAACTGCAAGCTACTCGTCAGCGTTTCATCGTCAAATCTTCGATTGTTCATGCGAAACACCCCGCTGACTTCAGCTCCGCTGAAGTCTCTTCATCAACCTGCGCTACCGGCCGCAGCTTTGCCAGCAACAACGCCCGCGCGCGATGCAAACGCGAACGCACCGTGCCGATTGCACAACCCAGAATCTCGGCCGCTTCCTCATAACTCAAATCCTGGAGCTCGCACAACACAACCACTTCCCTGTACTTCGGCGGCAAACTCAACACCGCTTTGCGCACTAACTCGACCGTCTCCGCCCGGGCGAGATCATCGAGTGGACGCACATCCATCGTCGATACCGGCAGACCCGCATCTTCGTCGTCATCGTCACCGATCGGAGTCAACACTTGATCGACTCGCATACGTCGCAGTACGTGATTGCGCGCAACACCCAGCAGAAAAGCACTCAGCGTCCCACGCTCCGGATCGAACACATGCCCTTCGCGCATCAGGAACAGAAACACTTCCTGCGTGACGTCTTCGGCGATCGGTTTCGACCCACTCATCTGCAAAGCGAACCGGTAGACGTTCCCCTGCCGCCGCCGGTAAAGAAGCGCCAGCGCCTCCTCATCTCCGGCCAGCATTGACCGCAGCAGCTCGTTATCACCAGGTTCGCTTTTCAGATTCATGAGCCCAAACGATTGACAGACATGGGTATTCGCGTAGGAAACGCTAAAAGTTCCAAAATGTCACGCGTAGATGCGGCCTTACGAACCGAAGCGGTGAAGGAATTCAGCGGTTTGTCGTCTCAACGCGAACCAGTCGGCGAAAATCTGCGGGTTTTGCAGCCAAATCGTCAGCCACTGATGAATCTCGGCGGCGAGTTGGCGGTCCTTTTCGCTGGTCCGCTGACTGGCTGTAACGGATTCGAGCTCGCGCTTGAGGTTGAGAACAGCCGGGCGCATTTCTTCGCGATCCGGCCGGCAGCTCAAGTTTTCCATCCACCTCACGGCTGCTGCGGGAGTCTCGAAGTCCAGCTCTTCCGCCGTAAACAGACGTGCCGAGCGCCAGCGAACGTCCGTGTTGAGAACGTGCGTGTGCACGAGCTGGGTGCCGTGATCGGCCTGTGTTCGCGCTACCGACGCAGGACTCTGGGCCTTTTCATTTACCACTGATCTTCTTGATGAGTCGCAGCGCGTGGTTGCGCGCGATCAACGGTACGTGCTCGTCAGTGCTGAGGTCTTTCAACAGGGGCAGTAATTGCTCGGGATCGGAGAGGCCGTTGCGTTTGATGTACGACTCCATTACTTCCATCAGCTTCGGCGCGTTCAAGGGTTGGTTCTCACGCGAGACTGCGATGTCGAAAATCAGGATCGCCTGATCCGCCGCGCGTCGATATTCGGTGACGAGAGTTTCGGCGTCAGTGTTCTTGGTCCAATTGAACTCGGCGACGCGTTTGCGACCTCCCTGCTCCATGCCGATCCGCATGGTGCCGAGATGTGGAAACTGCTTGTCCGATTGATAGTCGGTATTGGAGTCTAAAAAGTTCAGCGCCTGCCAGGCCGCGGTGATGCGCGCCAGCGCCGCGGCCGACAACGCGATCGGTTCAACAACGGGCGTGTCTTCGTTCAGACGTTCGAAAGTGACCTTGCCGCGGCCGTTCCCGTCGTGTTCCAGCACGATGTGTTTGATGACAAACTTCGGCTGC
>DATANW010000276.1:0-1838 GCA_036266055.1 Pyrinomonadaceae bacterium | reverse complement strand
GGCGCGAAAGGCGCTGGATAAACAATGCCGTCGAGCTGCATTGATTCAAAATAGCGCGCTCCCACGCGAGTGCTCTCCAGATCGGGAAGACGGATCAGGATGGCGGGACCATCACTGCGATCGCGCGGAGCCGAGATCACTTCGACCATTAACTCTTTGGGTGAATAGCGAAGATGGATCGTGCCGCGAGGTGTTTGCAGCACTCCTGACTCAGACGTCTGCCATTCAGCCGGCACCAATTGTCGCTGGGCGATGTAAGCAACGAGTTCTTTTGCATCACGCGGAATCTTTCCGCGCAACGAACCCTCAATGACACTCGTGCTGGCGGCAATCGCAACCGCCGTGACGTCTCGCAGTCTCTCAGCGGTACGAGGCACCTCGCTGTCGGGCCAACGGTATTGCGAACGACTTTCACCAACAGATAAGCCGCTGCCGGCGTCGCCGATAGTGACCTGTGCGTCGACAGTTGCCAGGCGACTGCCCCGTTGTCGCTGGATGGCAAGTGGAACTACAACAAGCACCAATACGGCGGCACCGGCAACGGAGATGATGGGCCAGATGTTTCCCTGCTCACGACTCATGCAGCCTCTTGCAGTCGAATCTTTCGTTCGCTGAACACGGTCTCGATCATTCGATCAATGAGCGCGTCGGCCGTGTGAGCTGCTCTTTCCAATCTCATCAATCCCAATTCAAGGTTGGCGAGATCGTCCGCATTGCGTGCAATGAAGCCCAGATGATCGTCGACGACCTCGGCTGAGATCTCATCGACATCTTGTGTCGTCAGCGAACGCAGTAAGGCAATCGACTCCCGCAGGCCGGGTTTGTCCTTTACGGTCGGCATCATGATTCGGATATATCTGATGACCTTCACGACTTGACCTAACAAATCAGGCGATGCTTCAGATACTCGTGAATGGAGAATGCGCGCTTCTTCCATATCCGTCGGCAGACGCACCTTCGTATAAACACAGCGCGAACGCAGTGGTGGATGAACTACATGCTGGTTATTGGAAGTTAGGATTACGATCGGTTTCTCGTCGGATTTGCCGACGCCGATATGACCAGAGTTCTCGATCAATCGCGGCACGGATGCATGACCGTCAGTGAACAGTTGATAGAAGAACGCCTGGCAGACTTGTGGTAGCTTCTCGAATTCATCGAGCTTGACGACAGGCACGATGCCAGTAGTCGCCAAGTAGTCATACGCCTTCAGGATCTCCCCGAGATTTAGAAATTCCCGGCGCCATTGCTGACAGCGAGCTTCTGAAAGGCTCAACTCCTTGGTAGCAACTGCCTGTACGACGAAATTACTCTGAGCGGACGGATCCCATTCGAACAGAATGTCCTTGAGATTGAGGTCGTCCATACCCTGAAGCTCGAAGTAGGGGCGGTTGCAGGAATAGGCGAGCGCGTCGACCATTTCAGTCTTCCCTCCCCCGCGCTCGCCTTCAGCCAGGAGCGGCATTCCTGACTTCAATGACAGGCAGAGATCCTTCAGCGGCCGCAGTTGAAAGATATAACCGGACTCCCGCGCGATGAGTTCAGCGAGTGCATCACGACCTTGCTCACGCACCAGCCGCCGTGGATCGATCACTGCTCGAGTTGGATCCGACGGAATCATGGTCTGTCCATCTCCTGAGACCGCGACTTGATAACGAGTCGCTTCTGTTCTTCAGTCATCAGCGGCAAAGCCGCTCGAACTTCTTCTGCGGTACCAAGCAGAATCAGTTCCATGACTTCCTTGTCTGTTAGGGACGCTTCGCCAAACCGAGCGAACTGGTCTGTACCAGGTGCATCCGCACTCTCAACTCGACCGGGCAAGTCGATCACCATTACAT
>DATANW010000275.1:0-22220 GCA_036266055.1 Pyrinomonadaceae bacterium | reverse complement strand
GAAGGCGTCGGCTTTGCCACTGTCGACGTACGTGCGCGCTGTCAATGCAGCTTTGGCGTCGTTGCCCAGCGCGACGTAGGCTTCGACCTTGGTCGCCATGTCCCACGGCTCTAACGGCTCGTTGCGGTTGCCTTCTTCTTCTTCAATCGCGGCGAGGATCTCTCTCGCCAGATCTTCCGCCGCAGGCTGTCCCGCGATTGCAAAGCCATCTCGCTTTGCTCGCGCGAGCAGGGCCACGGCGTTGATGCCATGCCACCACGTCTTCGCTGGATTACGCTGATAGACTTCAAAGTACTCTCGCAGCGCATGGTCCAGGTTTGCTCGATTCGCCGGCGAGGCGGGATCGTTGTTGTTGACGTAGACCTGTTTGTAGATGCGGCCGATAAGGCCGCGCGCCTCGCGGTAATCGAGCGAGTTCTCCGGCGCCTTCTGCACGATCGATTGCAACAGCATCTCAGCCGGCGTGAACAAGCTCTGATCGATCAACGCCTGCGCATACTGCCGCTGCACGGGGAGGGTATCGACCCCGGAACGGACCATCGCTTCCGCGAGTTGGGCCATCGATGCGAATTGTCGCTTGCGTCGCAGCAGGTAGAGCAGCTGGCGCGCGAGTCTTTCGGCCATCGGCGAAGAATCTGATCTGATCCGCTTCACCGTGTTCGCGCAAAGCTCCGCTACTTCACCCCATTTGAATCGGTTGAGAGCCTCAGCAAATCGTGACTCGAGGTCGGGATCATCCCACGACATGTTTTACCTCCTGGGTTGAGGTGTTACGGACTGGCTTTCAGGATGCGCGCCATCACTGTGAGCGCGCCGAGATGATACGCGTTGTGATCGGCAGTCAGCAGTGCCTCGCGCAGAATTGTTTGGCCGTCGCCATGAGGTATCTTCGCGTGGAGATCGGTTGCGGGGTTCTCCACGAGCGCTTCCATCTCTTGCAGGTCTTTACGAAACTCTTCGATCGTTTTCTGCCACAACGCTGGTGTTCCCGGATCGTCAGGGTTGGGCCAATAGCCCTTGGGAAACTCGGGCGACAGATGATCCGGGTCACGGCTGAACTCGAGTATGTCCCACTGCGCCAGCCGCATGTGCTCCAGCACTTGCCACGGCGTGTACGGCAAACCCTCGACCTGCCGGTTGCACAAGTCCGCCGGAAAACTATTAACAAACTCGTCGAACGACATGTGCGCGCTGCCGCCTCGCAGCAGGTAAAGCACGTGCTTTCGTAAAGAGTCGTCTTCGGGATTCTGTGACATGACGTTATTCCTTGTAAGACTTCACCTGGCTTTCGACGTATCGAAAACCACTTGATCGTGTTGCCAGAGCTTCTCAAAGAAGTCTTGTGGGATCGACGGGTCGGTCTCGCCCACGGCTTCGATAATCTGTGCTATGTTTTTCTGCCCGTCAATAGCCTCGTACAAATTCTTCTGTGGCACGTTGATGGTGAGATACAGGTCGGGAAACACGTGCGTCTGGTTTATCACCAACCCGGCGGCCCCCGGTGGAGGATTCTGGGTGACGCAGGCCGTCCATGGCATACGAACCGGCACATAGCGCAGGTACTCGTCATCGTCGAAACGGATCCGGCGTTCATCGTGATCGGCTTCGTTTCGATAAGCAATTAGACTATGGTTCGCCATCAAGCCTCGCCACAGTTCCATCGCCGCAAACCGCTCGCGTTCAGGTAACTGTTCCAACCGCGTGGCGTGCGGTGTCCTCGCGATCATGCCGCATTGAGGCAAGTACGCCGCTTGCCAGTACCAGCGTCCCAGCACCAGTCCACTGCCGTCGAGAAAGTCGAACAACTGCGGCACCGTGTAAGAGCGATCGCGCGGATTCAGTAGCGCATCGGCAAGCGCATCGCCATTGAACTCACGGGAGCCGCCCTGAGCCGCCAGCACAGGATGGTTTGGCGGCAACAGTTTCAGCACCGAAATCAGATCGCGCATTTCCTCGAACGACGTCCCCACGCCGAGCCGCCGGCAATATTCCTGCATCATGTAAACACCGGCGCGACCGTAAGGAGCGTACAGCATCAGGTACATCGCGCCGTCGCGTTTCAACACAGATCGAAGCGCGCGCAGACCCGCATCGGGATCGGCGAGGTGATGCAGCACGCCGGTACAGATGATGTGATCGAATTCGCGACCCAAATCGGCGGCGTTCTCAATAGGTAACTGTCGCACCTCGAGATTGTTCAGGTCGTACTTGTCTTTCAGGTAGTTGGTGTGATCGAGACTCGTCTTGCTGACGTCGATCGCAACCACGCGCGACCCCGGATGACAAAGCGCATGCTTCGCTGCTTGCCACGTTCCGCAACCCGCAACCAGCACTTCGAGATCTTCGCGGTATTCCCTGCTCGGCCACAGCAGATGAAACTCCGACCGCCGAACATTTTCGTCCTGGTAGAGTTCCAGCGCACGATCGAGATTTTCGAGCGGAGGCGGAAACGGATGGTTAGTATAAAACTCGCAGATCGGATCTAAGGTTTCAGAGTTCATGGGTGTTCATGCTTTTTGAGAAAGTGGTCGGGGATTATACACCGCGAATGAGCGGAACGGTGTTACTTCTTCGTGGCGTCGATCTCAAAACGACAGCTCGGGCGACCGGCACGATCGCAGTGCTCGTGAACAGGCGCCTTAACGATTTCGCCCACGAGCGTCTCCGCCAGCCCACACACTTCCGGATGAACACTAACCGCGGCCGCCAGCGGACAGCCGTTCCCGCGGATCACGAACTTGTCGTCGTGTTGCTCGATTTCGGCAGAGCCGCCGATCGCCTCCAACACTTTCAACGCCGTGTGCACGCGACCTTCCAGGCTGTCGTTCGCCCCGGCGGGCGCGCCGGCCGCGACTGCGCGTCCCACTTCACGCAGGACGTCCTCGATCTCCTGGTGGTCCAAACGAGTCTTCAGCACGGCGATGAGCTGATTGAGTAACGCGTCGTAGGCTTTCGGAAAAATCGCGTCAGCTTCAGGTGTCAGGACGTAGGTGAAGTGTGGTTTTCGCGGCCCGCGTCGCAGACCGCTCTGGCGGACGAGCCCGTCACGTTCGAGCGTCAGAAGATGGGCGCGAACGGCGTTATCGGTGAGTTCGAGCTTTCCGGCCAACTCTTCGACGGTGCACGGCGAGCTTCGCAGAATGGTGACGATCTGCCCTCGCGTGCTCTCGAAGAAGCGCTTGTCCAACCCGACTGACCTCCTGACCTGACCTTCCCGCCCGAGGATTCTAGCCTCTTTTCTCAGAAAACACAAAAAGTCAAATAAGTTCTTGACTTATTATGCAAGAAGAGTATTTTAGGGATTCACTAGCAGTCCATAGCAATTTTCTTTAGGAGAACCGCAAAATGGCACACGCATTCACTGATTCACGCGTCACTTCCTTCCCCACCGAAAATGTAAGCACAGCCACGCCGGGCTACCAGGCCTACCTGATCCTGCGCACCGGCTTTACTGTCGCGCCGATCGTGGCGGGACTGGATAAATTCTTCAACCTACTCGTCAACTGGGAGCAGTACCTCCCCGGCTTCGTTAAGAACCTTACCGGCGGTCATGGGCACGAGTTAATGCTCGCGGTGGGTGTGATCGAAATCGTGGCGGGGCTCGGCGTCGCCTTCAAGCCACGCCTCTTCGCTTACGTCGTCTCAGCCTGGCTGTTGCTCATCGTCGTCAACCTACTCTTGATTCCCGGATACTTCGACGTAGCGCTCCGCGACTTCGGTCTCGCACTCGGCGCGCTCGCACTGGCACGACTCAGCCACGAATACGGTCCCCGCTAACTATTCCGTCCTGACACAAGGAGAACGAACATGCTAGGCGCAAGAAATACTTTACTCGAACGCAGACTCGCCAAGGTGGCGGTCGTGCTCTTCGCGGCTGCGGCGATGACGGTTCTGCTCGGCGCACAAACGACTGACATCTCGGCCGAGGGACAGGGCAAAGGAAAACTCACCGAAGCCGAACGGATTACCGATGCGAACGCGCAACGGATGCTCGCAGAAGGCAAACAGACTTTTCGTTTCGATACTTTCGGCGACGAGGCGTTTTGGACTGATGCGCTCCAGCTCAACCGCGCGATAGCGGGTGCGAACCAGGGCGGCGTTGGACCCGGCGTCAGTCCGAAGACAGCGCTCGCCGTCGGATTGAAAGTCGATACAGACGCGCTACCGGGATCACTGGTCGCCAACTTAAAGCACGGCCGCGTAAACCTCGACGATCCGGCCACGACGCTCGCGCTACTCAAACTCAACGCAGTCGTCGGCGTTAAAGGGACTTTCAACAACACGGGAAATCTTCAAGCTGTAGGAATCACCTGCGCTCTTTGTCACTCGACGGTCGACGACTCGTTTGCGCCGGGCATCGGACGGCGTCTCGACGGCTGGGCCGCCCGCGATCTGAACGTCGGCGCGATCGTAGCGCTGAGTCCGAATCTTCAACCTGTTGCGACTCTGCTGGGCGTCGATGAAGCGACGGTGCGAGCAGTCTTGCAGAGTTGGGGACCGGGAAAGTTTGACGCTGAACTGTTTCTCGACGGCAAGGCTTTTCGTCCGGATGGCAAGTCGGCGGCGACACTGATCCCGCCCGCGTTCGGACTCACCGGCGTCAATCTTCATACGTGGACGGGCTGGGGTTCGGTGACGCACTGGAACGCGTTCGTTGCGAACCTCGAGATGCACGGACAGGGAACCTTCTACGATCCTCGTCTCAATGATGCAACCAAGTTTCCGATCGCGGCGCGTGCAGGTTTTGGCAACGTGCGCAGCAATCCGGATCTGATCACGGCGAAGTTGCCGGCGCTTCACTTCTATCAACTCGCGATACCGGCGCCCGCTGCGCCTGCGGGAAGTTTCGACGCTGCGGCAGCCGCGCGCGGTGAGGCTGTGTTCAACGGACCAGCGAAGTGTGCGACGTGTCACGTGCCACCGATCTTCAGCGAACCCGGGTGGAACATGCATACGCCGCAGGAAATCGGCATCGACGACTTTCAAGCGAAGCGTTCGCCTGACGAGCGTTACCGCACGTCACCTTTGAAGGGACTGTGGACGCACCAGAAAGGCGGCTTCTATCACGACGGGCGTTTCGCAACGTTCCGCGACGTGATCGACCACTACAACACGTTCCTGGGCACAAACTTGACGGAGCAGCAGAAAGCGGATCTCGTCGAGTACTTGAAGTCGCTCTAATGATCGATAAACGCGAACGCGGATCTTGTTGAACCTTTGGAGAAAACGAAAATGGGACTCAGGCTAATTCCCTTCAGCAACACGAACACCGCGCAAAAAACGATCGAGCGTGTTGCCGAAGCACGACTACCAACTGAGACTGGCGAGTTTCGCATCATCGGCTTTCGCTCGCTGACCTCCACGGAAGAGTTCGTCGCGCTCGTCAAAGGCGAACTGCGCGCTAACAGACCGACGCTCGTTCGTATTCACTCGCAATGCATGACCGGTGACGTGTTCGGTTCGCTGAAGTGCGACTGCGGACGGCAACTCGAGGCGGCCATGAAGCTGATCGAGGAAGACGGAAGCGGCGCCATCGTCTACCAGCAACAGGAAGGACGTGGTATTGGCATCATCAACAAGATCCGCGCTTACGCGTTACAGGACCAGGGCGCCGACACGATAGAAGCGAACGAGCAACTCGGTTTCGCGGCAGACATGCGGAGTTACGAACAGTGCGCGGAAATCCTGCTCGATCTCGGTTTGCGCGCAGTGCGCGTGATGTCTGACAACCCGGCAAAGATTCGTGCCGTGCGTCACGCCGGCCTGCATGTCATCGAGCGCGTGCCGCTTGCCGTCGAACCACACGACTTCTTTGCCAACTACTTAAAGACTAAGAAGGAGAAGATGGGCCACCTCGTCAGCGTGGCCTGACAAACACAATGGGTGCTATTGACGTGCACGTAGCAAACACGTCCGACCTCCGGGACGGTGAGATGAAACAGATTTCGGTGGGCGAGACGCGAGTCTTGCTGGCGCGCACGGGTGACAGCTTTCATGCCGTCAGCGCGACCTGTCCTCACTACGGCGCACCGCTCGCGGATGGTGTTCTCTGCGGCACGCGCATCGTATGCCCCTGGCACCACGCTGCGTTCAACGTCGTGAATGGTCATCTCGAAGAGCCACCCGCACTCGACTCTCTCGCGTGTTACGACGTGCGCGTCGATGGAGAACGCGTCCTGGTCACAGTGCCCGACGAAGCACCTGAGCGGCAGACGCCGATGATGGTCTCACACGATCCGGCCGCTGATCCGCGGCAGTTCGTCATCATCGGCGCGGGCGCGGCGGGTTACGCCGCTGCGCAGACCCTGCGCGAAGAAGGTTTTCAAGGGGACGTCGTGATGATCACCCGTGAAGACCGCGCACCTTACGATCGCCCGAACCTGAGCAAGGACTATCTCCACGGCCACGCCGAGCCGGAGTGGATGCCGCTTCGATCGGAAGAGTTTTTCAACGATCACGCGATCAAGGTGGTCCTCAACAAAGAGGTGACGCGCGTCGATGCACGCACTAAGACGATCACCTTCGCAGGCGGCGAAACAATGGAGTACGACTCATTGCTCGTCGCAACCGGCGGCGCACCGGTTCGTCTCAACATCGCCGGTTCAGATCTGAGGAACGTTTGTGTGCTGCGTAGTTTTGCGGACGCCGATTCGATCATCGAGACTGCCAGGCGTTCGCGTCATGCGGTCGTAGTCGGCGCGAGCTTTATCGGGATGGAAGCAGCGTACAGCCTGCGCGAACGCGGACTCGAAGTAACTGTTGTCGCACCGTCGCGTGAACCATTCGAAGCAACGCTCGGTGCGGAGATCGGCGCAGTGTTTCGTCGCGAGCACGAGAGCCATGGCGTTCGTTTCAAGCTGGGCTCGATCGTTTATCGTTTCGAAGGCAGTCACAATGTCGAGGCGGTCGTGGTCGACAACGGAGAGCGAATCGAGACGGACATGGTCGTCGTCGGAGTTGGCGTTCGTCCGGTGACGCATTTCCTGGAAGGCGTCGAGTTGGACGAAGCCGGCGCCGTTGTCGTCGACTCACGCATGTGCGCGACTGATGGAATCTACGCTGCCGGTGACATCGTCAATTTCGTTGACAAGCGCACCAGCAGACGCGCGCGCATCGAACACTGGCGCACGGCTCAACAGCAGGGTCGTACAGCAGCGCGCAACATGGCTGGTCGCGACTGTGTGTTCGACGGTGTTCCCTTCTTCTGGACCCGACAATTCGACGTCGGACTGCTTTACGTCGGACGCGCAACTTCGTGGGACAAGATCGTTTACCGTGGCGATCTATCAGCGCACGACTTCCTCGCGTTTTATGTGATGAACGGACGTGTGCTGGCGGTGGCCGGCATGAACCGCGATCGCGAGATGGCTGCGGCGGAAGAATTGCTGCGGCTCGGCCGCATGCCCACGTCCGAGCAGCTCAACGGGGACAGCATGAGCCTGGTTGAGATGCTTCACGCTCCCGAATCGATAACAGCATGACGATTTGAAAATCCGTGTTATCAGCCTCTCTCACCTCATCATCGGAAAGTCCTCGCGCCACCCCACGAGTGCAGATCTTTTCCGGTCTCAATCCTGAAGAAACATGTCGCATCGCCTCGTTTGCCCGCAGCGTGCGCAGGGCTCGCGGCGAATTCATCTACATCCCCGGCGATCGCGCTGATTTCGTCTACATCGTGCGCCACGGAAGAATAAAGCTTTCTGTTCTTTCCGAATCGGGCAAGGAGATCGCCATCGACATCATTCAACCGGGCGAGATCTTCGGCGAGTTTGCGCTGGTGGACGAGGCGCCGCGCAGCAACATGGCCCAGGCGCTCGACGACATTCTCATGTGGGTGTTTCCCAAGCGCGACTTTGCTCACCTGCTCACCGCGCAACCGAAACTCGCAATGAGTTACATCCGCATGGTCGGCGACCGGCGACGAAGGATGGAGAAGAAACTTTGCGACATCACGTCGAAGGCTGTCTCCGCGCGTGTTTGCGAATTGCTGCACGAGGTGGCGACGAGCGCTGCCGAGGTCGACGTCGCGGCCAGCGATTATCTTGTTCCGCTGACACATCATGACGTCGCGAGTTTGATCGGGGCTGCGCGTCAAACAACCACTACGGTTCTCAATGACCTCGAACGCCGGAGCATTATCGAACTCGGCCGCGGTTGGATTCGCATCAAGCGACTGAAGGAACTCCAAACCTACGCGGGTCTCCTGCTCGCGACCTTTCACACTTTTTTCGCGTTAGTGTCAGCGGGCTGACACTCGTGTCGTCTCGCTGACATACGCCTACTCAGTCTTCCGACATCATGCGCCGCATTTGCAACTCAAGGAGAAACCAACCACATGAGAATCAACTGGAAGACTTCAAAGTGGGTACCCTGGATTCTTGTCCTCGCGCTGTCGCTAACTGCGGTGACCGTTCTTAACTTCGGCACCCGCGTTTCCGCCGACGGAGGCAATGACCTTGGCACCTCGCCCTTCGATTTCAGCGATGCTACTTATCGCGCGCACGGCATTGTGCCCGAGAACATCGTCCTGCGCGTCGGCACCGCAGCTCGCGGTGGCGACTTCGTCATCGACAACACCAACACCGACCCGAATCGCTCCAACGTTCGCACCATCGAAACCACACCCGGCACCACCGGTTCGAGTGGTCTAACTTACGCCAACATTTTCGGCGTCCTTAACTCCACCAGCTTCGAACGTAACGCTTCCGGCCAGCTGACCGCACGCGGTCAAGCTGCCTTCGATACGGCCGAGCACTTTCGCGTCTTCATCTTTCCGAAGGCGTCGAACGGCTCGATCCTCGATCCATTCCTGCCGAACAAACGTCAGGACAACCTCTTTGACACACGCGATGGTTACTTCTCGAATGATCCGCTCGGAATGTGGGTCGCCGTGTGGGTGGTCTACACGCCTAAGGCCTTCACCGCGTCAGGTCACAAGGAACTCGATCCGATCGCGGCAACCAATGGTCGCGATCTCGACGGCACTCCGATCCTGACGAGCCCGTCGCAAGTCGACAATCTCGCCGCGAAAGGTTTCATCGAGCTACGCACGCGCCCGGTTGACGACGCCGTGTTCCGTTGGGTCATCTGTCCGATTCCCGAGGATCCGCGCGACGGTTTCATTCGGCCCGACGCGTTCATCCGCGACGTGAAACGCGCCGACGGCACCGCGGTTTTCCCCGCACTCGGAAACAACTTCCGCTGCCTGCAACAGTCAGGCGCCTGGTGCAACTAAGCCACCCTTAGCCGCAAGAGACACAGACAGCACAACTGAATAGCTCCACTGAATTGCTTGTGCAGTTTGTGTCTCTCTCTGTGGCCCACATTTCGAAGGAGCACACGCTATGGCGAACATTTCGAAAATCAATAGAAGAGCGGAGAAGGAGCAGCAGCAAGCCGCCAGGAACAGACGCGAGATCATCCCGGCCGGCCTAAGCCGTCGCGAGATGCTGAAGATGGGTCTGTTGACGAGTGCTGGTTTGTTGGTGCCGATGTCGGGCTTGAGTGTCAGGGCGCGTACGAGCGCCGGTCACCTGTTCGGCGGCGGCAGCAGTGGCAGCGGCAGTGGTCCAAGCAGTCCACCGACGACCCCCTTTGTTCAGCCGTTCACACGCATGACCGTGAAGCAACCGGTCGCAACACTGAATCCCGTACCAACTGCGAGTCCAAACACCGCCGCCGGTGAAGGACGGACCAAGGTGCACCAGGCTTTCAGTCAGTTCCCCGCGACCAGGTTTTATGAAGTCGAGCAGCGGCTTGCGAACATCGTCACTCACCCCGAGTTGCCACTTCAGCCGCTGTGGGGTTTTGACGGCCTGGTTCCCGGACCGCTTTACGTCGAACGCTACGGTCGTCCGATCCTGGTCCGCAACCACAACAACCTGCCCCTTAACAATGGCGGTTTCGGTAAGAACCTCGTCACGACGCACTTGCACAACGGTCACACGCCTTCAGAATCGGACGGCAATCCGTGCGACTTCTTTCCAGCAGGCAAGTTCTACGACCAGCATTATCCGAACGTGCTCGCCGGCGTTAACTCAACCCACCAGGCCACCGGCGGCGACATCCAGGAAGCGATGAGCACGCTCTGGTATCACGATCACATGCACGACTTCACGTCGCAGAACGTCTACAAGGGACTCGCGGGCATGTATCTCCTCTTCAACGACTACGACACCGGCGACGAAACGACGGGCTTCCACCTGCCCTCATTCGGCGACGGCGTCAGCGACGACAGCAACTTCGACGTGCCAATGCTCTTCAGCGATCATCTTTACGATTCGGAGACCGGCATCGTCACGTTCGACACGTTCAACTTCGACGGCGTGCTCGGCGATCGTTTCCTCGTCAACGGCAAAGTGCAGCCTGTGATGCATGTTCATCCCCGGCGTTACCGCTTCCGCTGGCTCGATGCTGGACCATCGCGTTTCTATCAGTTCTTCTTCACCGACACGACGAACCTGAACCAGCGGATCAAGTTTCACCAGATTTCGACTGATGGAAACCTGCTCGATCATCCGGTCGAAGTTGAAAGCGTCCGCATCTCGGTGGCCGAACGCGCCGACGTCATCATCGATTTCTCGAAGTATGCGGGTAAGACGCTCTACATCGAGAACCGGCTCGAGCAGCAGGATGGGCGTGGTCCAACCGGGAAAGTGTTAGCGGCCGGTCAGGGCAATCTGATTCTCAAGATCGTCGTCGATTTGCCGCCGATCGCGGACAACAGTGTCGACCCCGCTACGATCACGCGCTTCTATGGTCTGCCTGACAAAACGGCGACGCCGCGCATCACGCGCACGTTTAATTTCGATCGCTCGAACGGCAATTGGACCATTAACGGCCGGGCGATGGATCCGGAATGCCAGGAAGTGCGCGCACGGATTTCGAAGAATTCGGTCGAACACTGGATCGTGACGAACAGCTCCGGCGGTTGGCAGCATCCGGCGCACATCCATTTCGAGGAGTTTCAGTTTCTCTCGGTGAACGGCGCACCGCCGGCGTCGACCGGTCTGGTCCTCAACGGACGCAAGGACGTCATTCGTCTCGAGCACAACATGCAGACCAAGAGTTTCTTCCGCTTCCGCGATTTCACCGGACGTTATCCGTTCCACTGTCACAATGTGGTCCACGAGGATCACGCGATGATGCTCATCTGGGAGATCGTCGACGGCGACGGCGACAACGTTACTAATCCGTAAGAAGGAGAACGAACATGAAACGCAAAACAATAGCTGTACTTGTAAGTGTCGCCTTCGTCATCGGATGTTCGTTTGTGTCGGATGCGCAGTCTGTTCAGCGGAAGTTCGATCAGACGAAGACCCCGCGCGAGCGACTCGCGGAACGAAGTTTTCCGAACGTTACGCTGACGACGCACGAAGGCAAGAAGGTGAAGTTCTACGACGATCTGATCAAAGACAAGATCGTGATCATCAATTTCATGTACGTGAAGTGCGACGGCACCTGCCCGGGTACGACGGCAAACCTGTTGAAGGTGCAGAAGCTGCTCGGGGACCGCGTCGGGAAAGACGTCTTCATGTATTCGATCACGTTGAAACCGAAGGAGGACACGCCGCAGGTGCTGGCGGATTATGCGGATGCGTACAAGGTTGGGCCAGGGTGGAAGTTTCTGACCGGCGATCCGAAAGACATCGAGCTGTTACGGCGAAAGCTTGGCTTCTTCGATCGCGATCCGGTGCGTGATGCCGTCAAGTCAAACCACATCAACATGCTGCGCTGGGGAAACGAGCCGCACACGTTATGGGCCGGGTGTCCGGCGTCGCTCGCGCCGAACAAGATCGTGAAAGAGCTCAGCCTGGTTGATTGGCCCACGGCCGAAGAGGCCCAGCAGCGAATAGGTGCGCGCAGACAAACGAGAGGAGAAAACAGATGAGAGTGAATACATTGTTCAAGAGCGGCCTGCTCCCTGCCGTGCTGGTGATGCTGGTCGCGGTTGGCGCGTCTCAGGCACAGACCGTGACGGAGTTGGCGCCGGCGAACCCGGTCGCATTTCCTGTGGGCGCCGGACCGGAGGGTGTTGCGACCGACGGTGCGAATGTCTTTGTCGCTAATCAGTTCAGCGATACAGTCACGAAGCTTACCGCTTCAGATGGAACTGCGACCGGCACTTACAAGGTGGGCCATCGACCTGTTGCGCTCGCATTTGACGGTGCGTTTTTGTGGGTGGCGAACTATCTCAGCAACGACGTTATGAAACTCGATCCGGCGAGCGGCGCGATTGCCGGCACTTACGCAGTCGGCGAGGGGCCAGGTGGGTTGCTCGTTACAAACGGAAACGTGTGGGTCGCCAATCGCACCGCCAACACGGTGACGAAGCTGCGTGGCTCGGACGGATTGACACTCGGCACGTACGAGGTAGGAACTCGTCCTGTGGGCATGGCGACTGATGGCAAGAACATCTACGTCACGAACAACAACAGCGACACAGTGACGAAGTTGAGCGAGTCGAATGGCGTAGTGCTCGGAACGTTTTCGGTCGGCGATGGCCCATTCGGCATCGCGTTCGATGGCGGTAATCTGTGGGTAGCGAACTTCGGTAGTAATAACGTGATGCGGTTAACTACCGATGGTATCGTGAGTGGGACGTTCAAGACTGGAGATGGTCCTGTCTCGACAGTGTTCAGCAAAGGCATTATCTACGTCGTGAACAACGGCGGCGATACGGTGACGAAGCTGAACGCGACAGACGGAACGAGCCTCGGCTCAATCTCCGTCGGCCGCTCCCCGATCGGCGTAGCGGTGTTTGGATCTAACGTTTGGGTCACAAACTCCGGCGGCAACACCGTGACGAAGCGCTAAGTGCGTTATCAGTGTTGCGGAATCCGTGTTCTCCTGAATGCTGGGGAACACGGATTTCAGTTTATTCAACTGATTGCTTCGACTGTAACCGGAATGCCGTTGAAGGCGGCGGTGCCGCAGAGGGTGTCGATGGCGAGCGCGTCGGTCAGGTCGTTGATGCTGGCGCCGGCGTGTTGTTGGGCCACGGTTAAGTTGATGCCGGCGCGATCGTGGCCCCAGCCGTGTGGGATGCTGACGACGCCGGGCATGATCTCGTCGGATACTTCGACGGGCACTTCGACGGAACCGACTCGCGATTTGACAAGTACTTTTTGGCCGGACGTCAAATTGCGATGCGCGGCGTCCGCAGGGTGCATGAGCATGGTGCATTGAGGCTTGCCGCGGAGCAGGCGTTCAGTGTTGTGCAGCCATGAGTTGTTGCTGCGAAGTTGACGACGACCGATCAATCGCAGATGGCCGTTCGACTCCGCAGATCCGTGTTGCAAGAACCTGCCCTTCACGCGTTCTATATCGTTCACTAACACCTCGGGCGCGAGATCGATCCGTTTGTCAGACGTACGCAAGCGATCGGGTAAGCACGAAGTTAATGGTCCGAGATCGATTCCGTGTTTAGCTTGCCTTACCTTCCGTAGCGTCAAGCCATACGGCCCGAACCGCAGTCCAAGATCGACCATTCGCTCCGGACTCAGCAGACGCTTCATCAACTTAGACTTCGCCCGCTCAACAAAGCCTCCCTCCAACATACGCGTTTCGAGTTCAGACAGAATCTGCCAATCGTGTTTGGCGTCCGCGTCAGGTGAAAAGAGCGGCGGCGAAAACTTAGCTGTGTTACGAACGGCAAGCAGATGGAACGCGATATCGTAATGCCCACGCTCGAGCGCGGAAGTCGGCGGCAGGATGATCTGCGCGTGACGCGTCGTTTCGTTGATATAGCAGTCGATCGACACCATGAATTCCAAACTAGCCAGTGCACGGTCCAGCTCGCGACCATTCGGCGTCGATAACACAGGATTGCCGGCGACAGTCACGAGCGCCTTAATCTGACCTGGACCATCCGTCAGTATCTCTTCACCTAGCGCCGCAACCGGAAACTCTCCACTAAACTCCGGCAGCTTCCGCACACGCGTGTGACGTCGCGCAAAACTCCCGCGCGACGCCAGCGATTTCGGCGCGTTCACCGGATCAAACGCCGGCAACGGAAACATCGCACCACCAGGCCGATCCAGATTCCCTGTCACGATATTCAAGACGTTGATCAACCACTGGCAAACGCCACCAAACTCCTGCGTACTGACGCCAATCCGGCCGTAACAAACAGCCGACTCAGCGGCGGCGAACTCGCGCGCCAACTGACGTATCTGCTCAGCCTCAATCCCAGTGATCGTAGCCACTCGCTCCGGCGAAAACTGCGCCACGGTCGATGCGACCCGCTCCATGCCCTTCGCAAACGACGCAACCCGACGAGTCAAACCTTCAGCAAAAACGACCTGCAACACCGCGAGCAACAACAACACATCCGTTCCCGGACGAATAAACAGATGCCGATCGACGAAGCGCGCAGTTTCATTGAAACGCGGATCGATCAAAACCACTTTCCCACCGCGCGCTCGTATCTCCTCCAACCGGCGATTCATCCCCGGCGCAGTCATCATGCTTCCATTCGAAACCGCGGGATTCGCACCGAGCATCAGAAAAAACTGCGTGCGATCGACGTCCGGGACCGGCAGCAACAGTTGATGTCCAAACATCAGGTACGACGCGAGATGGTGGGCCAGTTGATCCACTGACGTCGCCGAAAACCGGTTGCGCGTCTTCAAACTGCGAATGAACCCCGGCGCAAACAGGATCACGCCGTAATTGTGAACGCTCGGATTACCGAGATACGTCGCCAGCGAATTCGGCCCGTGCTGCGCGCGCAGGCGACGCAAGTTACTCGCGACCTCCGCAAACGCTTCATCCCATGTGATCCGCTCCCAACCCGTCGCGGTGCGACGAACCGGATGGCGCAGCCGGTCCTTATCGAAGTGAATGTCCTGGACCGCGACGCCTTTTGGACAGATGTATCCGCGGCTGAACGGATCGTCTTTGTCCCCACGAATTTCGAGATGATGTTCATCTCTAACAGTGATCTCGATGCCGCAGATGGCTTCGCAGAGATGGCAGTTACGAAAATGAGGAGTGTTACTCATGGAATGAAAACCTGGACGGAAGTATCCGTTCGTCGACAAAATAAATCAACAATTAGACCGTCACAGTTTTGTAAGCGTTGCGATCCGGCCGGGGTAATCAGCGCCTGCCGCGTCGGACGATACGGTCGCTTAAATAACGAAGGTATAGCCGGGATCGATCTTCTGGTCGGCCAATCGACTACGATCGGCATTCTGTATAGCGAGCATCCTACATGGGACCAGCCAAAATGCTTGAAACAACCTTGTTTATTGGACGCTTACAACTTGTCCAGAATTCCGCGAACCGGTTATCGTGAACCTTCACGTTCGAACAGTGGCACCTCTGGTAACGGTAGATGGCCCGATCAGAAAACAAATCCAACAAAGAACCAGAGCCCGATGTATATGGTAGTGGCATGATTCAATTGCGCGCGGCACCGTCGGCAATCAACGACACTGATAAGAAGTATCAACTCTTCATCGATGATGAGGTTATGAAGACGGTCCAGGTGAACACGGCGGGACAATTGACACCGGACGGAATTTGGTTTTCCCTGCGGTTCGGCGACGAGGACACGTTTGCCCAATTTGGCAAATACACGTTGAGCCAATTGCCGGACCGGTTACATGAGATCACCTTCATCCCAAGGCGTATTCCGTGGGCCCCATCTCTGGAAGAGGTCTCGTTTCTTGCGTTATACGAAGAAGAAGATCGCGAGGGTACGAATCTAATTGGCCAAGTGATCTTTAATTTTGTGCCATCATTCGAGAATTGGAAGCGTTTTTACTCTCCCTCCGATTATTTTGAGGAATTAACCGCCACGCTGGAGTCAGAGGAAAAAATCGGCACTGAATGGCTGAACGGTCAAGAGGTGAATGGCCCAGATGAATTCTCGGTCTGGTTTGATGTAACGGTTGACGACAGTATTGTTGAACTGCTGCGCGAATCCACACTCCAACTTGAGAAGCTCCATTACTCGGTCGAGCGCCAACTCTCAGAACGTTTGGGCAGAACAATATTGACCTATTTCGAGTTTCCAGACGCAGTGCGAGTTCCTTGCGAACAATACCTGCTTTATTTCGCGCAGTTCCTGGAAGATTTGGGTGTGGAAGCTGATTCCGAGTTGAGACATGAAGCAGGAATGGTATTGTTTTCAGTGACGCCGCAAGAACCCAATCAGGCGCTAGACAAGATAAGGACAGCGTTGGAGATCTTTCTCCTACTCCCATCCAACCAAATCAGCGATATTAACGAGAATAATGTTGCTGTGAATAGATTGGTAACAGCTATCTATCGGTTGAAAAATGATTTGGAATTAGCGAGAGGCCTGCTTGAAACGAAAGAAGCCACTATTCAGACACAACAGTGGCTCATTCAGCACCAACAAAGGGCGTTAAGCGGTCAATCATTGTTAGGTCCGGTCAACGAGCTAAAAGCTTCAGAGAGTAATTGGGATAAAGAAGAACTGATGGGCGGGACAGTAGCTATAACTCCGTTTCAGGGAAAGGGCTTAATGATAAACCTGCCTGACTTATTTCGACGACTTAAACGATTCATCAACAAAGAATCGAAGTGACGGAACATCCTAGAACGAATGTCTGAATTCGTCTTCCGTAGCTGTTCTAGTAACCAAATTGCGTCGTTAGCCAGAATTTGTCAGCCTCGGGGGTTCTAGCAGTTACAATATCCTTAAGCGATCCTGAGTTCCGTTTCTCCGATCCCCTAATGTTCGGCAAGATTAATAGCTCGTTGTGATCATTGAATCCACCGTAAGACTCTCGACTCCAAGTTCGAGCACGATGAATAGTCAGTCGTTCGCCGTGCTGGGGTTTGCTTCGGGTTTTTCGGAATGCGAAGGGCGGGAGTGTTTGATGTGTCGCCAGACCCACCACGTCACAAAGAGCAGGCCGGCGATGCCGATCAGGAAATCGAAACGATGAAACCAGGTTTTTAACGTATCGTCTTTGTCCCACTGCTCCCCCAGTTTTTGGCCCACATAGGCGAGACCGAGACACCACGGCAGCGAACCGGCGAACGTGTAGATGACGAAACGCGTGAGGTTCATGCGCGCAACACCCGCCGGAAACGCGATGAACGTGCGAATCGCCGGCAACAGACGAGCCGTGAACACGATCCATTCGCCGTACTTCGCAAACCAACGATCCGCGAGATCGAGATCATGCCGCGACAACAAAATATACCGGCCGTATTTCTCGATGAAGGGACGCCCACCGTACATGCCCGCCCAGTACGCCACCAGCGATCCCAACACGCAACCAATCGCGCCCGCCACGCCAACGCCCCACAGGTTCAGCTCGCCTTTCGAAACCAGATACCCGGAGAAAGGCATGATGATCTCCGACGGCAGCGGTATGCAGGCCGATTCGATGGCCATCAACAGGATGACGCCTGAATAACCGAGCGCTGAGATCGTAGCAACGATGAACCCTGAAAGGATGCTGATGATTTTTGCGATCATGTAGTTTTGAAAAAGTTAACCCGGAAAACCAATTTTCAGCGCTCACTCAGCGATCACTCCAGCCGTGTTGCCCAATCAACGGCACAAACGCGCAACCGCCGTGATCCTCTTCCCTGCGGCCCGTCTCAGTCTTGATCACGCGGATTAATCGTTGACTATCACGCGAGTCACCAACAGGCACAACCAGTCGACCGCCGACTTTGAGCTGCGTGATCAACGGCTCCGGAATCGTTGGACCACCCGCTGCGACGAGTATCGCGTCGTACGGCGCATTCGCGGCCCAGCCAAGCGTGCCGTCAAAACACTTGACCGTTGCGTTGTAGATCTCCAACTGGCGAATCCGCGCCTGTGCCTCACGCGCAAGATCGCCGATGCGCTCGATCGCATAGACCTGCGCCGCGACCCGCGACAGCACCGCGGTCTGATAACCCGAACCGGCGCCGATCTCCAACACGCGACTGTTGCCGTCGAGCTCGAGTAGCTCAGTCATGCGGGCGACGATGAACGGCTGCGAGATTGTTTGATTCGCGCTGATCGGCAAGGCGTGATCGCCGTACGCGCGGCTCTGCAAAGCTTCGGGCACGAAGAAATGACGGGGGACGTTTCTGATTGCTTCGAGGACGCGCGGGTCTCTGATGCCGTAATGATCACGTAAACGCGCGACCATCCGTTCTCGGGGAATAGAATACTCCTGGAGTGAAGCCGAGCGATGTTTGTTGGCTGCTTGCACCGGGAGAATTTTAACTTGCTTTAGCTCTTGTGGAGTAGTTCGGAGTCTTTCAGATAGTTCCAGCTCTCGATTGCGGTCAACGCCTGATGATCGGTCATGTCCGAGCGCAAAGGTGTCACCGACACATAACCTGACTTCACGGCGTGAAAATCGGTCCCCTCCACTGCGTTGACGTTGAAGTATTCTTCACCGATCCAGAAGTAAGGTTTGCCGCGAGGATCGATGTGTTCGCTGATGATTGGCCGCGCGTTCTTAATTCCCTGACGCGTGACCATCACGCCTTTAATCTCGCCGGGAGGTAAGTTGATGTTGAGCAGCGTGCCTTCGGGTAAACCTTCGTCGAGGACTTTGCGCGCGGCCACAACAGCAAAGGCCGCGGCATGAGTGAAATCGTAATTCTCGCGAGCTACCAGACTCAACGCGACGCCGGGGACGCCGAGGATCGTCGCTTCCATCGCACCTGCCACTGTGCCTGAGTAACTTGCGTCGTCGCCGAGATTGCCACCGTGGTTGATACCCGAAACGCAGATGTCCGGACGTTCAGCTTCGGGAAGAATCTTATTCACCGCGAGCGTGACGCAATCGGTTGGAGTGCCGTCGACGGACCAGTGGCGGCTGTCGAGCTGGCGAATGCGCAGTGGACGCGCGAGCGTCAAACTATGAGACGCGCCGCTCATCTCCGAAGCCGGGGCCACAACGTAGACGTCACCGAGTTCTTTAAGGGCTTCTTCGAGTTTGATGAGCCCGTCGGAATGGATACCGTCGTCGTTTGTGATCAAGATGCGTGTCATACGTTTGCCAGCATCCGTGAAACAACACGGATCTTAGAAAACTCGGGTTAAGACGTCTGGTGAGATCCTGTTGGCGTGTGCAGGAGGGGTGTTAGTCGCGCGGGATGCGCATCCGGCCCTTCTTCTTGTTTCGTTTGCGCGCCAGGGCCGACTTCAGTTTCGCCTTCTGACCCGGGGGAATAAAGAATGCGTGCTTCTTCGCATCCTTGATGATCTCTTCGGTCATCACTTTGCGCTTGAAGCGTCGGAGCGCGCTCTCAATTGATTCACCCTGATTAACAGTAACTATTGCCATTCCTTCTCAGCTTTCCCTTTCCACATCCAAAATTCGGCCCACTATTTAACCACAAACCTGCAAAAACACAAAAAGGCAGAACCAATTTTGGTGATTGATCCGTGCCTCTTTGTGCCCTCCTGTGGGCTGCGAAACTTAAACCAGGACCGCCTCGGCTTCGGCGGGCTCTTCCTTCTTCCGGCTCAGTCCCTTAATCTGGACCGGCTTGTCGGCTTCCTTCGTAAGGGACTGCTTCTGCAATACCATCTCCTGATAAAGCTTGCGCATCATTACCGCCTCCTCATGCGCCGTCTTTGGACCTTCCATCTCCGGCTTGTTCGGCCGGGTCAGGTCGACCTCGTTCAGGATGAGACCGTGAGACTTGTCAGCCATCGGCACATCCTTGCCGCCGGCGAAAATCTCGTGACGGCCGTGCTCCTGATACCACTTCGCGACGGTCGCGTTCTGGTGCATGTTCTCGATGATGTTGCGCCAGCCGATACCCGTGTTGTACGCGCAGAACGAAATCTCACCTTCCTGCGTGCCGTACGGGATGATGCACATTTCAGTGCGGCGGAAGTCGTAGTTGAAGAGATCCTGGAACCACATTCCAGCGATAAACAGGAAGTTCCAGCGATCCGAGCGCCGTGCCTGGATGTCCCGCACAGTGCGATCGCCGCTAACTTTGCCGTAATCCTTGCCGGTCAAGCCGAACGACTTGTCAAACTTCTTGAAGAGTTCGTACAGCGTAAACTGCGACGGCGAATTGTACGGGTTGTAGTGCTTCAAGAGCGCCAGACCCATCATGAGGTTCGACATCCACTTGCCGCGCGCCGCATCCGTGATCTTCTGCATGTCTTTGACGAGACCCGGAATGTTCAGGAACTCCGGCACGGGCCGCATCTCTTTGTTTTCTTTGTCGATCATCACCGCGGTGCCGACGCCGCAGTTCGGGTGACAGCCGCATGAGACCTGACCCCACTCGGCGTTTGGACCATGCACGAGATCCGCGAAATCCGCGAAGGCGCCCATCAATGAAAGCGGGAACCAATCGCGTGTCGGTTCGGTGATGCCGACCTGGTCTTTTACGTCGTGCGCCAGGTGCGACAGCGTGTAGCGCTGTTGCAGGCGACGCTGTTCGGTAATCTCTTCGTCGCGGCCGGTGAATGAAACTGGTTGGAACGAAAGGAACGCAATCTTCTTTGGATTGTCGAGCGCGAAACGAATGATCGAGCCGACCTGGTCGTTGTTGATGCCGTTTACCAGCGTGGTGACGAGAACGATCTCGACGCCCGCTTCGTGAAGATTGTTGATAGCGCGCATCTTCACGTCGAACAGGTTGCCGACCTGACGGTGGCTGTTCGCATCGTTGCCGATACCGTCGAACTGGAGATAAACGTAACGCAAACCGGCTTCAGCAGCCTGGCGGCAGAATTCTTTGCTCTTGGCGAACTCGATTCCGTTAGTCGCCGCCTGCACGCTGTTGTAACCAACCTTGCGTGAGTACTTGATCGCTTCGATGAAGTGCGGCGAGATCGAAGGTTCACCACCGGAGAACTGCACCGACATCTGGCGTCGCGGCTTGATCGTGATCGCGTTGTCGAGAATCTCTTTGATTTCGTCCATGCTCAGTTCGTGGACGAAGCCAACCTGGTTGGCGTCCATGAAGCATGGGTCGCACATCATGTTGCAGCGGTTTGTAAGGTCGACGGTCAACACCGCGCCACGACCGAACTTGACTGTGCTTGAACCATGATTGTGCAGCTTCTCGTCGTTGTGCGCGTCGATGTCGCGCCCCGGGAACATCTTCTCGATGTGCGTGAGAAACTTGGAGTCGATGGCCATCATGTCTTCGAAGTGACCGTGGGTCGGGCAATCCTTGATCATCCAGATCTGGCCATCGCGTTCGATGATCTGGGCTTTGATTTCGCCGACCTTTTCGTTAATCAGGTCGCTGACTTCTCTTTTTCCGCTGATGATTGCTTCGCGCGCTTCGATCACGCAGTTCGGACAGAGTGAATCGGTCGTTCTCGGCCAACCGAGAGTTGGCTTGCTCTTCTGCCATGATTTGAGCAGTGGTTTGTCCGACCATTTGGGAGTAAATGAAGGATTTGGCTTGTATTTATTAACAGACTGAATTGCGCTAAAGATACCTCCCGCAATAAAGGTCAATCCGCGCTCTGCATGCTTAATCGGTCGCATCGGCTCTCCACGTTGTTTAGTTTTCTTCGCCTCGGCAAGCTCTGAACGCGCCAAGGCCGTGAACCTATCGGCAATGCCTGTGCCGCTATGGCCCCGATGCTAGTTAACTGTAGAAATAGTTTGAGTTAGTACGGATGGTGAGGGGATGAAGCCTGACCGCGCCGTGTATCTTCATGCTACAGCCATGCTGAATCGGCGAGACCTGTGACATTTTGGCCGGAGTCTCTAGTCTCTGTTGACCGTGGAATTAGTAGATTCCGGGAATGAGTCTGGGCGTCTTTGATTTGTAGGTTTGATATTCGGGAAACGTTCCTTCGAGGACGGCTTCTTCATTTTTCATGCGCTGAAGTTGGAAGAAGCAGTGGGCGAGATAGATGAGCACGCTGTAAAAGGAGAAAAACTGGATCAGGATGCCCAGCGAGGCCATCGCCTCGAACACATACAAAGGGTGTCGTACGATTCGGTACGGTCCCGAAGTAACCAACCTTCTGGCTTCGGCCATAACGCTAAATGATCGGCCCAAGTGCGCCAGGGCAAAGAGCGAAAGAGCAGTTCCCACCAGACTCAGCAAGCTGGCAATCACTGTTTGCGCAAGAGAAAGATCAGCGCGCGGAAAGATCGTCACCAGGGTCATCGAGAAAGTACCGGCTACTGCCAGGACCCTGGGTAATATTCCTTTGGCCTTCTTGATTGGTTCCAGCCTGATGATGAACAAGGTCGAAAGCAGGCCCAAAAACAGGATGGTCGAGAATCGGGAAA
>DATANW010000274.1:0-3597 GCA_036266055.1 Pyrinomonadaceae bacterium | reverse complement strand
CGCCGATCGTCAAATAGTTTCCTCTCAGCAATCCATTCTCTTAACAGGAAAGAAATATGACGCAGCCAGCGAACAACGCTGATTCGACTCTCAGTCTGTATCACCTGCTCGATCCGGAAGTGCTCGCCAATCCTTATCCTCTTTACCATCGTCTGCGGACTGAGGCGCCGGTGCATTGGGATCCCTATCTTTATGCCTGGGTGGTTACTCGGTATTCGGACATAGTTTTTGTACTGCATCAATTCTCAGCGAAGTGCGCACCGACACCGGAACACCTGGCGGCGATCGGTATGCCGGACCTGGCGCCGGTGGCCCAATGCATGATGCGACAGATGCTTTTCATGGATGCTCCCGCCCACACTCGTCTGCGGGGATTGGCCTCGATGGCGTTCACGCCCGCTAGAGTTGAGGCTTTGCGATCGCACATTCAGGAAATTGTCGACGGACTGATGGAGCCGCTGGTCGGGGCGGGCCGCATGGATGTGATTGCTGATCTCGCTGCTCCCTTACCGGCGATTGTTACATCTGAAATGTTAGGCGTGCCAACGTCCGATCGCGATCGTCTGAAGCAGTGGTCGGAGGACTTCGCGGAAGTTCTGGGAAATTTCCAGCACAACCCGGATCGTGCATCACGAACGTTGAAGTGCGTGGAAGAAATGAACGATTACTTTCGTGATGCGATTCGTCGCGGTCGCGCTCAGCCTCGCGAAGGCTTGGTTCACTCACTAATAACAGCGGAAATCGATGGCGATCGACTGACGGAAGAAGAAGTAATTGCCAACTGCATCGTTACGATGGTCGGCGCGCAGGAAACCACGACCAACCTGATCGGAAACGGCGTGTTGTCGCTACTGCGGAATCCGGATCAGCTTCAGGTGTTAAGAGAAAATCCGCCTCTAATCCCTTCCGCGGTTGAAGAGTTGCTCCGCTACGAAAGCCCGAGTCAGCACACCACTCGTATCGCTACCGAAGACACCGAGCTGGGAGGCAAACGTATCCGCACAGGGCAGGCAGTTATCGTCGTGATGGGCGCCGCCAATCGTGACCCGGAAAGATTTGCCGATCCCGATCGACTCGACGTGGGCCGGCGCGACAATCGGCACCTGGCCTTTGGGTGGGCCAGCCATTTCTGTTTTGGCGCCGCCCTGGCGCGTATCGAAGGCCAGATTGCTTTTGACGCGATCGTGAACCGCCTGCCGGATCTGGCACTCGAACCGGGCCCGCTGGTTTGGCGAGAGAACCTCGGCTTACGAGGATTAACTTCACTGCCTGTGACTTTCAGCGCACACACGCGCGCGGCGGCGTCGCCGGCGCCTTCGGCTACAGCACACGTTCACCAAACTCAAATCGGTTGTCCATTCCACCACTGAACACAACGTCATGAATTCCTTACCATCTGTAACCGACTTGTCAAAAGCAAAGCGCGATCTGCTGGAAAGATATCTCCTGGGCCAGCAAACGGACGCGATCGATCGACCTGCGCCCGGAGTCGAACCGATTGCTGTTCCGCGGGAAAGCAGGTTCGCTGCGCGAAACGGCGGCGCGGCGTTGTCCTTTGCGCAGCAGCGTTTCTGGTTCATCAATCAACTGGCGCCCGCGAGTCCGGCGTACAACATTGCTGTTGCTCTCGAACTGACCGGCAGGCTGGATGTGACAGTGTTGGAGCTTAGCCTGCGTGAAATTGTGAGGCGTCACGAGATCTTGCGCACCAGGTTTGTTGTTGTCGGTGGTGCACCAGTGCAACTGATCAGCGACGAGCTACCCCTCACGATGCCGTTGTTCGATCTTAGCGATCTCACTGAGCCCCGTCGCACACAAGAGGCCGAACAACTGATCCGTAGCGAGGCTGCAACTCCATTTGACTTAGGGGAGCTTCCGCTCCTGCGAATCAGGTTGTTAAAGCTGATGCCGCAGCAACACGTTCTGCTTCTGAATCTACATCACATCATTGGCGACAGTTGGTCGATGGGAGTGCTTTTCAAGGAAATCGGCACGTTGTATGAAGCCTTCTCAGCAGGGAACAGTTCGCCATTGCCAGACCTGGAAATACAGTACGCAGATTACGCGTTGTGGGAACGTAGATGGCTGAAGGCCGAAGTGCTCGAGCGGCAACTATCGTACTGGCGAGAACAGCTTGCCGGTGCGTCGCCAACGCTGGAGTTGCCGCTGGACCGGCCGCGGCCTGAACGCGAGAGTTTCCGCGGGGCGCGACTGGAACAGTCACTGCCGCCGGAACTCAGCAACAGGTTGAGGCAATTATGCGAGCGTGAAGGCGTAACTCTGTACATGACGCTGCTGGCGGCTTTTCAGGTTCTACTCTCGAAATACTCCCAACAAGAGGACATTCTGGTGGGTTCACCGATTGCCAGCCGTAATCACCCCCATACTGAAGGTTTGATTGGCTGTTTCCTGAATACGCTGGTGATGCGCACAGATCTTGCCGGCGATCCGCCTTTCAGAGAGGTGCTGCGGAAGGTCAGAGAAGTAGCGCTGGGTGCATTTGAAAACCAGGACGTGCCGTTTGAGAAGATCGTTTCCGAGTTGCGCCCTGAACGGACCCTTAGCCACAGTCCGTTGTTCCAGGTGATGTTTGTTTTGGAGAACGCTCCCGTGCACCCGCTGACGATACCGGGTCTTACGATCAAGTCTAGTTATCTTGGCACCGGTGCGACGAAATTCGATCTGACATTGTTTGCGGTGGAAGCTGAAGGGAGTTTGGAGCTTAAGCTTGACTACAACACTGACCTGTTCGACGCGCAAACGATCAGGCGAATGTTGGACCACTTTCAAACGCTCCTTGAAGGCATCGTGGCCAGCCCCGGCGAGCGACCGTCGGCTTTGCCATTGTTGAAGAGTTCTGAACGAGAAGAGTTGGTCGCCGGCCTTGGCGCCTACGAGCGAGCTTATCCTTTTGATCAAACTGCCGTTGACTTGTTCCAGCAGCAAGTGGAACGCACACCAGATGCGACTGCGGTTACATTTGAAGGGCAGTCGTTGTCCTACGCTGAACTGAATGTTCGCGCCAACCAGTTGGCTCATCGTCTGCGGCGCGCGGACGTCTCGGCTGAAGTATGCGTTGGGCTGTTAATCGATCGTTCGATCGAGATGCTGGTTGCTGTCCTCGGAATTCTAAAAGCCGGAGGCGCTTACGTCCCCCTGGATCCGAGACAGCCAGACGCAAGAATGCTCTTTCAATTGGAAGAAACAAAAGCGCCGGTTCTCGTCACACAGAAAAAATATTCCGGTAAGGCGGCCAGATATACGGGAACAACCGTTTGTCTGGACCGAGAGCATTCACGGCTGGAGCATCAGAAGAGATCAAATCCCTCGTGGACCATCGATCCACAGGATCTCGCCTACGTAATCTTTACTTCGGGCACGACCGGCACGCCCAAGGGCACACTGATCGAGCATTCAAGTCTCACTAATTATCTGTGCTGGTTTAACGAAAACGTCGGGGGCGAGGTCGGGCACATGCCTGTGATTACCGGCTTGTGGTTTGACATGTCATTGAAGCAGATTCTGGCGCCTCTGCTGCGCGGCGACAATGTGTGGCTGCTGCCCGACCAGGTCGTGAGCGAGCCGGCCGCGTTGCTC
>DATANW010000273.1:0-12246 GCA_036266055.1 Pyrinomonadaceae bacterium | reverse complement strand
AGCAAACAGTTCTCGATTCCTGCGAATAACGCGGTCCGTAGTAGCGGGCTTTACGCTCCGAACTGCTTTAGATGATGGTCGGTATGTTTGTACGTAACGACACCCCATTCGCGCCGGCTTAACTGCCCGAAGAGCGGATGGTCTGGTCCTGCGTCGTCACGAACGCCGGTTCCGATTCGCTCCAACACCTCCATTAGCGCCGCGCGTTCCTCTTCAAACGACGTCGCCTCGACCACCTTCAACTTGGGCGCTGTTGGCGCTCCTTTCGGGAAGGGAAGCACATAGAGGATAAGGTGTTTCAGAGGGAACATCTGGAACGCGCGCTTGTTCGCCGAAGGCACAGCGTACTCTCCGAGAGCCATAAGCGCCGAGAGCCGAAGGTGCTTCAGCATGCTGGTCACGTCCATGCTGCCCCATCGTCGCGTTGACGATGCCGACAGTGATCGCAACCTGTTAGCAATTGCGGCGCGTTCGTCGTCATTGAGGATTGAGCCCATGCGAGATTCTCCGTTAATCCGTATTGCTAATCGTCACGTAACACGCGCTAGCTCAAGTTCACAGAAACACGGATTCTAGATTAGGATGAACCTATTGCGCTACGGTCTCGTACTGCGATAGGTCAGAACCCAGCATTTGCCCGAGGAATTGAACAAGCCACCTTTTCCCCTCGCGCAAATACTCCTTTTCCATCGGAGGTATCAGTCATGTTCCGCAGCTTAACTCTGCTGGTCGCTTGTCTTTTCCTATCTGTTGCCACCCTCGCGCAACAGAGCGCCGACCGACCGCTGCTGATCGGCCGCGTCTCGATCAATCAATCGCACATTGCCTTCACGTACGCCGGAAAAATCTGGCTGGTCGAGCGCACTGGCGGAGCTGCGAAGCGGCTGACCAATACGTCTAACGAAGAAACGAACCCCGTCTTTTCACCTGACGGCCGGCGCATCGCTTTTTCTCGATCGAATGGAAACGATTGGGACGTCTTCATCGCGCAGGCAGACGGATCGGGCGAGCCGACTCGCGTCACGATGATGCCGGAAGACGACTTCGTCACCGCGTGGTCACCGGATGGGAAGGAAGTCATCTTTGAAACCACGAGGGATGAGGAGACGCTGACGCGCCTTTATAAAACTTCCGCAAACGGCCTCGCACTAGCTACCGCACTCCCGCTGCACCAAAGCTATTCCGGTTCCATGGCGCCCGACGGCACGCGTATCGTTTACAACCCGCGAGCCGGCGCCGGCGATTGGCGTTATTACCGCGGCGGATATGCCGGAACTCTTTGGATCGCCAATCTAAAAACCGGCGCCCTCGAAAAACTCTCGACCGGAACGCACAACGATCGTGGTCCGGTATGGGTGGACGACAGGATCTTCTTCGTTTCCGATCGCACCGGAATCTTCAACGTCTATTCGTACGACACCAAATCAAAGAAAACAGAGCAACTGACGAAGTACACCGGGCAGGGAGTCCGCACGGCTTCGGCCACGAATGGGGCGGTCGCTTATGTTCAGGCGGGCCGGATACACCTGCTCGATCTAAACGCGAACAAAGATCAGATGCTCACTGTTTCGGTGACGCCTGACACCTCAGAACTCGCGCCTCGCAACGTCGGCGCGGTCCGTTACCTTGAGCAGATTCTTCCGTCGTCGACCGGAGAGCGTCTCGCCCTTGGCGCCCGCGGCGACGTGATCATTTTCGACGCTGCGAACGGTAGTTATAAAAACCTGACGAACACGCCTGGGATTGCAGAACGCTATCCCACCATCTCGCCTGACAACAAATCGGTCGCGTACGTTTCAGACGAAACCGGCGAATACGCTGTTCACGTTCGTTCGCTTGAAAACGATGCGGTGAAGAAGATCCCGGTCGAGCAGAAGCCGTCATTTTACTGGTCGCTGGCGTGGTCGCCGGATTCGCGAAAGCTTGTGTTTCCCGATCGGCGGCTCGGTCTTTGGCTGGTTGACGTCGCTGCCGGCACCGCTACCCACGTCGATACGTCTACTTACTCGGCGCAGGAATCATGGATGCCAGACTTTTCACCGGACTCGCGTTTTCTTGCGTACTCGAAACGGATGAAGAACCGTGCGGCTGCGGTCTTCATTTATGACATCGCACAAAAGAAGACGGTTCAGGTGACGGACGGCATCTCGCACGCAGAGCGCCCCGTGTTCGATCGCAATGGCAAGTACCTTTACTTTGTTTCGAGTCCAAATGCGGGCACGAGCGAGTTTAACTGGGGAGTGCTGAATGGAGTCTTCGCCAATCCGCTCGTCGTGCGGCGCGTTCACGCGATGGTGCTGTCGAAGAACGATATTTCACCACTGCTACCGAACGGCCAACCAAACAAGGACGCAAAAGTCAGCGACGTAGTGCAGGACGTAAAGATCGACTTCGACGGCCTGGCATCGCGGGTCGTGAACTTACCACTCCCGCCGCGTGATTACTCGCAACTGGCGGTCGCACAGCCCGGAACGTTGATCATGGCCATCAGCGAGTGGTCGGCGGCGCCGGGCGATTTTACTGGCCCAACACAGTCGCAGGCGGTCTACTCGTTTGACCTCAACAAGGGCGGTCAGATGACGAAGATCGTGGACCAGATCAACGCCGTCGACATCACTGGCGACGGCAAGAAGATCCTTTACCGCAAAGGGCGCGACTTCTTTTTCGCCGCCTCCGACGCTCCCGCGAAAGCTGACGAAGGCCGGCAGGACTTCAGCAAGGTCCAGGTGCGCGTCGTTCCGGCTGAAGAATGGCGTCAGATGTTCCACGAGTCGATGCGAATCATGCGCGATTGGTTCTACGACCCGAACTATCACGGACAAAATCTTGCGGCACTGGAAACCGAGTTTGCGGCCTACTTACCGACGACTGTTCGACGCAGCGATCTCAACCGCCTGATGCAACAGATGCTCGGCTCCGTATCAGTCAGCCATCTCGGTGTTGGCGGCGGCGACGCCCCACCGCCCGGAGGAAACGGCAATCGCATCGGCCTGCTCGGGGCCGACTATGAGATCGCGAACGGCAAGTACCGCTTCAAGAAGATCTATCGTTCGACGACCTACTCGTCGCCCGCGGGATCATTCGCTGCCCCGTTGGACCAACCGGGAGTCGATGTTCGCGACGGCGACTATCTGCTCGACGTCAACGGTCAAGCGGTTGAGGCAGGGAAGAATGTGCTCAGTTACTTCGAGAACCTGGTCGGCCGTCCGACAAAGATCACCGTTTCCGCAAATGCTGACGGCGCGAATGCTCGAACGTACACGGTCTATCCGGCGGGCGGCGAGAACCGTCTGCGGCGGGCGAACTGGGCCGAAGAAAACCGCAAGCTGGTGGATCGTCTTTCCGGTGGCAAGCTCGGTTACATCTTCATCGAAGGTTACAGCGGCGAGGGCATCATGAATGCCGTCCGCGGCTTGACCGGATACGCAGACAAGTACGGCGTCATCGTCGATCAACGTTTCAACGGCGGCGGTATCACACCCGATTACCTGATCGAATGGATGCAGCGAAAGCCGCTCTACTACTACATGTTTCGCGGTGGCGACGACATTGCGACGCCGGTCAATCCGGCTCCGCCCGTGAAGGTCATGATCATAAATGAACTGAACGGATCGGCGGCGGAAACGGGTGCGTTCATGTTCAAGCTGGCGAAGGTTGGTCCAATCGTCGGCAAGCGTACTTTTGGTGGAGGCATCGGTCCTTACTACTTCACGCCGCCGCTGATGGATGGTGGTCAGATTCGGCTTCCGAATCGCGCCGCGTACGATCCGAGTGGAACGAACTGGGGCGTTGAAAACGTGGGCGTGGCTCCTGATTTCGACGTCGAGATCACACCCGCTGACGTGATCGCTGGTCGAGATCCTCAACTGGAGAAAGCTGTCGAGGTCGCGCTCGCACAGGTTTCGAAGAACCCGATGTTTGTTCCGAAGCGTCCGGCGTTTCCCATTCATCCCGGCGAGCAGGGCAGGGGGCAAGCTGAGGTGGCGATGTCTTCAATACCGCAACCCGGATCGGCGTTTCCGGCTCCAGCCGGCAAGGCGGAGCAAACGCCAGCGCGAGCGGCAACGGAAGGTAAGTTCGGCGCGTTCGTCGGAAGCTACGAGAGTGGCACGATGGGGACGCTGGTAATCACGCAGGAAGGAGACAAGTTGCTTGCTCTCGATCCTGGTGGGCAACGCGTCGAGCTGGTACCTGAAGCGACGGCCGATAAATTCGTGGCGCAACCGGTCGGCGCCGCCGTCAGCTTCGAAAGAGACGCCGGCGGTAAAGTCGTAGCGATTAGCGTGACCCTTCCAAACGGCAACGTGATCAGGGGAAGGAAGTCGCCCTGAGTTTATTTCTCGAAAATAATCTTCAGGCCTGATGAATAAAACAGATCCTTGACCTGATAGTTGTCGGCGACGAGTCGCTGGAATTCATTCAGCGACTCCCGGAGCGCCGGCGCTTTTGTTTGTTAACGCGATCGCCTTGATGAGGTACGATTGCCGGTACCGCGAGCATCACCATCAACGTAATCAACGCTCTCTTGATCATTTGCCTTTTGTGCCTCGCATAAACGTTACTACCTCATTTGAATAATAAGGTTCCTCGGTGCACCAGAATATGTAGTCCGCCTTGAGGTATTCGGTGGCGAAGTCGATCAGCTCCGCGATTGTTACGCGCTTTCCCGTTTTCGGGTTGATGTGATCGTAGTTGCCATCCTGTACGGCGATGCCGACGGTAACCTTACTTGCCGCTTCTCTGATCAGCTCATAGCTGTTTCGCATCTGCCCGGGTTTGTAAGGCAACAGATCGGGACCGCCAACCCCGGCATTCGTCTCTTTCGCTGCGTTGTAGACGGCGCGTAAGTAGCCTTTGTCGTCCGATGGACGCCATTCACCGGGCATGAAGTTGGCATACTGCAGCGCGATCGATTTCGTGAAAGCCTTCTTCAGCACTTTCAAATTCGTAACGAGAGCGTCGCGATAGATTTCGGGTGTGAACCCTTCAGGGTAAAGGCGACCAGTCGAACCAAAAGTCACTGACGACTCTGCGAAGTTGATGCCTTCAATGCGCCCGTCAAATTCTTTGGCCAGGGCGAACAGCAGTTTATGAAATCGATCTTGCACTGCCGGATCCCAGCGGCGTGCCGCCCAACCAGCAGCGGTGGCATGTTCTTCGTCATTGTTCTTGATTTCATACTGACGGGCGGCGCCTCCGTGATACTGCGGATCACGCGTTAAGTATCTCGGCACGGGGACCCAACGCTCGCTGAAAGATACATCCTGAATCTGTACCCAAAGTCGCTTCCCGTGAGACTTCAGGAAGTCGAGATCCTCGCGAATCAAGCTGAAGTCGTATTCGTCCTTGCCGGGCTCGAGCTGTCGCCAGAAATAGGCGACCTGCGCGCCCTCGAACTCCTTCGTCTCCAGAAATGATTTCGTGTTCGGGATCTTCTCGCGGTCCATGGCGAAGAAGACAAAATGATGAAGCGGCTTGGCGGAGACCGGACTCGCCGAGAACAGGCAGATAAACGCGATCAGAAGTGCAATAACGATTCTCATCATGTTTAGAAGATACCTTGGCCCGGCGTCAAATGTTGTCCGGATCGAAGTGGCGTTTGATCGAGAACAGGTCAGTTTCGACCGAGATCTTTTTCTAAAACCTGGATTAGTCTATTCACATCGTAGGACCAGCGACTGTCGCTTAACTCGAGCGCGTTGCGCCGCGAAAGCTTCGCCAGAGATTCGGGCAAGTCCTGTGAACGGGGCATCGATGCACCCTGAACCAAAACCGGAATCACGCGAATGCCGCGGTTCAAGGCAACAGAGATTTCGAGGCTGACAAAGTCTTCCGGGTTATGAATACGTGGTCGGCCTTCATCGTCTTTCACCTCGAGCCACGCCTTATTGATGAGAGCGACGAGGATTGAACAAGACGAAACATAACTGGTGATCACGTCTATGAAGTCATCGCCCGGCTCGATAGTGTCGAGATCCATGAACACACGATCATCACCAAAGCGGGCCGACAATTTATCGTAAAGCCGTGCGGCATACGGAGTACTCTCACCCCGACGATAACTAATGAAGATCGATCGCGCGGACTGAACCGATTGGGGAGCGGGTTCTTCAGCAGGTGGATTCTCGAACGATTTGAGGGTGCGAAGGATCTCTTGCGCCAACGTCCTGAGTTGTTCGTGAAAACTCTCGTGCTGTGGGTCACTTGGGCGACTTATGCCTCTGGGCGAGTTTTGCGGATCCCCGTGGAAGGTAAATCCTCTTATCCCTAGGTCCGCTATCTGCCGGGGCCACTCTTCGAGTGGCAGATGGTAGATGAGGACTGGAAAGAACCGTGAACGCTCATGAATACCTAACCACTGACGGCTTGCCGCTGCCTTCTCATAAAATGTCTCAAGCTCCGCTTTACAGAAATCTGATTGCAGATATGCAGGAGAAATCAAGGCTACGAAGAGCGCGGATCCCTCCACTGCGTTACGAATGTTCTCATCAAAACAAGAATATTCGTGAGTGTTTCTCCACGTAGTGACTGCATTGTGCCGCCCGATACGTCTGCTGAGTTCAGTACCGAGAGCCTCATAAAACTGATCGACCCAACCACGACTCTCCGACGACGAAGGCTTGTTATCCAGCGGCGCCGAACTGATATAGATATCAAAATCGAATTGAGGTGAGTAGGCCATAAGGAGCTATCGACGACAGTCTAAATCGACCCGCCGATAACTTCAAAGATTTTTTTGGAGCAGAAACTCCGGCAGCTCGCTGACGTGTTTCAGCATTGCAAGCGGTTCGTATGCGTGGAAATCACTCTGCGGTGTGACGCCGGACAGCACGATCACGACGGGCACTCCCGCGCGTTTTGCCAGTTCCGCATCGACGACGCTATCCCCAACGTACAACACTGACGCAGACGAACATTCAAGCCTTTTCATCGACTCGAATAACCCTTGCGGATGTGGCTTATGTTGTTCGACGTCCTCGCCGCCGATCACTACCTCAAATCCATGCAGTAGCGCTTCGCGTTCCAACACCTGATGTATGCGCCGACGGTACTTCGTCGACACGATAGCCAATTTCAAACCTTGTTCCCGTAGCGCTTCGATGGTCGCGGGGACCGATTCGTAAAGCTCGGTGAGATCCGCCATCACTTCCTCCGCGCGCTGAACAAACAGCCGGTAGAATTCAGCGCATCGGTCAGGTTTGTGATGTTCGGCCAGCGCGAGGAAGGTTTCGTTCAGCGATAAGCCAATCGTGCGGCAGCATGCCTCGGCTGATGCATGTTCGAGGCCCATCTCCGATAGCGCAAAATTGATGCACTCAATCGCGCCCCGAGACGAGTCGGCCAATGTGTAATCGAAATCAAAGATGACAGCGCGAAAACTGTTGCTCTTCATTCAGGGGGTTCCGCATCACCGAAACAAGCTAACGCACGAACTAATATTACCTTCACTTTCGCATTTTCGAGACACTCACCACGCTCGTCACACGAATTAGTGAATTCAATCCAAGTCTGTGCGCTATGGTACGTTACCCATCAATCCATTCATGTATATGATTCGCGTCCATTAATTTGCGATCGACCCCCCCTTGGGTTCTGACCGACCCAATTACTCGCACCCGACTCCCATGGCAGTAACTCTGACAGATTTAAGGACGCCAGGTAATACGGCGTCTGCGTTTCCAGATCAAGGAGGGGAACATGAACAGGGTTTTTTATTTTGCAGGTGCGTCGCTGATATTTGCGGCAAGCCTACTGACTGCTGTCGCGCAAGCACCTTCGGGTTCGCTCATCGGAACTGTAGTTGACGCAAGCAACGCTGCCGTTGCGGGAGCTACAGTCGAGGTGACGGACAACGCCACCAACAGAACAAGAAACGTTGAAACAAACACTCAAGGGACGTTCACAGTCCCGCAACTCGAATTCGGAACTTATACCGTGAAAGTCACTGCCCCGGGGTTTAAAACCTACTCGGCAACTGAGCTCAAAATCGACGTCGGCAAAGAGTACTCGCTTGCGGTTGTGCTCGAGCCTGGCGGAGTCCAGGAGACTGTCACCGTCGTCGCCGGTTCTGATGTGATTAATTCCACCTCGGGAGAATTGAACAACACCGTCGGCGCGCGCCAGATTCGCGAGCTGCCGCTGAACGGCAGAGATCCGCTCGCGCTGATCTCGCTGCAACCCGGTACGTCCTCGAACGGCGCCACTAACACCACGATCAACGGTCAGCAGAGTTCGTTTACGAACATCACGCGCGACGGGATCAACATCCAGGACAACTTCATCCGCGCGAATGCAACCGACTTCGTGCCCGATCGGCCGAATGTCGACGACGTCAGCGAATTCACCGTGACTACCCAGAACGCCGGAGCAGAGAAGGGCTACGGCTCATCGCAAGTCGAACTCGTTACGCCCCGCGGCGCGCAGGATTTTCACGGCGTGCTGTTCTTGTACAACCGCAACTCGAAGTTTGCGGCGAACGAATTCTTCAACAACCTGAACGGAGTCGAGCGTCCATTCCTGAATCGAAACCAGTTTGGCGGAAGTTTCAGCGGCCCACTGCCGTTGCCGCGCTTCGGTGAAGGCGGTCCTGCCTTGTATCGAGACAAGGCGTACTTTTTTGGTTCTTACGAAGGTTTCCGCCTGCGCCAGTCGACGACCACGACGCGCACGATCCTGTTACCGTCCGCGCGTCAGGGACTCTTCACTTACGTCGACGCGGCTGGCGTAACGCGCCAAATCAACGTGCTGAATACCGCGGGCGTAACGGCCGATCCGCTGATCGCGAGTCGCATTCTCGCCAACACTCCGGCTACCGGAAACAATCCGGGAGCGGGCGACGAGCTAAACACAACGGGCTTTAGTTTCAGTCAGGCCCAGAACGTCGATCGCGATAAATACACGTTTCGTTTCGACGTCGAACCGAGCTCGAGACAGAGCTACTCGCTAATTATCAATCGTGGCACCGAGACAAACTTACGACCTGATGCCGATAACGGCGGCTTCAACCGGATTCCGTTCGGATTTCAGGGAGCTGACCGGCAATCGGTCGTCGGCGCCTGGAGTTTCTCGCCGACTCCTACTTTCACAAACGAGCTGCGAGGCGGTTGGCTCTTTAGTTTGCCAATCTTCGATCGGACCGCGGAGCCGACAGATTTCTTTCTGATTCTGCCGCTCGTTGACAGTCCGGAATCGACTTTCCAAAGGCAGGGACGAGACACGCACCAATACACCGTAAACGACAATGCGACCTGGGCCCGCGGAAACCACACGATCAAGTTCGGAGCGCAGGCGCAGTTCTTCCGGCTGGAGCCGTTCGGCCCGCCCTCGTTTGCCAACTCGTCAATTCCAACACTGACGATCGGCCAGGGTCCGGCGACACCGAGTCTACTCGCGAGCCAGTTTCCGGGCGGCATTAGCGCGACCCAGCTCGCAAACGCCAACAACCTGCTGGCGCTGTTAGGCGGATTCATAAACAGCGCGGAGGTTACGTTCAACGCAATCAACCCAACGTCTGGCTTTGTTCAGGGCGCGACGAACGTTCGTAACCTGGACTTCGAAAATTACGCGGCTTACGTCTCGGATTCGTGGCGCGCCACGCGTAATCTGACGCTGAATTTTGGTTTGCGATATGAATTGTTTTCACCGATTCGGGAAGCCGATCGTCTCGCCCTCGAACCGGTGATCCCGCAAGGCAGCAATCCGGCGGCAGCGTTACTCAATCCGAACGGAACCTATGACTTCGTCGGGACGAACGCCGGAGGCAAGAACTTCTTCCGCTGGGACAAGAACAACTTCGCTCCTGTTTTCAGTTTTGCCTGGTCGCCAACCTTCAAGAACCGGATGCTGGGGTCGGTGTTTCCGGGCGAAGGACGAACCGTGATTCGCGGCGGATATCGCATCAGCTACGTGAACGACGAATTTGTCCGCGGCGCTGACAATGCGTTAAGCGGAAACGAGGGACTGACGCAGACCGTTGCGTTGACCAATCTCGATCTCCGTGCGAATGCCGGCAGTCCGACATTCGAAACACCTCCGTTCGAAGTCCCGCGCACTTTTGCCTTGAACAACGAGCTCGCCGGCAACTTTGGTACGGTGTTTGGAATCGATCCGAATCTGAAAGTCCCGCTGACGCAGGAATGGAATTTCGGAATACAGCGGGAAATCGGTTTTCAAACCGCGGTCGAGATTCGTTACGTTGGCGGTAAGAGCGACAACCTGCTGCGGGCGTTCGACCTTAATCAGGTAAACATCTTCAACCAGGGGTTCCTCGCCGACTTCGAACGAGCGCGAAGGAATCTCGCGAACTTTGGTAATCCCGCCTGCACCACCGCCACTTCGGCCACGACCGGGTGCGAAGTGCTGACGGTGTTTCCGCAAATCGAAGCGGGCGGCCTCCTGGGTAACGGCACGATCCGTTCGCTGATCTCGTCAGGACAACCGGCGCAACTCGCGTTTATTTACGTCGCGAATTTCTTCGGAGGCAGCAGCGAACTCTTCCTGCCGAATCCGAGTACAGGCGTCGCCGACCTGCTGCAAAACGGCGCGAAGTACCGCTACCACTCTTTACAAACAGAGATACGCCGGAGATTCGCGAAGGGTCTGGAACTGCAGGCAAACTACACGTTCCAAAAGACACTCACTAACACCGGCGGCGTCGGGCAAACGAACTTCGATCCGCTGCTCGACATCAACCAACCCCAACTTGAATACCAGCGCGCCGACTACGACGCGTCTCATGTATTCAACTTCAACGGGATTTATGAATTGCCGTTTGGCAGAGGCAAGCATTGGTTGAATTCCGGAGGTCTCAGCAATCAGATCTTTGGAGGCTGGACGCTGACGTCGATCGTGCGAGTCTCATCGGGAGCGCCGTTTTCCATTCTCGACACGCGGGGCACGCTCAATCGAACCAATCGATCGGCTCGTCAGACCGCGAACAGTTCGTTGAGCAACCAGGAAATCAGAGACCTGGTTGGCATCTTCCGTACGCCGGACGGTGTGTTCTTCATCAATCCGTCGGTGATCAATACGACCGGTCGCGCCTCCGAAGGTATCGGGACGACGCCGTTTAGTGGGCAGGTCTTCTTCAATGCGCCTCCCGGACTCACCGGAAACCTTGAGCGAAACTTTCTCAATGGTCCATGGTACATAAACTGGGACGCTGGTTTGATCAAAAACTTCGCGATCACGGAGCGGATGCGTTTTCAGATCCGCGCCGAGGCGTTCAACGTCCTGAACCGAGCGAACTTCTTCATCGGCAACGTCTCGTTCACGCCGTCGGGAACGAGCTTCAACATCAACTCGACCAGTTTCGGACGGATCAACACCACGTTCGATCCGCGCATTATCCAGTTCGTCGGCCGGTTCGAGTTCTAGACGTGGTTACGCAAACTAATTACTTTGGGGCGCTGCTTCACGCAGCGCCTCAATGTAGAAGTTGCGATTTACCTCGAAGGTCTTGATCTCTTCAGGGAAGTCAAACGTCTGGTTCACTTCGGTTGGGGTGAGTTTTACTTCTTTACCATTGATAGTCACACGGATCGGCATCGCGAATCCTTTAACTACCTTTTCGTAATTAAACGAGACCGACTTGCCATTTATCTTGTATCTCAAGACGGGGATGTTCGTCGTCCGCAGATATTGATCGAACACCTTGCTCAGATCGATGCCGGACTTCGTAGTGATGTAGGTTTCGATCTGCTGGGTGGTGACGGTCTGGTGCCAGAAGTCAGCGTTGAGTCCACGCAGGATCGAGAGCCATTTTGCGTCGTCGTTGATGACGTTACGAATCGTGTGCAGCATGTTTCCGCCTTTGGGATACATGTCGCTCGAGCCTTCGCGATTTGAGTTATACGTGCCGATTATTGGGCGGTCGTTTCTGATGCCGTGACGAGTCCCGATGACGTAGTCTTCCGCATCCTTCTTTCCGAAATGGTATTCAACGAAGAGGTTCTCGGCGTAATTGCCGAAACCTTCATGAATCCACATGTCGGCAGCGTCTTTCATCGAAATGTTGTTGCCCCACCACTCATGTGCCGATTCGTGAACGATGATGAAGTCGAACTTGAAGCCAACGCCGCAGCCGCACATATCGCGTGCGAGATAGCCGTTCGTAAACCAGTTGCCGTAAGTCACCGAACTCTGGTGTTCCATTCCCGGATAAGAAACTGACACGAGCTTATAGCTGTCTTCATAAAACGGATATTTGCCAAACCAGTGTTCGAACGCAGCGAGCGTGCGGGGAAC
>DATANW010000272.1:0-24069 GCA_036266055.1 Pyrinomonadaceae bacterium | reverse complement strand
CGAACGTGCAGAACGTATCCGTGGCGATCGGGATTACTTCGAATGTGGGTGCGTTTGTTAGCATGTTGAGCAATCAGGTTGCGGGCGACAACTTTGAATCGATTGCCCGTGACGGATACTTTACCTGCAAGATCAAGAAGCTACCGCTGATGCCGGGGAATTACACGGCGGGGCTGATCATCCGTTCAAATGATGTCATTCTCGACTGGATTCAACAGGCCGTAACGCTTGTGGTCGAGCCCGGCGATTTTTATGGCACCGGACGGATGCCGCCGCAGTCGCATTCGGGCGTGCTGTTGGAACAGGAGTGGACGCTGAACGGATCTAAGTCGTGACTTTGCGCCTTTGCGGCTTTGCGGGCAACATCACGTCAAGAACGGGTTCCCGCAAAGGCGCAAAGACGCAAAGAAAAGATGACTTTATGCGAGGTCGTCAAACAGCCAGACGTCTCTTGGTTACCTTGACTGGTGGACGAACGAAGATCCGTGTGCATCCCTCGTCCACCGTCGCCGTAAGCAAGGACGCCAAACTGATCAGCGGCAACATCGTCGTCGGCGCGGGTTCATCACTCACCATCGAAGCCGGAGCAATAATCGATTCCGACATGACGATCGGCGATAACTGTAAAGTCATGTTTGAAAAAAACAGTCGCGTGGTCAACACGGCTTTTTTGGTAACAAACGGTGGAATGGTCCACCTGGGTGAAGGGGCCATCATCAGCAGTCCGGTGTCACCGCAAAGCTCGGTAAACGTTGACAACGGAACATTCAACCTGGGTGAGCGCGCGCACCTCTTTTCGACCGCCGTGCTCGTGCGCTTTGGCGGCACTTTGACTATCGGCCGCTACACCGGTATCGCCTACGACAGCGAGATCCGTTGCGAACAGCAGGTTGACATCGGTTCGTACAACATGATCTCTTACCGCGTTTGCATCTACGACACGAACACGCACTCCACCGACTGGCGCGAGCGACGCAAACGCGTCGAGCATTGTTATCCCCAAGGCGTTTACGAAGAAACGAAGCCCGACACGCGACCGGTGTTCATCGGCGACGACGTGTGGATCGGAAAAGAAGCAACGATCACGAAAGGCGCGCGCGTGGGGAATCGCTGCATTATCGGTATCAGGACGATACTCGGCAGTGAAGTGATTGAGGACGATTCGATCGTCGTCGCGGGAAAGCCGCGGATCATTACCAAGCACGAAACAGTAACTTCTAATGCCTGATCAAATCACCATCGGCCAGATCGGCTGCGGCTACTGGGGGCCAAACGTGTTGCGCAACTTTTCCGCGCAATCGGGCTGCTGGGTCAAATACGTCGCCGAGGTAAATCCCGAACGACAGAATTATGTCCGCGCCAACTTTCCGCGATCCGGAGTTGTTTCCGACGTCGACGCGGTGCTGAGCGATGCGGAAGTCGACGCCGTCATCGTGGCCACGCCCGCCGCATCGCATTACGCACTCGCGAAACAAGCACTCGAAGCCCGCAAACACGTCTTCGTCGAGAAACCATTAACGACCAGCACCGAGCACGCGGACGAGCTGGTGAAACTCGCGGCGTCGACGGGCAAGACGCTGATGGTCGGTCACACGTTTCTCTACAACGCCGCCGTCCGCTACGCGAAAAAACTGCTCGCCGACGAGAGTTTGGGCCAGCTTTACTACATCTACAGCCAGCGTTTGAATTTGGGCCAGGTGCGATCCGACGTGAATGCGTGGTGGAACCTCGCGCCGCATGACGTCAGCATCTTGATGTACCTGATGAACGACGAGCTTCCGGTCTCAGTTTCGGCAACCGGCGTCAGTTACATTCAACCCGGAATCGAAGACGTCGTGTTCGCCACGTTGAAGTGGGCCAGCGGCGTCACGGGTCACATTCACGTGAGTTGGCTCGACCCCGGGAAGATCCGCAAGATGACGCTGGTCGGCAGTCGCAAGATGGTGGTCTACGACGACGTCAGTGACGACAAGATCAAGATTTACGACAAAGGCGTCGATCGCGTCCCCAAGATCGGCGAGCGGATGGACTACGATCAATCCGGCGATTACCAGTTGATCCATCGCACCGGCGACATCCTGTTGCCGAAGATCTCGTTTCAGGAGCCCCTCAAAACAGAATCCGCGCATTTTCTCGAATGCCTGCGCAACGGCCAGGAACCCCTGACTGGGCCGCAACACGCGCGCGATGTCGTCGCTGTGCTTGAAGCAACTCAGACAGCGCTGACGTCCGGCCGCGCGGTCGAGTTGTAAACATGGGTTTGATCGGCGTAATTCCCGCGGCAGGAAAAGCAACACGAATGGGAGAACTCGGCGCGTCGCTGCCGAAGGCGTTGATCGAGGTCGACGGCCGCACGCTGCTGGAACGATCGATCAAGACCCTCCAGTCCATTGGAGTTTCCCGGATTGTGGTTGTGGTCGGGCATCTCGCAGAGAAGATTGTCGAACGTGACCTGGGCGTTGAAATAGTTCATCAGGAGCGACCGCTCGGTCTGGCACACGCGATTGCAACCGCGAAACCTGATGATGATTTTGTAGTTTTGTGTCCCGATAACATTTACACGGAAGACACGGATTTAATCCGGGCGCGCGAAATTTTCGATGCTAAAGAATCCGTGTTTCTGCTGGTCGGAACGGTAACTCCGAACACTCAACGAGATCGCAAATCGTATTTAACTTCCGGGCATCGCAACATCGCTGACAACCTGTACGACTATCGCAGAACGTCTGATGTTGCTTCGGGACTCGCGATCAACTCCACGGGCTGCACTTTTTTCAAACGCGAAGCGCTTGACTACTTGCCTTCGTTCTCTAGTCAGGAACACATCTTTCGCGACTACCTTGACCGCATACCAGGCGGCCTGCTCTATCTGCTGCGCGGAATGCGTTATGATTTTTCCGGACCGGAGGACATCGAAAACTATCACGAACTAAAACATCGACTGCGCGATACAAACGGTCCGCAAGGAGTCAGCGCGATTTTGATGAACCCCCACGGCCAGGTGCTGCTGCAACAACGCGACGACAATCCGGCGATCCGTTATCCCGGTCACTGGAGTCTGTTCGGCGGAACGATAGAAGACGGAGAGTCGGCGCAAACAGCAGTCGCGCGTGAAGTGAAGGAAGAGATCGACTTTGACCTGCGCAACTTTGGCCTGTTTCGCGAGTTCGTGCAGAACAACAAACGGGAGTTCGCTTTCGCCGGAGAGCTGACCGCGAGTCTCGACGAGTTGACACTCAGCGAGGGACAGGGCATGAACTTCTTTTTTCCGTCGCAGTTGAAAGAGCTACAAATCAGGCCCGACGACAAAGAAACACTCGAACAATACTTTGGAGCTGGAGAATGACCGAACGCGTGCAACAGGACCGAGACGAGTTTGCGAAAGCCAAGCGTGACACCTGGAATACCACCGACTACGGCAGTTGGTTCAAACCCGCTCGCGGCCAGGTTATCGACACACTCGAAAAAGCCGCGCTGAAGAAAGCCCTCGAGGGCCGCAACTATGAACGCGCTCTGGACGTCGGCATCGGCAACGGGCGCTTGCTGCCGATCTACTCGCCGCACGCCAAACACATCACCGGCATGGACATCTCGTCTGAACAATTGGACCAGGCCACGCAAGCCGCCCGCGATCTCGGATTAAACTTCGACACGAAGCTCTGCCAGGAAGCGTCGAAGATCGACATCCCGGACAACTCGTACGACCTGATTATCTGCTCGCGCGTCTTGCAGCACGTTTACGACTGGCGCGAGTCGGTCGCTGAGTTTGCGCGCATTTTGAAGCCCGGCGGCGACCTCGTGCTTTTGACTTACAACCGGGCTTCCGTTTACGGTTTGAAGAAGTATTACCAGCACAAGTTCCAGAATCCCACGAAAGGACGCTTCCAAAATCCCGCGGGTCTGACGAAGCATCTGAAGAAGAACGGCCTCGTTATCGATTACTTCGAAGGCGCCCTGATGGGCCAGCCTGACCTGTTCAGCAAGGATCTTTCCACGGCTTCGCGCGAGTTCATCAACAGCCTCGAAAAGCTCGGGTCAGTTCCGTTAATTAAATATCTCGGGAGCCGGTTGGTTATCAGGGCCAGAAAGCTATGACCCAAAAAGACATGACAAAGCACATTCCGCTCGTCGGTCTCTTCGATCAATATCAAACTATCAAGTCCGAGATCGACGCTGCTATCCAGAACATCATTACCAAGAGCGCGTTCGTCGGCGGGGATGAGGTACGGCGTTTCGAGGCTGAGTTTGCCGCGTACTGCGAAGCGCGCGCCTGTGTCGGCGTTGGCAACGGGACTGATGCGCTTTATCTGGCGCTGCGTGCGCTGGGGATCGGTCCGGGTGACGAAGTCATCACGGTGGCCCACACCTTTATCGCCACGTCGGAAGCAATCTCGATGACGGGCGCGACGCCGATCTTCATCGACGTCACTGAAGACACGATGTTGATGGATCCGGCGCTGATCGAGGCGGCGATTACTCCGAAGACAAAGGCAATCGTTCCGGTCCATCTTTACGGACAGTCGTGCGACATGGACGCGATTATGGAGATCGCGCGGAAGCGTGGTTTGAAGGTGGTCGAAGACGCGGCGCAGGCGCATGGCGGACGTTGGCGCGGTCAACGCGTCGGGTCCATTGGCGATGCGGCGACGTTCAGTTTCTATCCCGGGAAGAATTTGGGCGCGTTTGGCGACGCGGGTGCCGTGGTGAGTCAGGATGAGGAGTTGATCGAGCGCATCCGGATGCTGGCGAATCATGGTCGTCTCGAGAAGTACACGCACAAGATGGAAGGCGTTAACAGCCGGCTCGACGGGATGCAGGCGGCGATCCTGCGCGTGAAGTTGCGCCACCTCGACGAGTGGAACGCGAAGCGCCGTCAGATCGCGGATGCTTACCGCGATCAACTGACCGATCGTGGCCTCACGCTGCCGACCGCGCATGAAAACGCCGAACCCGTATGGCACTTGTTTGTCGTCCGCACCGGCGAGCGTGAGCGATTGCAGTTGCTGCTGAAGGAAGAAGGGATTGCGACGGGGATTCACTATCCGGTGCCGCTGCACGAGCAACCGGCGTACGAAGATCGACGCGCGTCGTACAGTCTGCCGGTAACGGAGCGCGCGGCGCGAGCAGTCTTGAGTCTGCCGATGTACCCGGAGCTCAGTCAGGAACAGATCGAAGCAATCTGCAGTGCCGTGACTTCTGCGTTCGCTGGTGTTTGATAGTGTATGGGAAAGCTGCTTCGTTCGACGTTTCGCGTAGTTTGGGCAGCGATGGTATTGGGAGCAGTTTGTGTGGCGTGGCTGATTTTGTTTCTGATCTTCGCGCCGTTGCTGCTGATCACTGAGATTGTCAGCAGATTGAAACCGGCCGCCAACACGGATAAAGAAATCCGTGTTTCAGTCAAACCTTCTGACGGCGACGAGCCACTGACGTTCGATCGCCGTCACGACGTCTCGAAACTCTACGGTTGCAACACGCGAAACGTCCGCTATCGCTGGTCACTCTTCGAAAACCACCTGGCCCAACTGCAAACCAAATTCAACGAACCGAGAGCTCTCGATTTCGGCGCCGGGTCGCTCCGCGATAGCTACGAACTGGCAGCGCGCGGCTTCCGAGTGATCTCGTTTGATTTGAACGACCGCGTGCTGCAACGTTATTTCAACTCGTACGACTGGGGAAAGAATTCGCCGCCGGCACTCGTGGCAGGCTCTCTCGACACGCTGCTTAGCAAAAATGAACCCGGCTCGCTTCAGCTCGTGATTGCTTTCGACGTGATAGAACATCTCGAAGATCCCGCGAGCTACGTTCGCGCTCTGAATACTCTTCTTTGCGAAGACGGTTACTTATTCACTATCGTCCCAAACAGGCGCAGTCTCTTCGAGAGATATTTCAAGCGTTCGCTGGCGCGACAGATCAAGCGTGGCGCGGTGCTGGAACCGGGCGTTCCGCATATTCAATTCAAGTCACCCGAGGAGTGGGACCAGTTCTTTCAGGCAAATGGCTTTCGCATCGTCAGCCGCGACATGACGATCGGACATTTCGTCAACGACTGGTGGAATGGCCTGCTGTCGATACCGTTGCGCATGTTCGTTTATCCGGTGGTAGAGGTTATTGCCTATCACAGCAAACGGCAGATTGATGCTGGTAGAATTGAGCGAACCTTGTGTCCGCCGTGGATGATGGAGAGAGTCAACGTGATCGACCAGCTGTTTAAGAACCGTTTGCGGTCGCGGTTCGGTTGGAACCTCATCGTTGCTGAGAAACAAGCTCGATAGAAACAGATGAGTTATCGTTTTCTTAAAATTCATTCCGTTGACTTCCCGTATATCGAACCGTTTCTGCGGAAGCACCCGACATATAAGAGTCTGTCGTATGCAGAGCTCTATGATTTGTTCGTGAAGTCGTGTCTCGGCTGGAATACCAACTACACTTCCGCGCTTCCCTCGCTCGGTTACGAGACGATGGACGTACTTATCGAGTTCGAGTTCCTGCAAAAGCTGTGGGCCAAAGAACACGGAATTAAATACAACCCGCGAAACTGGCTCACGGACATCGTCTCGGCGCAGCTAAAAGCATTCCAACCTGACATCCTGTTCCTGGACGACCTTTATTATTTTGACGCACCGAAACGTCAGTTTCTGCGAGACGCCGCTTCGAAGCCAGTCAAGATCATCGGTTGGCGTGCGGCGCCGACAACTCACGACGAATTCTTTGCCGATATCGACTTGATGCTCACGTGCACGCGTCATTTTGTCGATCAGTTGAGAGACCATGGCGCAGAGGCCGAACTCCTGCTGCACGCGTTCGAACCGTCGATCCTGGACATGTTGCCTGCGCAACAGGAACGGGATCTTGACTTCACCTTCGTCGGCAATTTCGTTCTGAGAAATGGCTTTCACAACGAACGGCTGGAGTTGATTAAGGGGCTGCTGGATGCTACGAAGTTAGAGGTTTGGGGCAGCATCAGCGAACCCCGCGTGCCCACTTTACAAAACAGAATACTGGGGAAAATAACCAGAGACGGACAGAAACTGTTTCAACGAATTGGAATTTCCGGCAACGCGCTTGCACACTTGAGCACACTCAATGAGAATTACACGGGCCCTCAAGCGACTGCCCTGTTGCAAAATCACCAGGGCCGATTTCATGATTCAGTTCTTGGCCTGGGGTACTTCAAAATTCTTTCGCGATCCAAGATCAATCTAAACAAACACATCGACTGCGCCGGGATCCATGCAGGTAACATTCGGCTCTTCGAGGCCACCGGCATGGGTGCTTGCCTGGTGACTGATTGGAAAGAAAATATGCCGGAGATGTTCGAGCCCGATGTGGAGGTACTAACTTATCGCAGCACGGAGGAGTGTGCTGAGAAGGTTCGTTATCTACTCGACAATCAGGATCAACTTCAGCATATTGCCAACGCGGGACAACGCCGGACATTGCGCGACCACACTTATCAAAGGCGTGCGGAAGAATTGGATGGTCTCATTCATCGCCTCATGACGAGCACCCTTAACGGCAAAACAGCATACAGTCTGAGCTAAAGCGAGTAAGCGGCTTGAACAAAATAAAAGAAATCATCAAACGCGGCGCGCGACCAGTACAGATGTGGATTGCAGAGAGCCCCTCCACCCGGGATACGCGTCTGATGTGGTATCAGCTCAAGACGCACGGGATAAAACGAATCCTCAACAAGAACGTCTACGACGGGACTTTTTATGAGGAGCACATCAAGCTCCGCTCGGGTTATCAGGAACTTGCCGCAATCATATTTGCCCGGTTTCATCCGGAATCGATATGCGACTTCGGTTGTGGCAACGGTTTTCTGATTCAGTCGCTCGCCGACAAAGGCGTTGAGGTTTCCGGGTTTGAAGGTTCTGAAGCGTCGCTTAATCGGATGGAGAGTTCGCTGCGTGAGCGAGTTCAGATCAAGGACTTGAGCGTCGATATCGATACTCGTGTTCACGATCTGGTTATCTCGACTGAAGTGGCCGAACACATACCAAAGAAAGCCTCGGCGGTGTTGGTCCATAATCTAACGAAGAGCGCTTCGAGGGCGATCGTGTTTACCGCCGCACAACCCGGACAGTGGGGAGATGGTCATATTAATTGTCAGCCTAAAGAGTTCTGGATCAAACTCTTCGAATCGGAAGGGTGGTCCTATGATGAAACGGCGACGAGAGACTTTACCCGCGCCGTTAAAGGATCTTCGGAAATCGTGAACAACCTGCCCTGGATGATCGATAACTTTATGCTGTTCACACCGAAGGGACGAACGCTGAGCTCCCGCGAGCGCTAGCGAGAGTTCAGCAGGAACACAGATTAGGAAATTCTTTCTGTCAGTGTAATGAAACGCGATAGCTCAGACTCGCAGGACCAGGAACGTTTTCACGTCGTCGTCCAGAACTACAACAAGCTGCACTCGTTCGTCGACAACTTTGATAGCGTAGTAAACTTCGATCCGTCACGCGACAAGGTTTACGTCTTCGACTGCTCTTCCCCGGAACAATGGAAAGCCGAGGTCCTGACGGCTAACGGCCTGGTCGACAAGGGCCTGACCTGGAACAAGAATCTATTCTTTGTCAGACGGCGCAACTGGGGCGTCAACCACGGCGCCCAACTCGACTACTTCCGCTGTCTTCTCGACGGGACCATCGCCGTCCCGCGTTACAGCGCCTTTGTCCAGGAGCACTACTTCGATCTCGAGAACTATGTGAAGGAAGACACGATACCCGAAGACGTGCGCTATGACTTGAACGAGATCGAGCGCCGGTTCGAGTCTCACAAAGAAACGGGTTGTGTGTTCTTTGCGCGGAACGGCATCCGAGTTTGCGTTTCAAATCCGGCTACGAACGGCACGCGCGATTTTTTTGGCGACGCTTCAGAGTTGCTCGAAGGTTCTACGCAACGATGCTTCTGCACCGACGGCGGCAATTTCGTCGTGCGACCCGAACTCTTTCTCAACTACTTTCGCCGCCACCCCTCGTACCTGACGAAGGGGAATGGCTCTTATGGTTTTTCACACGTGTGGGAAACGCGGCTCGGCAAGATTCTCTACGATCAGAAGACGGTCTGGACCGACATGTATCGTGACGCGAGTTATCGAACGGTCGACGAGTTGCGGGCACTCGAACAGTCGCGAAATGAAGAACTCTCGATGCTCTGGTACGACAACTGGCTTTGGTACTTCTTTCACGGCCGCGACCAGCAGCGATATTCACCGGTCGACATTCGCGCCATCGCGTCGTATTTCATTCGCGACTACTTACCGAACGCCGTCCTGTGCGACAGAAACAAGCGGCTGCAATTCGTGACGCCCGACACGATTTGACGGCCACAGACATCGGGTTTTAGCCCGTTTACAGTCCTTCTGCCAGCGGTTATATTCACTCTCCTGACACATTTCATGAACAACGGCGTCGAAACAGTCGAACACAACGGCACCACCTACGCGGAGATCATCTGGTCAGGCACCAGCGTTTCTCAAACGAAGTTTTTCTCGCCGGCTGATTCATCGTTTCAGTTTGGGCTGCTCGCGCACGAGGCGGGCTTCGTCGAAGCGGCGCACTATCACAAACCCGTCACTCGCACGATCACCGATCTACAACAGATGTTCGTCGTGCAACGCGGCGTGGTGGCGGTTGATTTTTTTGACGAAGAAGGTCGGCGGTTTCGCGAGGTTGTGTTGCGTGCGGGCGATGGTATCGTGCTGATTCACGGAACGCATGCGGTCCGCGTACTCGAAGACATGCAGTGCATCAGCGTCAAGCAGGGGCCTTTCCTCGGCGCTGAAAACGATAAAATCAACGTAGAGGTCAACAACAATTCATGATCGAGGTTTTCGAACCTGTCATCGGCGAAGAAGAGATCGAAGCCGTCGTCGCTGCGTTGAGGCGCGGTGAGATCTCCGGCTCGTTCGGCGAATCGATTCCCGCGTTCGAACAGGAGTTCGCCAACTACGTCGGGTGTGAATATGGCGTGGCGGTCAGTAACGGCAGCACGGCGTTACACGTGGCGGTCGCGGCCGCGGGCATCGGCGCGGGTGATGAAGTGCTTATCAGTTCGAGCACAAACATCGCTACGGCGCTGGCCGTGATTCACAACGGCGCGATTCCCGTCCCTGTCGATTCAGAAAACCTGACCTGGAATCTCGATCTCGATCTCATCGAGGGCCTGATCACCGAGAAGACGAAAGCCATCATTCCCGTTCACCTCTACGGCCATCCGGTCGACATGGACCGGCTGATGGAGATTGCCCGCAAGCACAACCTGCTCGTCATTGAAGACTGCGCCGAGTCGCACGGTGCAACCTGTCGCGGACGCATGACGGGCAGCTTTGGCGACATGTCGTGTTTCAGTTTCTATGCGAACAAGGTGATCACGACGGGCGAAGGCGGAATGGTCACTACCAACAACAAGGACCTTGCGGAACGTTTGCGTCTGCTGCGCAACCTTGCGTTCACGCAACCGCGCTTTCGTCACGAAGAAGCTGGTTTCAACTTTCGCATGACCGGCTATCAGGCCGCGATGGGACTGGTCCAGTTTCGCAAGATCGAGCACATCATTTCCGAGAAGCGCCGGGTCGCTCACACCTACAACAACTCTTTAAAAGACATCGACGGGCTTCAGCTTCCGCATGAAGCAGACTGGGCGCGAAACGTTTACTGGATGTATGCCGTCGTCGTGCAGCCGAAGTTTGGTATCACGCGCGACGAGCTGATGCAGCAGTTGCGCAGCGAAGGCATCGACACGCGAACGTTCTTTTGCCCGATGAATCAGCAACCGTGTTTGCTGGAGCGGCCCGGATTTCGTGCCGTGTCGTGTCCGGTAGCGGATCGACTTTGGGAAAACGGGCTGTATCTTCCTTCGACGTACACGCTGTCGGAACCAGTGATCAAGCAGATCGCCGACGTTGTCAGACGGGCTTCGGCTAGCCGGAAGGAAGCGGTGTCGCACTTGTAGTGCGTCAGTGATTGTGGCCCTGTGGGATCAACTATTTTGACTTCTTACTCAGGCAGACACGCCGAGCTTTACGACCTCTTCTATGCTGACAAACCATATCCGGCGGAAGCTGCGTTCGTGGACGAGTGTCTGACAAAATACTCGGTTGGACCAGCGAAACGAGTGCTCGAGATCGCCTGCGGCACGGGCACGCATGCTTTTCATCTTGAGAAGCATGGCCACCAAATAATCGCCTCTGACTACTCAGAAGGGATGTTGCGACGCGCGCAGCAAAAGGCGGCTGAGAAGTCGTCGCGCGTCGAGTTTCAGTTGCAGGACATGACTCAGCTTGAAGTGAGTGGCGCGCCGTTCGATGCGGTTATTTGTCTGTTCGACGCGATTGGATACGTTCAAACAAACGAGGCGCTGACGAAAGTATTTCACGGCGTGCATGAACATCTTCGCGCCGATGGCTTGTTTGTTTTCGAATTCTGGCATGCGGCGGCGATGCTTCGTCACTACGATCCGATCCGTGTCAAAAAATGGGAAACGGACGATTCGACGGTCCTGCGTATCTCCGAAACTTCACTCGACACGCCGAATCAACTCAGCCGCGTCACTTATTCAATCTACGAGCTGAGACACAACGGCACTTATTCGGCGCTAACTGAGACTCAGGTGAATCGCTACTTTCTGTTGCAAGAGATGCATCACTGGTTGACGTCGTCAGGTTTTACGCCGGTCAAATGGTTCGCCGGATTCACTGACAACGAAACCATCACGGACGAAACGTGGCACATCGTCGCGGTCGCGCGACGCGGTTAGAAAGTAACTCGGAACACAAATGAAGGTCGGCGTTTTTCTCGAAGACTTCTCGCCGGACGTTGGCGGCGGCTACACGATCCAGGAAGACATCTTCCGGGCGCTGTTGGACCTCATGGAGGAGACGAGCCATTCGTTCGTTCTTTTCTGCCGGCGGCCAGAAGCGTTTCGCAGTTTCCTGACGACCCCGCGTTTGCAAGCGGTCGCATTCCCCGGCAACCTGGGCCAACGCGTTTTCGCCCGCGCCCAAAGCGGACTCAACTCGCTGATCGAGAGTCGTAAACGACAGACGCGTCTGGAACAGTTGTGCAAGGAAGCGGGCGTTGAGTTCATGTGGTTCGTCGGCGCGGAAGCCGTGCAGATCGACCTGCCGTACATGGCCATCGTCTGGGACCTTCAGCACCGTTTGCAACCATGGTTTCCGGAAGTAAGTGCGGGCGGCACGTGGAGACAGCGCGAAACTTTCTACGGCGAGTATCTTCGTCGTGCGACATACATCATCGCAGGCACCGAAGCGGGCCGCAGCGAGATTGAGCGGTTTTATCAAGTAACGAGCAATCGGATTAAGATACTGCCGCATCCGACGCCCGCGTTCACGTTGAACGCCAAACCGAGCGACGTTGCGGGCGTGCTGAAGAAGTACGGGCTCAGAAGCAATTACCTGTTTTATCCGGCGCAGTTTTGGTCGCACAAGAACCATGCGAACTTGCTGCTGGCCGCCGCTGAGTTGAAACGCGAACACCAGCTCGACCTGCCGGTCGTGTTCGTCGGATCAAACAAGGGCAATGAAGAATACCTGCGCACGTTCGCGGCGCAACTGAACCCGCCGGTAGACGTCGCGTTTCTCGGGTTTGTGCCGCTTGAAGATCTGGTAGCGTTGTATCGTGGCGCGTTTGCGCTTGCTTACGTCACATTCTTCGGACCGGAAAACCTGCCGCCGCTCGAAGCGTTCGCACTCGGTTGTCCGGTGATTGCTTCCGACGTTTCAGGAGCACGCGAACAACTCGGCGACGCGGCATTATTCGTCGATCCGCGCAACCCGGCAGAAATCGCGGGCGCGATCAAGCAATTGCACGACGACGACACGCTGCGTGCTTCGCTGATCGACAAAGGCCGTGCCCGCGCCGAGCGTTGGACTGCGACAGAATTTGTGCGCGGCGTTTTCGCGGCGCTCGATGAGTTTGAACCCGTGCGACGATGTTGGAGGTGAACGAATTAAATGACTAAACGAGCTCTGATCACGGGCATCACCGGCCAGGACGGCTCGTACCTTGCCGAACTGCTGCTCGAGAAAGGCTACGAAGTCCACGGCATCATCCGGCGCTCGTCCTCTTTCAACACTCAGCGCCTCGATCACATCCTGCGCGACGCTCACGATCCCAGCGCTCGCCTGTTCCTTGTCCACGGCGACCTCAGCGACTCGAGCGCGCTTAACACGATCCTGCGCCAGGTTGTTCCCGATGAAATCTATAACCTCGGCGCGCAATCGCACGTGCGCGTCAGTTTCGACGTGCCCGAATACACCACGGACGTAACGGCGCTCGGCGCCGTGCGCATTCTCGAAGCCATTCGCGAAGTCGGCATCAAGCCCAAGTTCTACCAGGCGTCGTCGTCTGAAATGTTCGGGAAAGTTGTCGAGACCCCGCAACGCGAGACAACGCCGTTTCATCCACGTTCGCCGTACGCGTGTGCGAAGGTGTTTGCTTACTACGCGACCGTCAATTATCGCGAGGCTTACGACATGTTTGCCTGCAACGGGATTCTCTTCAATCACGAGTCCGAACGTCGCGGCGAAACATTCGTGACTCGCAAGATCACGCGCGGGGCAACGCGCATCAAGCTCGGCTTGCAGGACAAACTCTTCCTCGGCAACCTCGACGCCAAGCGCGACTGGGGCTACGCGAAGGATTACGTCGAGGCGATGTGGCTGATGATGCAGGCCGATAAGAGTGACGACTACGTGATCGCCACCGGCGAGACGCATTCGGTGCGCGAGTTTTGCGAAGAGACGTTCAGTTATCTCGATCTCGATTGGCAGCAACACGTCGAGATCGATCCGTGGTACTACCGTCCGAGCGAGGTCGACCTGTTGCTCGGCGACTCGACGAAGGCGCGCAAAGAGTTGGGTTGGGAACCCAGGGTCGGATTCAAGGAGTTGGTGCGACTCATGGTGGATAACGACATGGTGCTCGCGCGTAACGAGAAACAACTCCGGGACTTCAGCAAGTAATTCGGAATTCGCTTTTATTGGTGTTTCCTGCTTGAGCGAGGTCAATGGAAAAGTAAAGAGAATGCACTACCATCTCATCGGCATCTGCGGCACCGCCATGGCTTCCCTTGCCGGAATGCTCCAGGCGCGCGGGCATCACGTCACCGGATCTGACCTGAACGTCTATCCGCCGATGTCGACGATGCTGCGCGACCTCGGCATCAAAGTGATGGAAGGCTACAGCCGCGAGCACCTCACGCCGTCGCCTGATTGCGTGATCGTCGGCAACGCCATCCCCCGCGGAAATCCCGAAGTTGAAGAGACACTAAAGCGAAAACTCCTGTATCGCTCGCAAGCCGAGACAGTGAAAGAGGAGTTCATTCGTGGCCGGCACTCGCTCGCCATCGCAGGCACACACGGCAAGACGACGACGACCAGCATTGCCGCGTGGGTGATGGATCAAGGCGGACTCGATCCGACTTTTCTCATCGGCGGCGTGGCGCAAAATTTCGGCAGCAGCTTCCGCGTGACTCAAAGTGACTACGTGATCGTCGAGGCTGATGAATATGACACAGCGTACTTCGACAAAGGTCCGAAGTTCATGCACTACCTCCCCGAGCTCGCAATCGTCAACAACATCGAATTCGATCACGCCGATATCTACAAGGATCTCGACGCGGTGAAGCTCGCGTTTCGTCGGTTCATGAACCTGGTCCCGGAGAATGGACGCTTGATCGCCGGCTGGGACAGTCCAAACGTGCGCGCGGTTGTTGAATCGTTCGGAACCAGGTTGTTCACGCAAGTGGAAACGTTTGGCACGAGCGACGACGCCCGCTGGCAGGTTCGCAACGCTGACTTTTCGGGCGCGCTTTCGCGGTTCGAAGTGTTTCGCGAGCGACAGCCGTGGGGCGAGTTTCAGACGCCGCTGTTGGGAGAGTTCAATCTTCTCAACTGTCTGGCCGTGATCATCGCTGCCGACGCCTGGGGCATCAGTAGCGAAAAGATTCAAAGCGCGCTGACGACTTTCAAGAACGTTAAGCGACGCGCGGAAGTGCGCGGCGAAGAGCGTGGCATTCTAGTGATCGACGACTTCGCCCACCACCCGACGGCTGTTCGCGAAACACTTCGTGCGCTGCGGGCGCGATATAAAGATCGCCGGTTGATCGCCATCTTCGAACCGCGCTCGTGGTCCTCACGTCTCGCCGTCTTCCAGCACGACTACGCGAATGCATTTTCGTCAGCGGACTACATTGTTATCGCCAGTGTCTTTGATAGTCAGAAGGTGACAGAAAAGGGACGGGCGCTTGATACCGAAGCGTTGATTGAGGCGATTTCGAAACAAGGAAAGCCCGCCTTGGCGCTGCCCGGTGCGGACGAAATCGTCACGCACATCCTGCCCGAACTACGCTCAGGGGATGTCGTGGCGATCATGTCTAACGGTGGTTTTGGTGGCATTCACGACAAGATCCTTACCGGCCTTCGATCTGCCTGACTCGTCGTCTTTAAAATTTCTTTTATATGGGTTTCCCGCTAGCGCGACCCGAAGGGCAACAAGCATTCCTGGGCCGAAGGCGTGTCGATTACCGTCAGTACCTTAGAGCACAAATAAGAGAACTATTCGTAACGCTCTTGCAGACTAACTTGGGTACAAGTCGGGCCGGTCCAGGAGGGCCCCCAAGTGAAGAACTTCTCCATCTTCGAGCAAGCGCTCAAGTATTCTGGCGTCGAAGAGACAGAAAACCTTGGTGAGATCGCGAGCCTTGCCCGTCGCGACTTCATCGAACGGGAGAGTTTCATCTGCCACACGACGACAGCGTCCGTCGAGTATGCCTGCCTGATGATCGAAAACGCAGTGTTGCTTCGCACGAACCGTGCGGGGCGAGTTTATGCGGGAGTCGAGAAACTCTCGTCGCTGCAGCCGATCATCGATCGCTACATGCGCATCGCAGACATCTCGGAGTCCGTCTACCTGTTCGGCGAAGACGACTGGCGCCCGCCACGTCATCCGAACATCCGGCTGGTCACTTTGAAAAACGATTTTCGCCTGACGCGGGAATTGTTTGTCATCGCTGACTCTTCATCGTTGAGCTGTGCGATGGTCGCTTTCGATGAAGCGTCTTTGAATGTGTCGGCGCCGGAACAGGCGAGGTACTGGGCACTGAAGACCAGCAACCCGGCTGTCGTTCACGCCCTATCGAAGTCAGTAGAAGGCGTGATCGATTGGACCCTGGCAGCCTGAACTGGCGGTGGATCCGGTTGCTTTTCAATTTGTGCGGTCAGTACGCGGCGGATTTTCGCGGGTAATAACTTCGCAGCCACCATCGCCACGGCGCCTACCAGTTCAACAACGTCTCCGCCACCGCGCCAGTGTTGTCGCACGACACGCGGATCGGTAACCGTCATCAACCGCAACAGACTCATCGAGATCAGGTAGGCATCGTCAACCTGGCCCACAAACGGCAACATGTCGGGGATGAAATCGAGCGGCACGAGCGCGTACACGATGGCCCCGGCAACCAGCAATCGCTCCTTCGCCGGCACTCTTCCGTCCACCATCAAACGCCCGCACAGAACCAGCATGTTGGGAATGAACAAGATTAAGTTTGCCATCCGGCTCCGCAGGCTTGGTTCTGACATGCATCCTCCTACATAATCCCGTTTTCATGTTCCATGGAAAATAAACACTAACATATATGGACATTCTCGAACGAATTCGCCAACGCGCCGGTTCCAGACCACAGCACATCGTGCTTCCTGAAGGCAACGATCCGCGCACGGTGGTCGCCGCCGCTCAGTGCACCAGTCAACGGATCGCGCGCATCACGCTGCTCGGCGACGAGAACACGATTCGCAACTCAGCCCGCGACAACGGCGTCGACCTCGGCGGCGTCGAGATCATTGACCACCGCCGCGCGTCTGATTTCGACAAGATGGTCTCGCTTTACCACGACCTGCGAAAAGCGAAAGGTTTGATGGCCGACGAAGCGCGCACACAGGTTTCAGATCCGTTGTACTACGGGAACCTGATGGTCCGTATGGGTCAGGCAGACGGCTCGGTCGCGGGTGCAACAAACACCACCGCGCACACCGTCCGCGCTGCACTGCATTGCATCGGCGTGCGATCGGGGTTCAAACTTGTTTCGAGTTTCTTTTTGATGTCGTTGCCGAAGGGCGAGTTCGGACATGACGGGGCGATGATCTATGCCGACTGTGGCGTCGTGATCGAACCGAGTGCCGCGGAGTTGGCGGAGATCGCGCTCGCCGCTGCTGATTCGTGTCGCGCGTTGCTGGGCGCCGAGCCCCGCGTCGCGATGCTCTCGTTTTCGACTAAAGGAAGCGCGAAGCACAAGCTGATAGACAAGGTCGTCGAAGCGACGCGAACAGTGAAAGCGCGCGCGCCGGAGTTGCAGGTCGATGGAGAGCTGCAGGCAGACGCCGCGCTCGTTGCTTCCGTAGCGCAGTCGAAAGCGCCCGGTTCGCCTGTTGCAGGCCGCGCAAACGTTTTGATCTTCCCCGATCTGCAAGCCGGGAACATCGCGTACAAGCTCACGGAAAGATTGGGGGGCGCGACGGCAATCGGTCCGATTCTTCAAGGCTTGGACAAACCCGCGAACGATCTATCGCGCGGTTGCACGGCCCGGGACATCGTTGACGCGGTTGCGATCACGGCCGTCCAGGCGCAAGCTCGTAAGGCAACGTAGACCCGGCGCAAGCAATCAAAGCGCTGATTCTGGAAAATCTGGTTTTAAGATCCGTGTTTCTGCTCAGACACACACTGGCGCTTCTGGTAATCGCGGGTTTTGCTGCGATAACTGCCGCCCAAACTCCGCAGCCTGCGCCGGCCCCGTTACCGACTCCCGAGACAATCAGGGTTTTCACTGAAGAAGTCCGACTTCCGGTAACCGCTCTCGACGCCTACGGTCACTACGATCCAACGCTCGTACTCGACGACATCCTCGTGCTCGAAGACGGTGTCGCCCAGCAACTTAGAAGTGTTACCCACATTCCAGCGAACGTTCTGTTCATTCTCGACACGGGCGGTGAACTGAGTGGTCTCGGTGGCATGTCGAAAAGCACGGGACTCACGCGCCAGGTTGCGTCCGAACTGGTGGCCAAACTTCAACCGGGCTCGTGGATGGCCGTCATGCAATCCGGAAACACAACCGAGATGGTTCAGCAATGGACGAAAGACAAGCCCACTGTCCTCAAGACGCTGAAGAACAAACTGATCTCCTCGAAGCGCTCGCGGATCTCGGAAGCAATTGCCAGTGCGAGCCAGCAACTGAAAGATCGGCCCGAGGGTAGCCGCCACGTCGTCCTGATCACCGATGGCGTTGATTCACCCGGCGTGAAAGTGAATCGCGAAGACGCCGTCAAAAACCTGATCGCCGCTCGCGCCACTGTGCACATCATCAGTTACACCGAGTTTGTGCAACAGAAGAGCGACAAGAAAGATTCAGGCGTGGTCGCGACTGGACGACGTCCGGCCAGCTCCGATCCGATCACCGCTACCGATCCGACGCTCGCGCCCGGACAAACACGCTCGCCGTCGTTCGGCATCGGCATCCGTTTCGATCCCGCCATGCGTCGACAGCGAAAGGCGTACGAAGCCGAAGTTAAGAAGAGTGAGCGGGTGTTGAAAAGCGTGGCTGAGGAGACCGGCGGCAAGATAATGCTGCCGCTCAACCGAGACGAGATGCTGGCGCAGGCAAATGAAGTGGCCCGTGCGATCGGCGCTGAGTATGTCGTGACTTATCGGCCGATACGTCCGCTGGCAGAAGCAGCGGCCGGTGAATACCGTCGCATTCAAGTGGCCTCACGCAGGGTCGGACTGAGTTTGCAAGCACGACGTGGCTACGTGGTCCCCACACCACAACCGTAGATTGGAAAACTCTTTTTCCACTGACCTCCCGCAATCGAGAGACACATGTGAAAAAAGATTTTTTGAACTTCTTTTAAAGGGAGTCCCTGTTATCGATGGCCCAACCCCGCAACTCCGAGCTGCGACTCCATGCTGTGAACCAGCTCACGAACGTCAAAATGATCCGGCTTCGGCAACAACGACAACCGGTGCAATTCTTCCCAATCTTCCTTCGGCACGCGGTGAAACGCTTCGACAACTTTCGGATCGAATTGCCGCCCGGCCCAGTCGTCTAACTCCTGCGCTGCCGCTTCATACGACTTCCCGCGCCGGTATACGCGGTCGCTGGTGATCGCGTCGAACGCGTCGGCGACAGAGAAGATGCGCGCGCAAACGTCGATCTCTTCACCACGCAAGCCAACCGGGTAACCGCTGCCGTCCCACTGTTCATGATGCTGCGCAACCACTCGCGCAGCGCCTTGCAGAAACTCAATGCCGCGCAGAATCTGTTGACCGTGCAGCGGATGTTCGCGCATGCGCACCCACTCTTCTTCCGTGAGTTTCGCCGGCTTGCGCAGGATCGAATCAGGCACGCCGATCTTGCCGATGTCGTGTAACAGCGAGCCAAATTCGAGCGACTTCATGTCTTCACTGCTCAACCCATACTCGCGCCCCAAACGCAGGCTGTAACTGACGACTCGCTCCGAATGACCGTGCGTTTCCGAGTCGCGCGTTTCGAGTGCGGCGGTCAAGGCTTTCAACGTCGAGCGATACGCGCCTTCCAGCGAGTTCAACGCGCGATCGAGTTCGATGGTGCGCTGTTCGACGAGTTCTTCGAGATGATTTTCGTAACGGCGCTTGGCGACGACCAGTTCGTGATATTCGAGTGCTCGCTTGACGACGGCTTCGACCTGTCGCAGGTCGAACGGCTTCATCAGGTAATCGAAAGCGCCGAGCCGGAGCGCGCCGATCGCGCTTTCGACGGTCTGCATACCGCTGATCATTACCACTACGGTGTCGGGAGAGAGTTGCTTGACGTGCGGGATCATCTCGAGTCCGCTCATTCCGGGCATGGTGATGTCGCTAATCACGAGGTGAAACTCGGCGGCGCGAAGGCAGCCGAGCGCCTGTTCAGCCGACCCGGCTTTGAGACACTCGTAGTCCTCGCTCAGCAGGTCGGCAAGGATCTCGGTAATCTCCCGTTCGTCGTCGACTATCAGAATGCGGGGCGTAGTTGTCGGCATTTGTGTCGTCTCTCCTGAAGATGACAGGGCACGGCGGCGAGCATTCAAAAACTGCTGGAGCTCGGATTGTGAGAGGCTTAGAGGGTTGGGGGCTCTCGGACCATGCCCGGCCCAAAACCTGGCTCAGGCATTCTAGCCGTTTTTGGTCAATCGTGGCAAACAAGTTTTTACTTGGGACATAATCGCTGAAGATCGTGGGTTTACCTACGTGCTGTGGGTGACAAAACGGGTAGTTTGCGCGTGTTGCCAACGGCGGCAAAGGGCCTTATGATGTCAGCCCTTCGCGCCGGAGTGGCGAAATTGGTATACGCACCAGACTCAAAATCTGGCGAGCTTCACTGCTCATGTCGGTTCGAGTCCGACCTCCGGCACCACTTCTAGCCAAAAATCACAAACAACAAGGAATCTCGGAATCATCGTCCATTCCTCGATCCTTCAACGATGGCGAATGAGCCGAGCAGCAGCCATCGGCGAGCGGCGGATTCCTGCGCGCGCCTGCCGACGAGGGTGTGGTGTAGTGCCAGAAGGGGAGTTTGTAGATTGAGACTCCGCCCTGGAGGTTGATGTCGAGGATCTTCGAGAAGTGTCCTTTCTCTTCGTACACGAGATACTGGTGCGCGACGGCGCTGTTGGTGAACATCACGTGGAAGTCAACGAAACCATCTTTGACGTCATCATCCTCGGGATGATGATCGTTATGTGGGCCAACGTAGTCTCCGTCTTATTCAGCCGTTCTTCGTAATTCTCTTTCATCCCGGTGATCGACTCCGGCGGAATTTTTCTTTGTTCGACTGTGAGATGCTCGTAGAGATTCGTATCCAGAATCCTAACCGAGTCTTCTGCCTTGCGCCGGTCAACCACGCCGTCGAAGATTGCGAAATAATTCTTACCATCACGCAACAAGGAGTTCGTGTCCTTGCCTTTGAGGATGTTTAGACCCTCGGGTGTCAGCATGTCTGAAAATTCGTGAAGGAATGTTCTCATATCAGTTCGTCCTTAGATTGGCATGGGAGTTATTTTTGTGATAGCCATCTGTCGATTGCTTCTGCGAACATCCGGGGCGCATGTTTTGCCATGCGCAGGTACATTGACGGTTCGATCAATTCCAACTCGACCACCGCAAACTCGCCCGATTCAGTTCGTACGAAATCAACTCGAGCGTAAAGCGGAGTCGGTGAGATGCACTGCACGATCTTCTCGCCGGTTGCCAACAACTCAGCCGATGGTTCGAACGGCGTAATATCTCCCCCGTGCTCTTCCTGAACTCGGAAATCGCCCACTTGGGGTGTTTTCAGAATCGTGTGACTGTAATCGCCGTTGAAGTAGAACAATGAGAATTCTCCCTCTTCAACGATGCCGCGCATAAACGGTTGGACCATGTAAGAACGCTGGTCGAAGGTTTTGCGCAACTCATTAACATCTCGTGCACCGCGTTCGAGGCGGAAAGCGTCCTGTGCATTTGCCCCTACTGTAGGCTTAATGACGAGCTCGTCAGTTTGAAACTGCTCGAACCACTGTTGAATCAGGTGGTCGTCGATTTTGCTATCGCCCCAGATGGTCGGAATTATCTGGCCGCCGCGCTTCTCGACGTCCTGTAAATAGATTTTCTTGTCAGAGTTCCAACTCAGGATGTCCAACGGATTCGCCAACCGGCTTTGTGTGTCGATCTCCTGTAAGACGCTCAAGAACGCGGGCAGATGCTGCTGGTAATCCCAGGTGGAGCGGATCACAACACCTTCATACTTCCGCCAATCTACCGCATGTCGCCACACTACAAATTCCGCCTCATGGCCCAGACGTCGCAGTGGCTCAACAACGAGGTCGTCATCCGCAACATACTTTTCTCTTAGTACGTCCTGCTCGATTGAAAGAAGCGCTACTCTCATAGTTCTTATCTTAGCTGGTTGACCGCCTTCGCTATCGAGATGGTTATCAGGAAGATCCCGAGCAACGCCTGAACACACGACAGGACTTCCACCAGCAGATGATTCGGCTTGACGCTTGTGTTGAAGTCAACGCCCATTACGACCAGGGAGAGCTTTGGGGCGACCGCAATGGTTATGGGCCGTCAGAGTCCGACTCGGGTCACTCTCGATTCCACTAGTGACAATCACGATACTGTCCTGACAGTGCTCAATCCGAATGATTGTACGCGGATAATGACGGCACTATGAGTCCTCAAAACAGACGTTACAGTATTCGGAAGATTGCTTCGATGTTGACGCTGATCGGCCTGTTTGCGCTTTGCTCGGTGAGTGCGATGGCGCAGTTGCCGGACCACGAGCAAGGCGCGGAGCCGCTCGCAGTTAGGCCCAGGACTGTTGAGAAGCCGGCGGCTGTCGCTGAGAAGCCGGAGGTTTTCGTGCCGGAGGTCAAGCAAGGGCTGACGCCGGCTGTTTATAAAGATCCTCTGGCAGCACTGCGAAATGCGAAGACGATCTACGTCAAATCTACTTCGCTGCTGGTCGGAGTTGCCGTAATCGAGGAGAAGCTACAGAAGCGGACGGAGTTTTCGCAACTCTGCCTCGTCATCACGCGTGACGTCGAGGAAGCCGACCTGATCCTCGTCGTCGAACACGATCTGTTCACGAAGTACACCTACACCGTCATACACAAGGACACTAACATCGTCGTCGCGAGCGGCAAGTTGAGTTCGCTGGGTGGGACCGTCGCGGGAAAGGTCGCGAAGAGGTTCATGAAGCAAGTCGTTAAGGCGCGCGGAAGTATTGGGCCAACATGCAGCTCTTGACTAAGCTGATGCTAACAGCAGCGTCAAATTGTTTTTTAATTGATCTACATCGACGACCACGTGTGCGTCGTGCGGATCGGCGGATGGATCTTGCGGCGCGCAGGTCTGGTAGAAGTAATTCAAAGCGAGCGCCGAACATATTGTGAAGTAACAGTTGTTGACGCAGTCAGACTCGTGACGCAGTTCCAGCACGCTCCCGCCGTCTTTCATGAACAGCACGTTTGTCAGCCCGGCGCCGTGATTCGAGACAATGTAGGGGGCGCGCGAACAAATTGCCACTTGTTCTGCGAACGAGAAATCTTCTGCGCAGATCGTTGCGAATCCGAACTTGCGCAAAACGGATGTCACCTCATCTTCGTTCACAATGCGTCTACGGCCGGCACGACTGCGCGTGATGTAAAGACGCTTCTCTTCACTGCCGGCATCTCCATACGCCGACAACAACACATCGCGTACACCGCGAATCGCTTCGTCTTTGAAGTGACCCGACGGCGCGGTATGCGACGGCATCACCAGGCTGCGAAACTCCACCACTTCATTCGCACCGATAAAATCTACGTCCGCGACACCAAATGCCTTCAAAGTAGACTTCACAACGTCAAGCTGTTCGTACTTTCCCGGCAACACCAGCAGCAAGTCGTTCAGTCGATCACGCACGACAAACAGTCGCGTCAAGACATCGGTCAACCAGTGGAAATACCCGGTGCTCCAGTAATCCGTGATCCATAGCGCCTCGCGTTCAATCTTTCTCCGGCGCCGGAAAGCATTGATCGCCAGAAACTTCAAGACGCTCGAATAGCGCCACTCGTCGAGGTGATAGGGAAACGCGAACGACTCCGGCAGTATTCTCGTGCCCTTGAACAGCAAACCTTCCGGACTCGCCAGCACATCATGAAACCTCAACAGCTGCGTGGACGGGATCACGCGCGTAAGCTCGCCTTCAAACAGCACCAAATCTTTCGGCTGGAAATTGACGGGGAGCTTTCGCCTCGCAACGGTCTCGTCGTAGATCGTGGAGATCACCTCAGGTTTCATCGCAGAGGGTCAGCGCTTGTTCGTTCTGTCGATCAGGAAGTACTCATTGATCTTGTCGAGGATGATTACGTTCTGCGCACAGAGTTCATACCCGTGCTCGTTCATCATTCGCACAATCTGTGACTCACGCGGATCGAGACCTTCGTCTTCAACCACGACGATCCGCGGTCTGAACCGCTGCCAGTCGTTCGACTCGAGTACCTCGAGATCG
>DATANW010000271.1:0-6469 GCA_036266055.1 Pyrinomonadaceae bacterium | reverse complement strand
CGGAGAGAGATTCCGCGCCGTTCAAGCCAACTTTCGCAAAATCGAAAGCGTTTTGCGCGAAGCCGGAGAAAGCGAACCTGCCGGCATTCTTGTCGACCTTGGGGTTTCTTCATTGCAGTTTGATTCGCCGGAGCGTGGGTTCAGTTTTCGTTTCGACGCTCCTTTAGATATGCGGATGGATCCGACAACGGGACCAACTGCAGCCGATCTTCTTCAACAACTTCCCGAAGCCGAAATCGCCCGGATCATTTTCGAGTTCGGGGAAGAGCGACACTCACGACGCATCGCTCGTCGCATCGTCGAACGTCGCGAACAGGGGCAGCCGGTTACGACGACCGCTGAATTGGCGGAACTGGTACGAGGTGCTGCCGGCGGTGGTCGTAAGCAGCGGCAGCAGATTCATCCGGCGACGCGGACGTTCCAGGCGTTGCGTATCGCGGTGAACAACGAGCTCCACGGGTTGAGTGAGTTTGTTTCTGCATCAGTTGATCTTTTAGCACCCGAGGGGCGGCTCGTCGCCATCAGTTTCCATTCACTCGAGGATCGAATCGTGAAGCGGGAGCTGAGAAAGTTATCGGGCCATTGTGAATGTCCTCCGCGGTTGCCGGTTTGTTCGTGCGGCGCGCGGAAGGCAGTTGAAATTTTGACGCGGCGTCCGGTTAGTCCGAGCGATCGCGAGGTTGAAGACAACCCCCGTGCGCGTAGTGCAAAACTGCGAGCAGCCCGCAAGCTGTAACACGGATCTTGAGAATGAAACGTTTCCCAGAGTTTCAGCAAAATGCGAAAGTACGGCGCGCGCGTGACACTACTGCCCTGTCACGGCTCGCGCTGCTGTTGTTCAGTGGATTGATCCTCGCCGGTGGTTTTGTCTTCGCCGCCAAGCAGCACTTCGCTGCGGTACAGTTTGGTTATCAGAGCGAAGACCTGCGCGCTGAACGCAAGAAACTGATTGAAGAGAACGATCGACTCAAGCTGGAAAGAGATCGGGCGATTGCGCCTGACAAACTCGAGCCCGCCGCTCGGCGCCTGGGTTTGAAGCCGGCAACCCCAGGACAAATCGGGAACATAGATAAACAAGCCAACCTCCCGAACAGGAAGAAAAACTAGGCTTTCAATCCGTGTTCCCAGAAAACACGGATAACACAGATAAAGGTCGTGATGCTGGCACGCCTCGTTGCCCAATCAAAGTCCAGACCGGATGTTGCACTTGGCCGCGCGCTTTTAGTCGCGGCCTTTATTGGTTTCTGGATGCTGATCGTTGTCGCGCGACTGGTCCATCTCCAGTTCTCCAAGCACGAGATGCTCGCCGATCGCGCCAAGCAACAACAGCAGAACGCACTCGAAACAAACGCGCCCCGCGGCGAGTTGCTCGACCGGCAAGGAAAACAACTCGCGCGCAGCGTGCAGACGGTTTCGTTGTTTATCGATCCTGAAGGTCTCGACGCGGCATCGCTCGAGTGCACCGCGTCTGAACTCGCGCGCACGCTCGGATTGAAGTACCCGGATCTGTTGAAAGAGTTTCGCGACGCGCAGGCTAAGAACAAGCGATTCGTCTGGGTCGCGCGTCGTCTTGAAGCAACTCAGGCGGAGCAGGTCACTTCACTCGGTTTGCCCGGACTGCACTCTGAACTCGAACCCAAACGTTACTACCCGAATGGTCAGCTCGCAGCACACGTGCTGGGATACGTCGGTCTCGACGGCAAAGGCCTCGGTGGCGTCGAACAGTTTTACAACTCGAAGATCTCCGGAGAATCCGGACGTTTGTTTCTGGAGCGAGACGCGAAAGGAGACGCGTACGAGAGTTACGAGATCGCGTCGAAGCCGGGACAGACTGTCGTACTGACCATCGATCAAGCGATTCAGTACCAGGCGGAACAAGCGCTCAACGCCGCGATCCAGCGTTCGCGAGCAAAGTCCGGAACGGTAATCGTGCTCGATCCGAAGAGCGGCGAGATCCTGGCACTCGCAAACGCGCCGACGTTCGATCCAAACAACGTCGCCGCGACGAAAGCCGAGACGCGTTCGAACTGGGCGCTGCAAAACATCTACGAACCAGGTTCGACTTTCAAGATCGTCGCGTTCTCAGCAGCACTCGAGAAGAACCTCGTCAAACCCGACGACCGCATCGATTGCCAGATGGGCTCGATCACAGTCGCCGGACGCTTGATTCACGATCATCATCCGTACGGATCGTTGACGATCACCGAGGCCCTCGAGAAGTCGAGCAACGTGGCCGCGATCAAGCTTGGGTTACGAGTCGGCGACCCGACGATGTACGACTACATTCGTCGCTTTGGTTTCGGATCGAAGACCGGGATCGAACTGCCGGGTGAGACGGTCGGCATCGTGCGAAAAGTCGAGCGCTGGCAACCGTCGTCAATCGGATCGATCGCGATCGGTCAGGAAGTTGGTGTGACGCCGGTGCAGATGGTCGCGGCGTTTGGCGCGATAGCGAATAACGGCGTGCGCATCGCGCCGCACTTGATTCGCGAGGTGCGAAACGCTCAAGGCGCGGTTGTATATAGCGCACAGCCCGAACAACGACGCGTCGTCAGTGAGCAAACTGCGATTGCCCTGCGCGGGATGCTCGAAGGCGTAACGTTGAGTGGCACTGCGAAGAAGGCCCAGTTGGATGGTTATTCCGCCGCCGGAAAGACTGGAACGGCGCAGAAGATCGATCCGCGAACGAAGGCTTATTCGTCGACGAAGTTTGTCGGTTCGTTCGTTGGCTTTGCTCCGTTGAGCGATCCGCGAGTTGTGATCATCGTCGTGATCGACGAACCGGCCGGCGCTTATCACGGTGGCGACGTGGCGGCGCCTGTGTTTCGCGAAGTTGCCGAAGTGATCCTGCCGGGATTGGACGTCGAGCCGGATATCGAAGTGAAGTCAGCACCGCAATTCGTCGCGCAAGTGCCTGAAGATCCGGAGAAGGCGGCGAAGTTACGAGAGGAACAGGAGCGGGCCGAGCAGGAGCGGAAAGCCACACTGCCGACCGTGGGTAACAACGGCGGACGAGGCGGTGAAGTTGTCTACGCAGTCGGGACGAAGAACGCGATGCTGATGCCTGACTTGCGCGGCCGCAGCGTGCGCGACGTTGCGCGAACGTGCCAGCAACTCGGTTTGCAGGTGGAAGCACGCGGCGAAGGAAAAGTGTTCAAGCAAAGCCCCGCGGCGGGCACGGAAGTTAACAGCGGACAAACTATTTACGTCGATTTCGGCAGAGTTCAATGACGCTACTGACCCCGACCACAGATGAACAGATCTTTGAAGATGACGTACACTGTCGTATCGCTGACTGTAGACGAAGGCTACGCAGCCAGCGTTCAACTCTCCGGGCGCAAAATCATCCCCCAACACACAAGCTGGACGAGCTCTCGCCCTCGCAGGCACAGGCCCAGCTCGAGGAGCGAGAAGAGGCACTAATCACGTGAAGGTTGGGGAAGCCGCAGCTTTGATGGGCGCGCAAGCTAAAGCCTTGAGCGCCGAGTTGTTTGACAAACAGATTACCGACTATTTGATCGATTCGCGTTCTGTGGGCGCGGGCGAGTTGTTCTTTGCGCTTTCGCAACCAGACTACGTCCGCGCCGGTTTTAATGGCGAGTTTGTCGACGGACATACGTTCATCGCCGACGCTTTTGCGAAAGGCGCGATTGCCGCGGTCGCGCGAGCGGATCGCATCAGCGGCGATGCCGAGCTGGAAGCTTTACGCGATCGCCTCCTGTTGGTTGACGATGCGATCGCCGCGCTCCAACAACTGGCAAATCGCGTTTACACGGCGTGGGGCAAACCAGTTGTTGCCATCACAGGCAGCGCCGGGAAGACGACGGCGAAAGAGTTGACGGCGCACGTTCTAAAAAGCGCGGGTCATCGTGTGTTGAAGAGTGAACGCAATTACAACAACGGTCTCGGGCTTCCGCTGTCGGTGCTGCGCATGGTGAGCCACGATTACTCGCCCGAGCAGTTCGACCTCGCGGTGTTGGAAATGGGCATGTCGTCGCCGACACACGAGATTGAGCGGCTGTGCCGCATCACGCCGCCTGATATTGCGGTCGAGTTGATGGTGGCGCCGGTCCATCTCGAGTATCTCGGATCGATCGAGAACATTGCCGCGGCAAAGGCGGAGTTGATCGAGGGCCTGAAACCGGAAGGCATTGCAGTGCTGAACGCCGACGACGTGCTCGTGATGAAGATGCGCGAGAAGCACAGCGGCCGGGTGTTGACGTTTGGGATCGATAACGACGCCGACGTCTCGGCGACAGACATCGATACCGGATCGCTCGGGCAGATCTCGTTTCGTCTGCGTACGCCGCTGGGAGAAGCAAAGGCATCACTCGCGATGAGCGGCCGTCACAATCTGAGCAACGCGTTGGCGGCGGCGGCAGTGGGAACTGCGTTCGACGTGCCCACGGAAGAGATTGCCGCGGCGTTGAAGACGGCGCAATCGCCGAAGATGCGTGGGCAGATATTTGATTTCGCGGCCGGGTTTACGGTCATCGATGATTCGTACAACTCGAATCCGCGATCGTTGCTGAACATGGTGCGCACGATGGCCGACGCGCGCATGGGCCGCAAACGATTGACCGTGATCGCCGGCGAGATGTTGGAGTTGGGTCCGGACGAAGTCGCGTTGCATCGCGATGCCGGACGTGAGATCGCCGAAACCGGCGTCAACATTGTTTGGGGCGTGCGTGGTTTGGGGAAAGAGATCGCGGCGGGCGCTGCCGAGCATGGAGTCGCGGAGACGAGGTTTTTCGATTCGTCGGACGATGCGGCAGTTGCCGTTGTTAAGGAGGTGAAGGACGGAGACCTGATCTTAATCAAAGGCTCGCGCGGTGTTGCCACTGAAAAAGTGGTGAACGCCCTGCGCGACCATTTCCCATTGGCCGGCGAGGACGTCAAGAGCTGAGTTGAGACCGAGAAACCAATTGGCAATCGGCAATTGGCCATCGGCAATACCAAGATGATCTATTGGCTTCTTTACGAACTGGTTTACAACCACTTCAAAGACAGGGATTGGTATCTCATAAAGGCGCTCAACGTCTTTCAGTACGTCACGTTTCGTACCGCGTACGCGACGATCACGGCGTTGCTGATCTCGCTCTTTTTCGGCGGCAAGCTGATCGAAGCGCTGCGGAAGTGGAACATCGGACAACAGATTCGCGAAGAAGGTCCGCAGGGCCATCAGGTAAAACGCGGAACGCCGACGATGGGCGGTGTGCTGATCGTGGGTTCGGTCCTGATCTCGACGTTGTTATGGGCCAAGCTCTCGAGCATCTACGCGTGGACCGCCATGGTCGCTACGCTGCTGTTTGCAGCCGTCGGTTTTGTCGACGATTACTCGAAGATGGCGAAGCAGCGCAGTCTCGGGTTGACGGGAAGGCAGAAGCTCCTGGCCCAGGCGTTGGTGGCGGTGGGTGTTTGGGCGGTGCTTTACGTTACGACGAAGTATTCGTGGAATGTGAGCATTCCGTTTTTCAAAGCTACGTCGGACCCGACTTCGGCTGGAAAAACATTCATCGGTCCTTATTTGTATTTGATCTTGATCGGGATTGTGTTGCTCGGTTCGTCGAATGCGGTGAACCTGACAGACGGTTTGGATGGACTGGCGATCAGCGTGACGTTCATTGCGATGAGCGCGCTGACCGGGTTCACGTATCTCTCGAGCGATGCGCGTTGGGCCGGCTATCTCGACCTGACGCACCGGCCGGAAGCGGCGGAGTTGACGGTCTTTTGCGGAGCGATGGCGGGGGCGAGTCTCGGATTTCTCTGGTACAACGCGCCGCCCGCGCAGGTGTTTATGGGGGACGTGGGGAGCCTCGCCATCGGCGGGGCGATGGGCACAGTCGCGGTGCTCACGAAGCAGGAATTCATGTTGCTGATGGTGGGTGGCGTGTTCGTGATTGAAGCGCTGTCGGTGATGTTGCAAGTGAGCGTCTTCAAGATGACGAAGCGTACGACGGGCACCGGGCGTCGCTTGTTCAAGATGACGCCGTTGCATCATCACTTCGAGATGCAGGATTGGCGGGAGTCGAAGATCGTCTTTCGTTTTTTGATCCTGGCGATTCTGTTTGCGCTCTTGAGCCTGTCCACGTTGAAACTAAGGTGAGCAAGAAGGTTTTGATCATTGGTGCTGCAAGAAGCGGGATTGCGGCGGCGAGATTTTTGTTGAACCAGGGCGCGACTGTCGCCTTGAACGATCGCAAGCCATTGGACCAGTGGTCGCCGGAAGCGCTGGCGTTGAAAGAGTCGGGAGTGGGTTTGCTGCCGGGCGATCCGCCGAGTTGGTTGCTCGATCGGATCGAGCTGGTGGTGGTGAGTCCGGGTGTTCCGGCGAACATCATTCCGATCCGCTACGCAGAACGAGCAGGGGCGGAAGTTATCGGCGAGGTCGAGCTCGCTGCGCGCTATTTGAAAGGACGCATCGTCGCGATTACGGGCAGCAACGGGAAAACGACGACGACGTCGCTGA
>DATANW010000270.1:0-12363 GCA_036266055.1 Pyrinomonadaceae bacterium | reverse complement strand
TGCCGTCTGTTGATGACTGACAAGAATGGCAACGGATACCAGGAAACCAAAAGCTTCGTTATTGATAGCCACGCACCCAAGCTCGGCGTCAAGGTTGACGACAAACCAGTCAAGGCCGGCGACGAACTGATCGTGAAGGTTTCTGCTGACAGTGACACGGTGCGACTGTTCGCGCGCATCTACGGCGCGCAACCGGTACGCCTGTCGTGGTCGCAAGCGGACCAGATGAACGTCGGAAAACTGCGCGTGCCGGCAAACCTCGCCGCAGGCCGTTATACGTTGACCGTTTCGGCGGAAGACGCGGCGCACAATCAATCTACCGCGGAAGTTTCAATCGAGGTCATATCAAGGTGATGGGCCACGTCCAAACCAAAACACTAAGACTCACGATCTCGTCGATCGTGTCTCTGGCGCTGGTGATTGTCGTCGTCGCTTACGTCTATCGCGACTTCTCAGCTCGGGCCGAAAACGAACAACCGGCGACCGCAGCCGCGGATAAGGTATCCGCGGAGATTGAAGCCGCACTGTACACGCGTCACGAGTTCTTCGGCGCGCAGGCAATCGTTCCTTTTCCTACGGCCGAGGCGCGAAACCGTTTGGCGGCAGTCGCAGAAAAGTACCGCGATCACGCGCAGATTCAGTTGAAACTGTCTCAGCTTGACGAAAAGTTGGGTAACGAAGAGTTGGCGTTGCAGGAAATACGCGCGTTCGTCGAACACGAACCCGACAAAGTTAAAGCACTCGAAACGATGGCCGAGTTCTTCCATCGTCGCGCGCAGTTTCCCGCTGAAGCAGAGACACTTGAACGCCTGTTGCGCGAGGCGCCAACTGAACAACGCGTCGACGTCTTCCGCCGCTTGATGCACCTGGCTGAAACGCATTCAATCGAAAAATATCTCACCCCACGCTTCTACGAACAGACGATCGTCGATAACCCGTCGGCGTATGAGATCGTCGAGCAGTACCAGCAAAACCTCATCGATACGGACGAGTACGACAAAGCGCTCTCGCTGATCAGACAAAACAGGGAACACTTTCCGGAGCATTACGATGAACTGATCGACAAGGAAGCCACGCTACTGGAAAACATGGGCGAGTCGAAGCGCGCCGAGGAAGTTTACAAGCAAGCCTTCGATCCGTTTTGGTCCAGCGAACTGGCGATCAACTTCTACGACTTCCTCCGGCGCAATGATCGGTTTCGCGCTTACGGTCGTGAATTGCGTGAAAAGTTCCGGCGTGATCCGGCAAGTTTTGACGCGGCCTTGCGACTGGTTGATTACTCAAAATATGCAGACGACCGTCGGCCCGATGTCTTCGTGCAACTCGAGAAGACAAGAGCGGCTCGACACATCGCCTGGACTCCCGATGAGTTGATCACGATCACGCGACTCCTGCTCGCCGAGGGTTACGGCGAAGCAGCTTCACGTTTTCTGTACACGCTTTATCTCCAGGGCGAAATGAAGCCGGGCAGCAAAGTGCGCGCCAGGGTCCTCTACCAACTTTTCGAAATACTCTCGGATGCGGGCAATCAACGACTCTCGCTGACGCGCGGCGATTTGAAGTTTTACCAGGACATCGGCACTGCCGATCCGCACCCGGGCATGATGGGCGGAATTTTGTCGCTCATTCTTTCCGATACCGATCCCAAACAGGAGTTTGCGGTTGAAGAAGAGCGCGCCGTTGCGCATTTCAATCGCGCCGCCGCGTATCGCATTTTTACGGCCTACAAACAGGAGAATCCCACCTCGCCCGAGTTGGCCCAGATGTACCTGGACATCGTCAGACTTTATACGAAGGACAAAAACCTCGACATTGCTTCAGAAACACTTGCGGAATTCGAACGCCGTTACACAAACGCGCCGGCGTTTCCCGAAGTCGCGCTGAAACTCGCCGATGCCTACATTGCGACTGGAAAGTACGATGCGGAGCGCGCACTGTACCCGCGCATTCTCGACTACGTGGGCCAGCATCGCCCGAAAGGTACGCCACTGTTTCCGTCCGCGGGCTCCGCAAACTCAAGCGGTGACCAAACTGAACAGACACAGGCGCTGGACGCTCTTTCAGAACCAACGTCGGTTAAGCCGGCGGTGATCGCCTATCCACCGATCTCGAATTCAGGAGTCAATTACACGACGACGGAGCCCAGCGACAATCCGTACTACGAATCCTCCACTTCGTTTTCCGATCAGCTCACATCGTTACCGGCGGAAGACGAAGATGAAGCAAGCGAGGTCTCCTACGAAATAGTCTTGCAGCGTTACGTCGCGTCACTGGCGAAGGACAATCGCACGAGCGACATCCTGACGGTTTATGCAAGCGAGATTAAGAAGTATCCGGGTGAGCAGGCTTTGTACGAGCAGATGCTGCAATGGTTGGGCCAAACCAACATGGTGGATGAGCAGTTGCGTGTCTACCAGGACGCGCTGCGAGCGTTTCCGTCGACCAAGTGGAACGACCGGCTGGCGCGCTGGTACGTACGGCAGCAGCGAACGAAAGAATTCGAGGCGCTTTCGCGCGACGTCATCGCGAAGGTCAACGATGCTGAAGCGGCAACGTATCTCGCGGTGTTCATTGACGGCAAGGTGGCGAGCTTTGATGCAGCACTGTATTTCGCTTTGTATTCGGTGGCGCACCAGCGTTTTCCACACAACCTGGTGTTCGTGAACGGACTGTTGAAGTTCTACAGCGAACACAAACAGTGGCAAGAGTGGCGCACTCTCATTGCCGAGTACTACTTCGAATCTCGCGATAGTCGCGATCAGTTTTTGAATCATCTCGCGAGTCGCGGCGAACTGCGTGCTTATTTGACACAAGCTCGCGCGGCGCTTAATCAGTCAACAGATTCACAGGCGCTCTTGCCGTACAAACTCTTCCGCGCGGATGCGAGCGCGCAACTGTCGAACTTCGAAGAAGCGATTGACGCTTATCGCGAGCTCAACCGGCTCTATCCGAATTCACCCGAGTTTGCCGAGCGGCTGATCAATCTCACTCGCTCGTTCGGACAACACAATCGCCGTTTCCTCGAAGAGTCTGCCGCTGTCTCGCAATCGTTTGCAGACGCAGCGCCTTCCGTCGCCGCTTATCGAATCCGTGCCGGTGAGTTGCAGGCGGAGCTTGGCGATTACACCAAAGCGCGTGCTGAGTGGGAACAGCTGATCCCTCTGGCGCGTGGCGAGCAGGATACCTATCTGGATACGGCGACGATCTATTGGGACTATTTTCAGTACGACGATGCGCTACGCACGATCCGCGCGCTGAGACGCCAGTCGAGCGACGACACGGACCTGGCTTTTCAAGCCGGAGTTATTCTCGAAGACAAACATCAACTGCGCGAAGCCATCGGCGAGTACGTCAGGGCGTTGGGGAGCTCAGACTACTACTCCGAGGACGGCGTCAGCGCTATGCGACGCCTTGCAAAGATTTCCAAACGGCCCGGTGTTTCTGATCAGATTACCGCAGCCTTCGTTCAGGAACGACGGCGCAAGGAGAATAACGACCTTATCTTTCATTACGTAGATTACCTGGAGCGCGCGGAGCGATGGCCGGAGGCGTCTCGGTTGTTGCGCGATCAGGTCGCGCGAACCGACTCGCAGAGTTTCTTACTACGAGCACAATACGTGTTCGAAACTCATGACGAAGTCGCGGGGCAGGCTGCAGCCTTCCAACGCTTGATCGCGATCGCGACTGCTCGTCGGCTGGAGATCTCGTATCGCCTGCGTCTCGCAGACCTCTACAGCAAGAACAACCAACCCAGGCAATCCGCGTCGGTGTTGCGCGCGTTGGTCCAAAAGTATCCAACAAACTACGGCGTGTTGACCGAGAGTGCCGACTTCTGCTGGCGGCTTGGTCTGCGTTCGAACTCGCTGGCGATTCTGCAATCAGGCATGCAACGCGGCATCGGTAGATTCCACTATATGTTCGGGCGGAAGCTGGCAGCGCGCAACATCGAGATGCAGAACTTCGCGACTGCGCAAGCGGTGCTCGAAAAGCTCAACTCCGAAGATCGCCTGAACACTGAAGTCTTCCACGAACTCGCAAAAGTTTATGTGCGCACGGGAAGTCAGCAGAAGTTACGGACCACCTTCGACGCAACTATCCAGGCAATCAAAAAGCAGGACCTTGATGTGCGAGAGATTCGGTCTCAGGTTGCAAGCCTGCGAGAGGAGATGATTGAAGCGTTCACACTGCTCAAAGACTATTCGTCCGCAATCGAACAGCACATCGAGATTATCAATCGCGATCCGGACGACGAGGCACAGATCGACGCGGCGATCAGCTATGTACGTCGTTACGGCGGCGGCGACACGTTGCTCAATTATTACCAGCAAGTCTCACGCGAGGCGTACAAGAATTACCGCTGGAATGTTGTGCTCGCGCGCGTCTACGACGCGAAGGGCGATGTCGCGAGTGCGGCGCGGCAATATCACGCGGCCCTCGATAACCAGCCCGAGATGACCGAGCTCTACGATTCGCTTTCCGACCTTTATACACGTGCAAAAGACTACAACTCGGCCCTCGTCGCGTTGCGCAAAGCGCAGGAACTCTCGAACGACGATCCGCAGTACACCAAACAAGTAGTCGCTTTACTCGAGAAGGCCGGACGACATCAGGAAGCAGAAGTCGAACGACGCAAGCTGCCGCAGGAGCAAACGAGGAAGCTCTCCGTCAGTGAACAGTTTGCCGAAGCTGCGCGACTGCGCGGCACCAATCAAAAGAATGCGGTAGCGAGTTATCGCAGTGCGTTCGACGCGTTTGCCGCGGACCCGTTCAAGAACGAGTTGAAGTCGTCGGACATCGTTGGCTACGTGCAGACCGTTAGAGCTGAGGAGCGTCTCGATCAAATCACGTTACGGCTTTGGGATCTGCGTGGCCGTCTCGCAGCGGAAGCTGGAGGCGCGAATGCTACACATGCGGGGAAGGCGAAGGAGTTGTTAGCGACTTTGGACGGTGCGATCACTGAAGGCATCGGCAGCGTCGCCGCAGAAAGAGCAACCAGTAATGAACTGACGCCATTGTTTAAGTTCCTCCAGGAACAGACAAAAACTGCGCTGAGCAAAGACGGTGAGAATGCCGCGACGCTGGCGCTTTTGCGTGGTGTGAGCAGGCGGGCCGGTTTCGGGGCCATCGAGGAACAAGTGACGATAGCGATCAAAGAGCGTGCCTACGCGTTGCGCGATTGGTCCTCTTATCACACTCAGCTCCGCGGACTAATCGATCTCTATGAGGAACGCGGCGCTTATCGAACGATTCTCGATCTACTCGCGGCTGAAAAGTCGCGCGAACCCAGGTCTACTGATTTTGACTTTGCGAGTTTGATTGCGACGAATGCGCGTCTGGTGGGAGATACAAGTCGTGAGCTACAGGCGCTTAGAGAGAATTATCAACGGCCAATCAATCCTCCGACTCAGTTACTGACATCGCACGATCCCCTGATAGAACGTTATTTCGACGTTCTTTGGGCAACTGGTGACAGCGGCCGAAGCGAATTGCTTTCGTGTGCACAACACGCAACGCCTCATCAACTCCAGCTCATCGCCTTCCTGCTGCACAAGGAAGACAGGGAGTTGGCCCACGTCGCAATCGAGAGTTCGCCGTTGTCGGCTGTCTGGAAGTTCTCGCGCAACGCAGAAGCCAGTTTGGCGCTGAACGAGTTCGACGATCGCGGCGAAAACTATTTTTCTTCAGTGCTGAAGATTCGACCCATCGGCGAGCTGGTGAAGCAGACGCCGAATACACAGGAGCAACTGGTCGGCGACGATTGGTATCAACTCGCAGAGAAGTATGGTCGCTGGTTGTATTTGTCCGCACAACCGGAGCAGAAGTTGAAGTCTCGATCATTCCTGCCGGCGATGATCGAAAACCGTCCGGCGGACACGGCGCAGCAGGCGAGTCTGGGGCGCTGGTACCTGGAACAGAAAGATTTCGCGCTCGCTAAGCAGCACCTCATCCTGGCCCATGATGCAGAACCTGACAACAAGGCCGTCCTGGCCGACCTTGGCTCTGCGTTTTTCCTGAGCGGAGATTCGCGGAAGGCAAACGAGCTTTGGGACGCGATCATCGCCGACAGCGATTCGATGGCCGACCACGTGCTTTATCTCGACACGTTGCTCAAACACAAGTTGAACGAGCAGGCCCGTCTGCGTCTGACTCCATTCCTGACGACGACTATGCAGGAAGACCTCCAGGCGGAACATCAGTACGATGGCGAGGAAGCAAAGCAGCAGTTCGCGAATTTCGGCAACCTCATCAGAACGCTTGCTCGATCGTTCTCTCCAATCGATCACCCCACGGATACCGAACTCGCTCCCGCTCTCGAAGCCAAAAAGGCGAAGTTCTTCGCTCAACTTTGTGCGGCTGCGCCTGACAATCGTTTCGTCCCGGATTTGTTACTCAGCAACTCACTCGTGTCGCGGCATGAAGCGGAGCAGTTCTACCAGATTCTGATCAAGCGCAGTAGCGGACTCACGTCGTACGAGCGCGACTACGCCTATTCAGGTTTGGTGGACAGCAGTTTTGACGATGCCACGGTTGAGTACGCGCTCGATCAGGAAACGAAGTACCAACGCTCTGAACCGGAAAGCAGCAAGCTGACGTGGCAGCGAGCGTATCTCGACTATTTGATCGAGCAGCACAAGACAGCGCCGGCGCGACAGTTGATCGCGTCGATTGAAGCCGACATCAAGTGGCGCTACGCGCGGCCGATCTGGTTGTGCCTGGCGCCGATCCAGTTGGACATTCGCGACGGCAGTGTCGCCCAGGCAGTGACCGAGCTTCAGCGTCTGGTCGGAATCAAAGCCAATCCGAATTCGAGTGAAACATTACCGCCGAGTATCGAACGCCTGAATCAGGCGGTTGCTCTCCTCCGCACCGAAGGACGCCGGGAGGAAGCGCGGGCGCTGCTCGAAGCGACTTATGCGCGTGAGTTGGCGCTGGAACAGTTCGAATCAACGTACTTCGCCGGATTGGCGCGCATTGCCTTCGAACGTGGCGACAAAGCACTTGCGTTGAGGTGGCTGCAACTGATGGTCGAGTTTACGAAGGCGGAGCGACAAGAAGAGACCGCCGCGGTAATCGCGTCTCTGCCGTTGATCGCCAAGTATGCGGATGGACCAGCGGCCAGTGCGTCGACCGAAGAACTTGTTCCGATCGATGCCGCAACCGCATTGCGGCTCGCCGCTGAGATGAGCGGAGAGTTTGGAGAACTCGAAGTCGCTCTGACGTTTCGACAACAACTGCTGGTTGAGTCGCCAGACGATGAACAAAACCAGATCGAGCTGGTGCGCTTACTCGGCGTTAACCGAAAGCTGGATGAGGCAATTCAAAGTCTCGCGGACATCATCGGTAACCGCACGCTGACCAGAAACACGCGTTGGCAGGCCATCTGGCTCGCCCCGGAACTACTCGCGCAGGACGGTTCGCTCTGGACCAGGCTGCGCGATCGGGTACGTGTCGTCAGTCCAAACGATACGGAGATGAGTGTGGCGCTCGAATCTCTTTCGCTGGCGTCCACGGGACAATTCAATGAAGGCGCGAAACTGCTCGCGGCAGCCAAAGACGTTGCTCCGAACGCGTACTTGAGAACTCTCCAGGCCATCATTGAAAAGAAGGCTGGGGCGAACTGGGAGAGTCGGAACAGTTTCACGCGTGCATTGGTCGAGTCGCAGGATTCACGCGCGTGGCAATCGTTCGCGTTCCTCGAAGACGAACCGCTCGAACAGATCGTGGCGCTTTATCTCACCGAGAACCAACCCGGTGCGGCCTTGAAGACGGCGGAACGAGTGGCAGCATTTCGGCCGAGCAAAGATGCAGCAGCACAACGTGATGAAGAAGAAGTAACTGTCCCGCGCTATCAAACACTGGCGCAACGAGCAGAGGAACGCAGGCGTGCATCGCACGTGAACTTGCTCGGGTCGCTTTCGCTTGCGGCAGAGCAGCTTGGTGATCTGAACCGCGCGTACGAACTCGAACAACTGAAACTCTCGCTATTGACCAAACAGTCTGACCGCGACGTCGCGTCGGCACGACTCAACCATTTGCGTGAAGTTCAAAACGGAATACAACCGCGGAAGTTGTCGTTGGTTATCGATCAAAGGATTGTGGGAGGTGATTGATGCGCTGGAAATCACGCGCTACAGCATTCACGATTTGCTTCGCTATTGGTTTGGCTGCCGCTTTCATCGTCGCCGCCTTACTCGGCCTTCTGCGCCACAAGCATCGTCAACCGCAGGACCAAATCGCTCCTTGTCAGACGAGTGATTATTTCAAACGACCGGAAGAAGTTCTGACTGCGATCAAGAGTGACGAAGTCGAGGTGCGACGCGAGATGTTCAAACGCCTGCTGCTGCGACCCGACATATCGACCGTGTATTACGACTACGAGCGTGACCTGAATTATCCGGAGCGCACCGATCGCGCCCGGATCGAGTACGTGCAACTCGACGACACACCTGAGACGGAAGCGTTGCTGACTTTCGTGCGTCTCGAACATCCGACCGCGTTGATATTCAGTCGAGATTCCTGCGGCTGGAAACTCGCTGCCGCGCTGCATAGTTGGTTGCGCTTTGAAGATTACCCGTACGACAACTGGCTTACTCTGCCCACGACGATCAAGCCCGGACTTCACGAGTTGCTGGTGCGCGAGAGCAATGGTGACGCGACGTCATACGTTCGCCGCGCGCGGTTGTTGCGACTGGTCCGTGGTCAACTCGTGGAGCTTGCCAGGATTGAGGAAGAGGTTCTCGAACCCGAAAAAGGGTACGCCGGTGAGGATTGGAGCGACGTCAAACGCCGGCAGTCGAGTTCAATGACATTCGCTCCTGGTGCGAAGCCGTTGATACAAATCGAAACCACCAGTTCGCTAGTCAAATTGGGCGGTTCGGTTCCGTTTTACAGTTACTGGTTGGAAACCGACGGCACTTGGCACGCACGGAAAAGAAATTGGACTGCACGATCCGCGCAACAGCTCAAAGCGCAAGGCGTTATCAAACGCTTTCTCGTTTGGAACGAGGGTGAAGGAAGGTTTGTCGATGATCAGAATTAGTAAATATAGAGTTCGCTGGATTACTGCGTTAGTGGTGCTTATCTGCGTAGCTCTGATCGTCTACGCACGATCGACGGGCTCAAAGAACGCCTACAGTCTCGCGGGCGACTTGCCGCGCGGTGCGTTGGTCTATGCGCAATTCGCAAATGTCCCCGAACTGGTCAAGCAATGGGACCAGTCGCAACTCAAGGAACGCTATCTCGGCAGCACCAACTATCAGCAGCTCCAACACCGGCACCTGGCGTTGAAACTGATCTCGCGCTGGGAGGAATTTAATAATGCACTCGGATTTCCTGTTGACCTCGCCACCATCGGTTCCTCGACTGACGGAGCCGCGGCAGTCGCCATCTATGACATCGGACAACTCGACTTGCTCTTTGTCGCGCCGATTAGCGAAGAGAAGGCCGTGCTGACGCAGTTCTTCAACAGCAAAGATCAGTTTGAAGAGGCGGAGGCCGCGGACGGAACTCCTTACTATCGTCAAAATGTCGAAGCCGATCGCGGCCGGCAGAAACAGATACTCGCCTTTGCGGCTGTGAACGGTCGCTTTCTGCTCGGCACAAACGAGAAGTTGTTCCTGCGCGCGATCGCCAACATCACGAAGCGCGCAACAAAGGACAGTATTGCCGACGATCCGAACTTCAAGTCTTTGAGCCAGAAGGTGACGCCCCACTTTGCGACGATCTGGGTGGACCAGTCGAAACTCAACGCCGATTACTATTTCAAGAAGTACTGGCTCATGCAAAACGTCGCCGAGCTGAAAGCTATCCGGGCCGGCATTTTCGATCTCGAGCAGCAGCAGTCGAGATGGATCGAACGGCGCGAGTTTTTGACGACGGTTCCGGCAGCACGGAGTAATTCCGGAATCGCCGCTGCCGAGTTGCGCGCGTTGTACTCGCGCACGCCCGATGATGCTCCTTTTGTGAGGTTAGCGTCGGTAAGTAACGTCGCTCTGCCGGGCAAGATCATCCGCGACACGCTTTTTGACAGTCCGCTCGAGGAAGACAGCGGCAGCAGATCCTGGTCGTGGGATTCGTACAGCTCCGAAGATTTTTATCCGGTCAGCGATGACGATTACGATTATGATCGCTATTCTTCGCTCAGCGACAACTACGAAACGACGATCGACGATCCCTACGACGCGCGTGTCAGTGATCGCGCCGAACCAGGTCGAAACCCGTTGGCTGCGGAACTCGAACAGCAGTTCCTGACCGGCCTGCAAAACGTTTTGACTCCCGCGCGGCCATCCGCAGTTGCAGTCGCAACCACCCCACACACTACCAAAGGCCCGCTGTTTGTAGAGTTTCGCAGGGTCGCCATTTTCAACCTGCGAGCGCCGAGCAGTTTGCGACGTGAGTTGTTGGAACAAACTGTGGCGCAAGGCGCGGTCGGTCGCTTGACGGTCGTCAATCCCGGCTCTCAACCCAAATGGGAAAGCCGCAACGAAGCAGGTCTGACGTGGCGCTCACTGGACCTTCCGATGCTCGGCTGGGAGATCTGTTACGCCGTCAAAGACAACCTGCTGATTCTTTCCAACAGCAATGAACTGATGAAAGCGGTGCTCGAACCGCAGGAGAGAAACCAGTCGAGCGCTTCCGTAGCCGCCGACGTCGACGAACTAACGGTCATTCGTTTCGAGCGACGCAAGGAAGCATTTGACGATATCGTCAACGTACTGGACACCGACGCGATCAAGCAACAGCAACAGGGAAGCAACGGGGATCAGAACTCCATCAAAGAGTCACAGGAATTCTTTTCCGGGAATATCAGCAGCTTGCTGAATGTTGCTTCGGACGTGAGCCGTGTCGAGATCAAGCGAAAGTCATCGGGAAACAACCTGCACGAGCAGATTGAGCTGGTAATGAAGTAGTGGTCGTTGATTTTGGGAACTGGTGTATTATCCCAACTGCTCAGCTACGAACGATCCAGCAAAATCCAGCTTAGTCCAGGAGTACGGAGAAGCCTCGATGCGACTACGCCCACGCCTGTTGCTTTTTCCAGTCTTAGCTTGTCTCGTCCTGCTCGACGGAGCTGTGGGCCAGACAACTAACTCAAAACAACAAACAAAGCGGTCCAAGCCTGCGGTCGTCCGGTCGTCAGCAACATCGCAATCGCGTGAGTCAACCTCACGAGCGCCGCGGCCGAATCTCGCGAAGCAACCGACTCTCTACGCCGTTGGTTATGCACATCTCGATACTCAGTGGCGCTGGGAATATCCACAGGTCATACAGGAATACTTGCCGAAGACGATGCGCAACAACTTCGCTCTCTTTGAGAAGTATCCGAACTACATCTTCAACTTCACCGGCGCCTATCGATACCACTTGATGAAAGACTATTACCCGTCGGACTTTGAACGGCTCAAGCAATACGTTGCCGCCGGACGGTGGTTTCCTGCCGGATCGTCAATGGATGAAGGCGACGTCAACTCGCCGAATGCCGAATCGATCATCCGGCAAATTCTTTACGGCAATAATTGGTTTCGCAAAGAGTTTGGCATTGCCAGCGAGGAGTACATGCTGCCCGATTGCTTTGGCTTCCCGGCCTCGCTCCCCAGCATTCTCGCGCACGCGGGGATCAAAGGATTCTCGACGCAGAAACTGTCGTCGAGCTGGCAGCCCGCTCCACACGTAGGCGGGCCCGACTCGCCGGAAAAAACTCCCGTGGGCATCCCCTTCAACGTGGGCTTGTGGGAGGGACCAGATGGGCGAACGGTAATCGCAGCGTTGAATCCGCTCAGTTATGGAAGCCAGGTAACCTACGACATCAGCAAATCACCGGAGCCACCGCCGCCTCCGGATCCGAGTCTGACCGCACAACAGAATCAGGCTCGAACCAGAGCGCGGGAAGACTGGCCCAGGCGAATCGAGATCAACGGCAACCTCACCGGCATCTTTGCCGACTATCATTACGTTGGCACCGGCGACGTGGGCGGCTCACCAAACGAAAGCTCCGTCAATTTAATGCAGGCCATTACAACCAAAAACGATGGTCCAATCAAGGTTATATGGTCGAAGGCCGATCAGCTTTATCGCGACATCCTTAACTGCTGCCCGACAGATCGTTTGCCGCGTTACAAAGGCGACCTCGAGCTAATTAATCATTCCGCCGGATCGCTAACTTCGCAGGCTTACCAGAAACGTTGGATGCGCCGCAACGAATCACTCGCGGACGCGGCGGAAAAGGCTTCTATCGCAGCGGAGTGGTTGGGTGGAAGTCCGTACCCACAGGAGCGGCTGAACAATGCCTGGACGTTGGTAATGGCCGGGCAGATGCACGATCTACTCCCCGGCACAGCCACTCCGCGCGCTTTCGAGTTTGCC
>DATANW010000269.1:0-3193 GCA_036266055.1 Pyrinomonadaceae bacterium | reverse complement strand
TCGAGGCCTATCAAAAGACGTTTGGCAAGCTTCCGGTGACGCTGCGTTTCATCGTCGAAGGTGAAGACGGACTTGGCAGCCCGAGTCTTTACCGCTTCACGGATGAACACGCCGAGATGTTGAAGGCTGACGGTTGCCTCTGGGACGAGGGGTCGCGCGACACGAAAGAGAACCCGATCGTGAGTCTCGGTTTCAAGGGCATCACGTTCTTGGAGCTGCGCTCGTTCGGCGCGCGTTCGGATCTGCACTCGAAGTGGGGCGCGATCGTTCCGAATCCGGCGTGGCGATTGGTCCAGGCGCTGGCGACAATCACCTCGCCCAAGGGTGTCATTACAATCGACGGCTTTTCGTCACACATCGCGCCGATCAGCGACGAAGACGCCGAGGTATTGAAGAGCATCGAGCTGGACGAAGCGGGGTTGAAGAAGGAGTTTCGTATCAGCGGGTGGGTCAGGGCGATGAAGGGCGCCGCGCTCGTGAAGGAACACATTTTTGGTCCAACCTGTACGATCTGCGGTATTCACACCGGACACACCGATGCGGGCGCGAAGACAGTCTTGCCGAGTATGGCGATGGCGCGCCTCGATTTTCGTCTCGTGCCGGATTTGACGGCGCCTATCGTCACGGCCTTGTTGCGCGAGCACCTCGATGTGCGTGGCTTCAAAGACATCGAGATCATTGAGTTGGGCAGCGCGCCACTGGCGAAGTCGTCAGCAAAATCGCGAGTGGCTCGCGCGGTGATCGATGCGACTCAGGAAGTGTGCGGTAAGCCGGCGCTGATTTATCCGATGGATCCGTCGAGTGGACCAGTCGGCGCGGTTTGTGGCGTGTCGCAACCGGCGACGCCCGTCGCCTCCTTTGGCACCAGTTACGCCGGATCGAATCCGCATGGACCAGACGAAAACATCCGCGTCGACGATTTTCTGCAAAGCATCAAGCTGATCGGACGCGTGATTCACAAGCTCGCGGCCTCAAAATCAAAACCCGTCACCGAATCAGGTGAGGAAGATCGCAAATCAACCGCACCCCTGCCAAAGCTAAAACACGGATAAATCAGTGTCGAAAGCAATCGCCCGCGACATCGAGAAACTGAGGGACGAGATTCGACGTCATGACGATCTGTACTACGTCAACGACTCTCCGGAAATCTCCGATCGCGAGTACGATCTGCTGCTGCAAAAGCTGCAGGAGCTCGAGGGCGCCCACCCTGAGCTCATAACGCCCGACAGTCCCACGCAACGCGTCGGCGGCAGGCCTGCAGAAGGCTTTCCCGAGGTGGTCCATACGCGGCCGATGATGTCGCTCGACAACAGTTACAACATCGACGAGCTGCGCGCGTTTGACGAACGTTGTCGTCGTCTCGCCGAAGGACGCCCACTCGAATACGTCGCCGAATTAAAAATCGACGGCCTGTCACTGTCGCTGCAATACGAAAACGGTGTGTTGGTCCGCGGTGTGACGCGCGGTGACGGGCGCATCGGCGAGGAGGTGACGCAAAACGCGCGCACGATTCGCAGCGTGCCGTTGCGTCTGAACCGGCAAGCGAAGGAAATTGACGGACCGCTCGAAGTTCGCGGCGAAGTCTTCATTCCACTCGACGTGTTTCAACGAACCAACGCGGAACGTGAAGAAGCCGGCGAGCCGCGATTCGCCAATCCGCGAAACGCCGCGGCGGGTGCAATCCGCCAACTGGATCCGAAACTGGTCGCGCGGCGGAAGCTCGATATGTTTGTCTATGACCTGCTCGTCGGCGGACGCAAACCATTCCCAACGCATTCGCAGTCGCTCGCCTGGATCGAGAAGGCGGGCTTTCGAGTAAACAGTCATCGCAAACTCTGCAAGTCGATCGACGAGGTGATCGACTTCGCCAACGAACAGGAGAAGCTGCGCGACGATCTTGGCTACGAGATCGACGGGCTCGTCGTAAAGGTCAACTCGACCGCGTTGCAAGACGAGTTTGGCGCGACCTCGAAAGCGCCGCGTTGGGCCATCGCTTACAAGTACCCCGCGCGTCAGGCGTCGACGAAGGTGTTGGACATTCAAGTGCAGGTTGGGAGAACGGGAGCACTGACACCTGTAGCTTATCTTGAACCGGTGTTTCTGGCCGGGACGACCGTTTCCCGAGCGACGCTCCATAATTACGATGAGATTGAGCGCCTGGGAGTAAAGATTGGCGACTTCGTGATGATCGAAAAGAGCGGCGAGATCATTCCGAAGGTCCTTAGTGTTATCACTGCGAAGCGGACGGGAAAAGAGAAAGTCTTCAAGCCTCCGACTCATTGTCCCGTATGCGGCGGATTGATCTCGCGTCCCGAAGGCGAGGTCGTCGCACGCTGCGTCGCCGCGGATTGCCAGGCGCAAATCGTCGGCCGCCTGCTTCACTTCGCTTCGCGTCGCGCGATGCGGATCGAAGGCTTGGGCGACGTGCTCGCGATCCAGATGGTCGAAGCCAACCTCGTGAAAGACGTTGGCGATCTTTATTCACTGACACTCGATCAAGTCGCCGCCCTACCACGCATGGCGAAGAAGTCGGCCACCAATCTCCTCGAACAGATCGAGGCGAGCAAGTCGCGTGAATTAACGAACCTGATTTACGCACTCGGCATCCGTCACGTCGGGGAACGCACCGCCGGAATTCTTGCGCACGAGATGGGCTCGCTCGATGGTCTGAGTGAAGCGACTGTTGAAGAGCTCGACGCGATACCGGAAATCGGCCTCACAGTCGCGGAGAGTGTTCGCGACTGGTTTGATGATGAGGGTAATCGAGCGCTTTGTGATAGGCTCCGCGCCGTCGGTATTAACACGGAGTCGTCGCGGAAGAGCAGCGCATCAATCGATGAGCGATTTGCGGGCAAACAGTTCGTATTAACGGGGACGCTCGCTGGTTTCACACGTGATGAGGCGAAGGCGTTGATTGAAGCGAGAGGCGGACGAGTAAACTCATCCGTGAGCAAGAAAACAGATTACGTCGTCGCCGGCGAAGCCGCGGGATCGAAGCTCGACAAAGCCGAATCGCTCGGCGTGACGGTCATCGACGAATCAGCGTTTAAGACAATGCTGGAGTAACCATGAGCACCACTGAACCTACAAAGAACCTGCAACTCCTCTACACGCTCTTTTGCGACGACGTCCGCCTCGAAGCGGGCAACAGGTTGTCGTTCATGGGTGTCTTCCAAAACATCATGGTCCAACA
>DATANW010000268.1:0-20682 GCA_036266055.1 Pyrinomonadaceae bacterium | reverse complement strand
GCCTGCTGAACGCGCTTCCTGATACGCAGTTATGGAAACGGCTCGAGCGAGAGGGACGGCTATTAGGAGAAGCTTCAGGAAATAATACTACCTGCTCCTTGAACTTCAAGACCCGCATGGATCCGGCTATGCTAATTCACGGCTATCAATCGATCATGCAAACTATTTACTCCCCGCGTGAATATTATCAGCGGGCGCTTGACTCGATGAAACGAACGGCCCAGCAGTTTGTAGAGCCTCAACGCTATAATCCTGTTAGTGCGGTCACGGCATTCGCGCGCGTGATGCTCAAGCTGGGAATAGTTGATGGTGAGCGCAAGGAGTTCTGGCGCTTCTTTACTCAAGCGCTGGTAAAGCATCACGACAAGCTTGCCGAAACGCTGCGGTTGGCCGCAATGGGTTACCACTTTCGGAAGCTGAACGACGCATATAGCGAACCCACTTCATAAACAAGTTGAATCGCAGTCGGTATTTTAGAATTTTAGGATAGTTGACATGCACCACTTTACCGCGTAGGGTCATTGTGAACCGAGAGTCGCTTACTCCCTTCTCAGCTCTTCTGGAATTCATCCGGATCACCTGAACTCAACAGCAAAGACAAATCGACGAGCAAAAAAATGTTTCAGGCAATCAAGGCGGAGAGAGATAAAGTTGCTTCATCTTACCGAACAGATGCGCGAAGTAATAACAACGGCAAATCTCTCAGCGCTCTTCGATATTTACAATAACGAGTATGATGCTATCGCCGGTTTTAATCGTAAAGTGTTAAGAGCGGTGAAGCGGTTGCCGTCTTTATCTAACGACGATGATGCTGTGACTGCCATTGTTCATCCACCAGGGGTAACGGCCACGCTTCAACCACGGTGATTTGAAAATGATAATTTGTGAATTATGTTCGCATTACGGCCTTAGTGGTGAATGTAGACTCGGCCTCCGCATACCGAAGGGCATGAGTTGCCAGGATTTTGGTCCGACAATGGAAAAATTCTGCTCTGATCCAAAGGACTTCGTGAATGAAAGACAGATCGTCGAGATGGCTACGTTTTTTGGAATGAAAGGGACCGAATTAAAGAAGGTCAAGATCATGGCTTCGCGGGCGGAAATCGCTCGCCTGTAAAACCTCATCGGAACGCAGTGTTCCGGCCAGCCTTTCGACTCGAATACTCCCGCGATGGTAGCCAATCAATCCCGAGTCTCTAAAAACATTCGTTGCGTACCGAATTGACCAACCCAATTCGTTAGGAGTCATGGTCACTCGCGATAGCAATTGCCGGAGTCGCGGCAATAGTCTTGGGCCCGGGAATTAGGAACGGTGGCTCAAGAGCGCGGACGAGTCGCGATCTAGATACAACCTCACGCGTTCGTGCGTCTGCAGTATGGAGGCAGGATGCATTGGGTTTACGTTCAGTTCGACAGAGGCTTTCACTGCCTCCGCCTTTCGGCGGTCCGGAACAATGCACAAGATTTCGAGGCTTCTGAGTATCTGTTTGATCGACATCGAAATCGCCTGAGCTGGAACTTCATCAGTGCTTGTGAACCAGCCCTCACCAACTTGTTGTCGGCGACATGCGTCATCGAGATTGACAACGATGTATGGGTCGTCGGTATCAAAGTCTGCCGGCGGGTCGTTAAATGCGAGATGCCCGTTTTCACCTATACCGACAAACGCTACATCAACGGCTTGTTGCGTGATGAGCTGACCAAGGCGGCGACACTCGTCATAAACGTCATCGGCTTCACCGTCGATAAAATGAAAAGCGCGCGGGTGAACGCGGCTAACGATTCGTTCTCTTAAATAACGGCGAAAACTGGCAGGATGCGATTCTGGTAGATCGGCGTATTCATCGAGGTGGAAAAACGTGACTTTACGCCAGTCGATCGGTTCAAGCATGAGCGCGTCCAGAAACTCAAACTGCGACGTTCCTGTGGCGGCTATCACGTAAGCTGAGTTACGTTCTGCGATGGCGTGATTGATAATTACCGCCGCGTCTCGAGCCGCAGCCTGGCCAAGCTCAGCCTTCGTTGTAAAGATGTTTATTTGCAAACTACGCCGCCTTCTTATGCGAGACTCTGCCACTCGCCTGTTACTGCCGATTTTTCGACTGCGTCCAGCACTCGTTGATTCTTGACGCCATCTTCGAAGTCAGGAGTCGGCGATCTTTTTTCGGCAAGGGCCTGCAACAATTCTAAAACCGTGTGCGTGAAAGTATGTTCGTAGCCGATGATGTGACCAGGAGGCCACCAGCCCTTCACGTACGGGTGCGTGGGATCAGTTGCCTGGATTGTCTTGAAACCGCTATTTGGACCTTCATCTGAATAGAACTCGAGCTCATTCATTCGCTCCAGGTTGAAAGCAATACTGCCCTTACTACCGTTGATCTCGAAGCGATTAAAGTTCTTCCGACCTGATGCGTAGCGAGTTGCTTCGATAGAGCCAATCGCTCCGTTCTGAAATTTGACGAGTGCGAGCGCAGCATCGTCGACGTCGACATGGGCCATATCTTCGCTGTTCGCAACGGGACGTTTACTGACAAACGTTTTGAGCATTGCCGACAACTCCGAGATCTCGCCGACAAGATAACGTGCGAGATCTACCGAGTGGGAAAAGAGATCGCCTAGTGCCCCCGAACCTGCTTCGGACTTGTTCAATCTCCATCGCGTTGGAAACTCGGGGTTGCGGAGCCAATCCTGCAAATACGTTGCACGATAGTGATAGATGGTTCCTATTTCGCCACTATCGATCAACTGGCGGGCGAGCGAAACGGCCGGTGCACGCCGGTAGTTGTGACAGATCATGTGAACGCAGCCATGGTCGTTTGCGGCTTTGAGCATCTCCTCGGCTTCCGAAAGGGAGTTGGCCAGCGGCTTTTCACAAAAGAGTATTTTTCCTGCTTGAGCCGCAGCTAGCGCGATTGGTGCGTGCGTGTAACCAGGTGAACATATGTCAACAACGTCGATGTCGTTCCGGGTTACGACTTCCTCCCACTCAGTCGCATACTCCTGCCAGTGGAAGTGCCCCGCGACTCGTTCTACTTCCGTCTCATTGCGGCCGCAGATCACTCTTAACACAGGCTCGTAAGGGGTATCGAAGAAGCTGTGCACTTGTCGCCACGCGTTGCTGTGCGCGCGTCCCATGAACCCGTAGCCAATCATGGCGATGTTTAGTTTGTTCATGCTCCCTCAAATCAGTCGCGCAATGTATTCAGCGGAGCGAAACGCGAGCGCCATGATGGTCAGCACCGGATTGAAGCCGCCATTCGTAACGTGAAGCGATCCATCTACCACGAACAGATTATCGTGGTTGTGAACGCGTCCCCATTCGTCCGTGACCGAAGTCTTTGCGTCGCTTCCCATGCGGCAGGTGCCCGCTTGATGCTGTCTGCCGCTCAATATTAAACCCGGCTGCATGCTCCAAACTCTTTCACATCCACTCGCACGCAACCACTCTTCACCACGTTCTCGCATAAACTCCGCCGACTCCACAGTCGCCGCGTGTGTCGTGCCACTAAGCCGCGCGACCGGAATTCCCCACTTGTCGCGCACCGCGTCATCGATGGTCACGCGTCCGTCCGGGTTCGGAATGTCCTGCACCGGCCCGCGCACATGCATTACACGAGTGTAGTTATCGCGCATGAATCGCTTGTTCGCCACGCCCCAGCGTGGCAGATCGGGAGGCAACGAGTCGTACCAGAAATCTATCGGCGGCTTGATGAAATCGTCTGCGAGCATGCCGCCGCCGATGATTCCCGGGTTGTCATGATTGAACTGAATCGTCGCCACGGTGACGCCTGGTCCAATCCCGTTGAATACTCGCGTCGGGGATAATCCATAAGCACGCGGATAGAGATGACCTTGCAGGTTTCGCCCAACTTGATCGTGTTCGTTACCAAGCCCGGCGGGATGAAACGAAGACCGGGAATTCAACAACAGCCGCGCTGATTCGATCGCGCCCGCTGAAACGATCGCGAGCTTCGCGCGCGCGGTTTCGCGTTGCGGTGTGCCTGACGAGTTTACGAAATAAGAGATACCGATGACGTTTCCGCGGTCATCCGTCTCGATTGTTTCTGCGACTGCGGACGTCTTGAGTTCGCAATTACCGGTCGCCAGCGCGCGCGGGATCACGGTGTTTTGAGTGCCCGTCTTTGCGTCAGTGGGACACGCGAACCCGACACAGTATTTGCACTCGATACACGCTGCGCGCCCGCCGTACGGTTCGGTATTGATCAATAGAGGGACCGGAGCCGTTCCCCAACCAAGTTGTCGGGCGCCGTGCTGGAGAGCAACCGTATGCGGACTCGAGGGAACCGGCGGCAGCGGATAGTTTCGCCTGCGAGGAATCTCGGCTTGAATGCTCCGTCCGTCGCCTGCGACGCCTAAGTCCCACTCTGCGCGTTCATAGAAAGGTTCGAGCGTTTCGTAAGTGATGGGCCAATCGGCGAGGGAGCTTCCCTCCGGAATGCCATACTTGCTCGCCATCCGAAAATCGTCCGGATGAAAACGCCACGCCTGCGCTCCGTAAACACGCGTTCCGCCGCCGACGCACGCGGCGTTGTTGTGATAATCAAGCTCATGCGGTTTGACTATTCGCGCACGCCCTTCGGGATCGACGAACACGCGCGGATTACCAATCAACTCAGGACCAGCGTTATGACCGTAGATCGCGAGCCGTTGATTCCGCAGGTGGTCGCGACCCACGTCGGAAAAACTCAACGCCGGGCCTCGTTCCAGCAACAAGACACTCTTGCCGGCCTCGGCGAGTATGCAAGCGACGATTCCGCCTGCCGCTCCTGTTCCGACGATGATGGCGTCGTAGTTTTTCATGAGTCCAAGGCTTCTTCAAAACCGGTCATCACCCACGACGCGCGTCCGCGATTTGCGCCTTGTTGCGGATCGCTGTAATAGCCCTCGGCAGTTGTGTTCACCAGCATAACGAAGAAGTGTGCCGGTGCGATGGGCCACGAAGTCTTCACCGCGCCGGATTCGATACTTTCCAGTGTCGCGATCTGCTGCTCCCGCGTGAGAGCGGCAAACGGTGCGTTGTATGTGGCGAGTGCTTCGGTGTCTATCGCCTCGATCCCCGCGCGAAAGAGGTCGGCGTGCTCTGCAAGATCGGTCTGAAGAAGCTGTTCGATGTAGTCACAGACGCCCGCGTCGTAGGCGCCAGGAAAATCGTCGGGAGGAATAAGGCAATCAACTACCGCGGGCAGGGTATCTGGATTCATGACCTACCTAAGCTCGATCGACTTCTCTATCACTGCGCCGGTTACCACGTCGGTTGCACGCACGACGTATTTGCCGGTTGGATCATTCAATGCAAACGGCAGACTAAACGTGCCGCGCCCATTCTCGATGAGGACGTTGCTCGAATAGATTGGCAAGCGAGAGCCGTCAGGCGCATAGACGTGACAACGCACCAGGCTCGTGCCCGTCGTCGTCGATTTAAAACTGAACGAGACCTGCTCGCCGGCGCGCGCTGAAACCGGAGCGTCAAACTTCAACTCGTTGCTCTCAGGCGTAAGCGCGAGGACGAGCGCATCACCAACTAAAATCGAGCTGTGCACAACATCCGTGAAGCCCAGTTTTTTGCCTGCGCGAACGTCAGTGACATAAAACTTGCGCGGGAGTTTGATCGTGAGTTCCTGCTTCGCTACCTGCCCGAGGCTGGCATCGTTGTAAGTCGTCACGCCGTCCTGTCCAACAACACCCGCGAGCGCGACGTTCTCTTTCACGAGCGCAACGATCTCAGCGTTGCCGAACTTGTAGCGAGCGATTTGCGTTTGCGGTAGCTGACGACCGTCCGGCGACGTCACCTCGACGGCAGGCCGGATGCCGGCTTTGTTGAAAAGCGCATTAACGAGACGCCGATACGCCGCGCCGCCAAAATTCGTCGCACGCTGTTTTGGATACTGATCCCAGGCGGTGTTGAGATAGATGGTCCAGCCCTTTCCGGTGCCGTTCACGATAGCCGCGTCGCCATTGTCGCTTTTGAGAAGCGCTGTGCCACCGACAGCTTTTACGTCAGGCTCAGCGATACGGATATCCGAAAGCTCCTGCGGCAAACTCCATTCGTTTCCCCGCGAAGACGCGCTAACAACGCCCGCTGCCAGTTTCAAAACGCGCTTATCTGACGCAACCGTCGCGATGCCAAACAGCTTGTTCACGCGGTCATTCTTCTGCCACGCGCAGTGCTGGTCCAGCCATCCCGTCGCCGCGTCAGCGATCACGACGCCGCCACGCGTAACAAACTGCTCGAGCTGTTGGATCTCTTCGTTCGAGAGCGCAAACACCAGCGGCAGGATGACGACTTTGTACTTGTCATTTGCGATCCCCCTCGCTGCCACATCTTCCGCAGATACGAAGTCAAATTGCAGGCCGAGATCCTTGATGGTTTTGACCCAGCCGTCGCGGTTCGCTGAAAAGCTCAGCCGTGCCTTGTTTGCGACTTCGTCGTCATCGTCGCTGCTGCGCTGGTGATAACCGAGAATGCTCGCGGCGTGAATCGACGGCATCGAGTAATAAACCGCAATTCCATCCTGTTGCCGCGCCGACTCCATCAACAACTTGCCGACGCCTTCGGATCTCAGCGAGCTAAACGCCTTGCCCATGTCGCGCGCAGACGCCGAGTGAGTGAGATCCGGATTGAGGAACGAGTACATCCAGAAGATATTCGGATGCAGGACATTATGAATCGCCGCGGTCCAGATGGCGTTTTGCACTGCCAGGCCATGCGATCCGTATCCGGTCCAGAAGCCGATCATCGCGTTTGGCTTCGCGAAAGATCGATGCATGTCCCACTGGTTACCGCCGTCGTAGGAGAGGAAATCGTCGATCACGCGATCGAGCCGCGACCAGTCGGCGCCGTTGTAAGCATTTGTCGCCTGCGTGCCGGAGACTGCGATGTGCGCGTCCGGATCGCCTTCGATCGCAGCGTCGCGAGCCGTCTGGTAAGCTCGCGCGAAAGTGATCTCCATGAACGTTCGGTGATCGGCCCACGGCGCAAAGTTGCGCGTCTTCCGCGCTTCGTCTGTCGTATACGGCACGACCGAATTCCAATCGCTAAAACTCGTGCGCCACGTGTTATTGAGAGCGGGGAGACTTCCATACTGCTGTTGCAACCAGGCGCGGAGCTCCGCGAGTGTATGTGGATTCCAGTCGAAGTCGACCGCGTCGCCGTACGAAGTAAGCGAGCCCTCGTCACCGACGAAGTAGTAATCCATGTTGTAGCGCGCCTTGTTGCGAGCGGAAGCGCGAACGATGTCGGCAAGATTTTTCAGGACAGCCGGATCGTTGAATGAAGGCGTGCGCTGGAGAAACTTCTTATCTCCCGTGCGTTTGTAGAGTTCTTTTTTTGTGAGGTAGCCGAGGGCGTCGAAGTCGCCGGTCTTTTGATAGTCGGCAATCGCGCGCTCCATCGCCTCGGGCGTGGTTGGTCCACGGTCGTACCAGTAAACGCCAAACGTGCCGCGCGGAATATTGAGCGAATTGTCCACGTCGTTAGACCAGGTGAAACCCGTATCAGCGGCGGCGGCGCGAACCATCTTCATCTGCGCGTCTTGCAGATAGTGTTTGGTGCCGCCAAACGAAACGAGTGCCGTGTAATCCTTCGCGCGGCGCATGTCCTGGACCACCATCGCGGGTTTCGCTCGCACTTGATCGACGATCGCGCCCTGCGCGTCGACCAACTCACCTCTCACGAGAGCAGACTTCCCGAGAAAATTCGTGAGCGGAAAGGTAAAGGTCCGTTCACCACGAGCGGGAGCGGAAATGTTGCCGAGCAAGCGCCCGAGGTCGTCCCACACCTGCATGCGCATTTGCAATCCGTTGAGATTGCCGGACGCTCGCAACACAGCGCTTAGGGTTTCGCCACGCTTGTAAACGTCGACCGCCGTTTTGGCGCTGGTCATCATCGCGCGCTTCGGCGTGGTAAACGTTGTCGCGCCCCAGTTGAGGGTTGAGTTGTCGCTCGCGTTGCGAATGATCACGTTTAGGATTTGCCGACCCCCCGGCCAACCAAAAGACGGCCGCAGTTTGGCGGCGGGTATTTCGACTGCGTTTGCACCGGAGTCCAGAACTTTATCGACGGTCGTCGAACCGAGCGGCTGGCCAAATTCGTTATGGCCGTTGACTTCGATTTTTACCGATTGCTGGCTCGCTGCGTTGAGCAAGAGCTTCACTTCGTCTTGGGCCGCGGTCAGCGACTGAATACGAACAGGCGTGTTTCTTCCGGCCGCCCACAGCACCGCGCGCGCGAGTAAGGAGTACTGGTATTCCCAGTAGTCCCAGTAGATCTTGTTCTCGATGGGGTTGATGCTTTGCGGAGTGAAACCCTCCTCGATGTAGGCCATGGCGACGACACGGCCTTTGCCGTAATTGCTCACACTCATGATCGGGTGAGCTCCCGACTTGAGGAGGACGTCGCCTTTCGATTTGTAACGATAAAAAGATCCGCCAACTGTTCCTTCCGGAAGTAGTTCGAGTGGCACTCCCTCGGTGATGAAGTGAGGATCGCCGGGTTCCCATTTGCCTTTTGTAACCGCGTCGCGATTTACTTCCGGATAGCCACGTTCGTTCACCGTATCATTCGCAACTCCGACAAGCGGAGAGAGCTCCCAAATACGTTCGTCACCAATGGGTTCGTCTCCTTTGAACGGATGTCCGGCGACATCGCCAACGAACGGATGCAGAAGCACGAGTCCGGCGCCTTCCTGCACGCGCCGCAAAATGGCATCGCGGGTCGCGCGGGTCATGCGCGACCATCCGTTTATGCCGGGAATCAGCATCACCTCGTAACGCGCGTCGCCGGTCAGGTCCTTTTCAACGTAGCCGTACACAGTGCGAAAGTCGTCGCGATCGCCGCGATATTCATGGCCGTAGTAATCGCCAATGCCCCAACAGTTGATGTCCCAACTGCTATCGATCGAATCCGTGGTCGGGTAGAGAGCGAGGCGTTGCATCAGCTCAACCATGTCTCGTCCGTATTGAATCGACGGGATGAAGAAACTCTTAATCGGACCTTGCGGCAGCTTTGTGGCCCAGGGCACGTGAGGAGTTACGACGGCAGTTGAATAAGTGATGTCGTTTTTCGCAAACGTACTTCCGCCCGTGTGTTTTTGCTCCTGTGCTGAAGCCGTAAACAACAGCAGAGTGATCGCCAGGATTAGCAGGCCCGTGAATTTGTTCATCGCTGGTTAGACCGGGAATTACCGACAAGATCAGCAATCGCAAAACTGATTCGTGCCGAAGGCAGGATGTCGTCAATCGAAGGTTGGGGACGGCTCCCGGTTTGCAAAGCGCGGACAAACGCTTCGACTTCCTGGTAGGCGCCATTCCGAAGATCTTCAGGCTCGTCTTCGGTAGCGTGCCTCGCGATCACGCGCTCGCCGTCTGCCCAACACTCGAGCGAACGCTGCGTGCCCGAGCCGGCAGTCACACGCGCACGATAATTCTCGCCAAACAACTCGTACGACTCTTCGACCATGCCGGCCGTTGGCAAGACCTCCACTTGACCGGTCGCGCCGTTCTCGAATCGTAACGAGATCAAATACCACGTGGCCTCGGTTGTTTCTCCGCGCGAGAATGCCACGTCAAACTTCTCGACATCACCTGCTAGGTATCGCAGTGCATCGATAACATGAATCGCCGTCGACCAAATGACATCCGGCTCGCTTCGTTGGTGGCGAACTTGCGATGCTCTCACGTAGCGCAGTGGTCCATGTTGCTGCATCCCCGAACGAGCCTGGTTCAGATAGGGCATGAAGCGTCGGTTGACCGAGATCATGTGCGGGGTTTGTGTTTCGCGCGCCACGCGAGCGAGTCGCTCAATCTCCGGCAAAGACGTCCCGAGCGGTTTTTCAATTACACAGGGGAGTCCGCGTTCCAGGAGTTTGATGCCGACCTCCCCGATCTTCTCGATCGGCATGACACTCACGCACGCATCGGGTTTCTCGACCTCCAACATCTGGTCTAGATCTTCGTACGCTTGAGCGAAGCCGAAAGAATTACAGAACTCGGACGCTCGATCTTGATTGAGATCGCACGCCGCTACCAGTTTGATTTCATTCGGATGAGCGGCCGCGAATCTCGCGAGTGGAGCAGCATGGCTCGCTCGCGAGTGTTCACCGCAGCCGGCAAGCGCGATGCGGATCATTGCGCCTCCATGGCGACACGACGTTCCGGCTCGCAAGCTACAACTCGCCGCACGGTAACTCCCACCGCCAGGCGCTCAACCTCAGCAGCATCAACTCGACCGGGCGCGTCGGCAATGCAGTTTGCGGAACCGCAAGCCGTTGCCAAACGCAGCGTCTCTTCATCGGTCAATCCACGTTCGTGGGCCACCGCAAATCCGGCGAGAGCAGCGTCGCCGCAGCCGACAGGGGAGCAATCTTTGAGCGGCAAAGGCTCGGCGACAAAGGCGTCACCCGACGCTGCGCGTTGCCAGATCATTCCCTCAGCTCCGAGCGAGATCGCGACGCTCTTCGCGCCGGCGTTGAAAAACAGGCGGGTCCCTTCGAGGGCCGCACTCGCGGTGGTAATCGAATAGCCCGCGAAGTCCGACGCTTCATTCCGGTTTGGTTTTACGAAGTCGGGCGCTGCGATGAGCGACTGCCGCAGTGTGTCGCCACTCGTATCGAGCAGAGTTCGGCAATCATATTCATGGGCCAACCGGATCAACTCCGCATAAAGATCCGCAGGAGCGCCCGGTGGCAAACTGCCGGACATGGCGACCTGCGTACCGGGTTCGGTTTCCGCAAAAAGGTCGCGACAGGTTGCGATGAGCCGTTCAACTTCACCTTCCGTCACAGCTCCGCCGGGCTCGAGGATCTCCGTAACGCGTCCGTCGGCGGAAATGATCTCAAGATTCGCACGCGTTTCACTCTGCGTGCGGATGACAGTCAAGGGAACTCCGAACTCAGTCAAACCCGCTTCACACTGCTCGCCTGTAGCGCCACCAAGAAATCCCACCCACATCACGTCGAGACCAAGCATCTTCGCGACCATCGCCACGTGAGCTGCTTTCCCACCGGGAAAAGGTTCGGCGGACAAGGCGCGGTTGATTTGTCCGACCGCGAGTTTGTCGAGTCGCACCCGGCGATCGATGGCGGGATTTGCACTGATGCAGACAAGCATGACCGGCCTCCAGCAGTTTGATCTCTGACTTACGACTTCTCAGCGTCTCGTTCTCTTATGGAGTCGAGACGCGCCAGCATGTTTTTGATGTCACGTGCGCCTTTGATGGCGACATAGATCGTTATCGTCGAGTACCAGATCACACAGGCGATCGTAAGCGCACCCCAGAACCAGTGACTAGGCATGAGCCGGTCTCCCTTCTGCGCGGGGTTTGAGCGTCGAGCCGATGACCATTGCTGCTCCTGACAATAGATACGTCGCGATCCCTGAATAGTATGGACCAATGGATTTCGCGAGTTCCGCAGTCGACGGCAATTGTTCCATCACGAGATACGCGATCGGAATAGCCGCGCTCACGATGATCGAAGCGCCGGCGCCCCAACTATTTGCGCGACGCCAATAACAGCACGCGATGAGCAGTACCGAGATACTTGCGAGATAGATCGTTCCGGTCACGCCGAGGTAGGTCCAAAGATCGCCTTTGAGCGGATACCAGAGTCCGTAGACCAGCAGGAAGATGCCGATCAGGGCGATGATCGTGCGGTTCCAGAACAAACCTTTGCGCTCGGACCACGGCCGTTTGCGAAACGGCGCGAGGATGTCGTTGTAGATCACGCTGCACCACGTCAGCATGTACGACGAGTCAGTCGACATGTCAGCCGCCAACATCGCAGCGATGAGCACTCCCATTAATCCGGCCGGCACGGCGGTACTCAGGTATTGCGGCATTGCTTCGAGTGTGTTTGCGACTGGACCAAGCGTGGCCAGCGCCGCGATGCCCCAGATGCCGGGAATCAGAAAACGACACACAAAGAAAAAAGCGGTTCGGGTGTAGACCTTGCGGCCTGTGTTGGTGTCCTTCGCGGCCAATACGCGTGCGATCGTCGTTTGCCAGGTGAGGACGGCGGCTGTGTTCAGCATCAGGTTGAATAAAACGTATTGCCAGCCCATCGTGGGATTCACAAAGGGATTGAAACCGCCGGCTCCGTAACTCATGTCCACTGTGCTGACGAGTTTTTCCCAACCGACGTTCATGAGGATCAGGATCGTCACCAGTATCAGCCCGGCGCTCATGACGACGAATTGCAGGAAGTCAGTAACCAGCACTGACAACATGCCGCCGAGGATCGTGTAGACCGCGACTCCTACAAGCAAGACCGTCATCATGATCTCGAGATAGCGCACGTCTAATCCTGCTACCAGCACTAGAAACTGGCCGCCTGTTCTGAGAAACACACCCATGTTGAGAAGTCCGCCGAGCACGATCACGACTCCGGCAGCCCAGCGAATGCGGGGGCCAAACTGCTTTTCTAACAACTCAGGAATCGTCATGACACCGGAATCGCGCAACGGTTTGATTACGAAACCAGTCAGGCCGACTCCGGCCATCGCGAGGGCCATCAGGATGCCGGGTGTCGCGCCCGCAAATCCTTTCTCGTACCCGTTCTGTGCGGTGTACATGCAGGTGACGATGCCAAACTCCGTGGCTGCGAGTGAGGCGATTCCGAGATAGACGTCCATCTCGCGTCCCGCAACCAGAAAGTGCTCGACCTTTCCCACATACTTTCTGACCATCAATCCCGCGACCATCGTCACCAGCAAGTACAAACCGACGATGCTGCCGTCCAGCAACCAGTTGAAGTTTGTCATGAGTTAGACGTATGCCTTTCGTAAGTGACGCGAGAGCATATCCGGATTTTAGATCGTGATATTTCTTCCACGGCGGCAATCGCCGGGGCAAAAGTTCGTCTCAGATCAATGTCGTCACTGGACGACAGCGAACGCTTAATGGCGCTGGTGAATGCGTTCTTCAGCTCGGTTCCGAAGTTCACCTTGCGAATACCGCTTGCGATGGACTCTTGGAGCAGCTCAGCCGAAACGCCTGACCCGCCATGAAGCACGAGGGGCGTGTTTGGAATGGCGGCGTGGATTTCCTGCAGGCGGTCGAAGTCGAGTTTGACTTCTCCTTTGTAGAATCCGTGCGCAGTTCCGATCGCCACGGCAAGCGCGTCAACGTTTGTCTCATTCACGAACCGTGCGGCGTCTCTTGCTTCGGTCAGAAATCGTGTCGCTGCTGCTGCGGGATCATTGTTTTGGCCCACATGGCCCAACTCTCCTTCAACCGACACACCGGCGGAATGCGCGAGCTCGACCACGCGCCGCGTCAGCGCACAGTTATCGGCAAAAGACATTTTGGAGCCGTCGATCATCACGGAGGTATATCCGTTTTCAATGCAGCGCGCTGCTAATTCGTAACTGCCGCCATGGTCCAAGTGGAGTGCAACTCGCTGTTCGAGTTGCTCGGCTGCGGCCGCGGCCATGCCGAAGATCATTTGCAAGCCAAGATAGTCGATGGTTGCTTCAGTCGTTTGCAGGATGATCGATTCCCCTGTGGCCTCAGCGGCGCGCACGTGCGCGATCAACGTCTCCGCATTGTAGAAGTTTAGTGCCGCGATAGCTTTGCCTGCGCGCGTTGCCGCGTCTAGCAGGGGACGGCTGGGGCAGAGATTTGGCATCGCGGGTCACTTCGAATCTTTCGAATTCGCCTGAATAAATTTTCGGATTTTTTCCTGCGTGGGCTGGCCGGCAGTGCCGCCAACGCTCGTGGTCGAGAGAGCGCCACAGGCGTTTCCGATTCGTAAACATTCCGCGACGGTGGCTTTGCGCAGGTATGCCGACACGAAACCCGCCGCAAATGAATCACCGGCGCCCGTGGTGTCAATCGCGTTGATTTTAAAGCCGGAGTTGTTGAAGAGTTGTTCGTTTTGAATCGCAGTGGCGCCGCGAGCGCCGCGCTTGACGACCGCGCAGTTAACTTTTGCTCCGAGAGTTTTCAATGCGCCGTTCAACGAGTTCGAACGCGTCAGCCTCTTCGCCTCGCGTTCATTCAGAAACAGGACGTCGGTATGCTTCAGAACCGAATCGATTTTTCGGTCCCACTTATCATGCGGATCCGAATTCGGGTCGAAGGAAGTCGTCAGTCCCGCTGCTTTTGCTTGTCGAAGCAAGCGGGGAAATGACGGGCGCAAGCCGGTCTGGAGATAGTAAGAAGTCAGGTGAAGATGATCGTGTTTCGACATCACGGTTTCATCGATCGAGTCTGCCGTGAACGTGGCGACCGCTCCCGCATACGTAACGAGAGCGCGATCGCGTTTACCGCTGAGAGCGATCGTGACTCCGGTTGTTTCCTTGTCGTTGCGTATCACGTGTCGTGTCGATACTCCCGCCTGCTTCAACGCCCTGAGACAGAAATCTCCAAAATGATCGCGGCCCACCTGACTGAAGAACGTAACCTCGTGACCGAGCTGAGCCATCCCGGCAGCGAAGATCGCGGAAGCACTACCGAGCGTCAGCTCACATTTCTCCGCGAGGATCTCGGAACCCATCAACGGCGCCGACCGAAGACCCGTCGCTACGATGTCGACATTCAACTCACCGATGACGAGAATCTTAGGTCGCTCCAACCTACTCATCTTGATCCAGCCAGCGGCTTTCAACTAATATCGATTAAACTTTTGATTGCTTTCGAATGCTTTTGGATTCTAATATAGCGTCAACGCGAATTGCAAAAGGAATATTCCAACCTGGTTGAGCTCTCCCTCGCGGAACGCGAGTCGCTGGGTCTGGTGCACACGTTACGTGAAATTCTCCAGCAACCGCAAACGTGGCGCCAGACTTATCAGCGAGTCATCCGCTCCTGGCGACACATCGAAGATTTTCTGACGAGGGCCGGCGTGGGCGCGGCTCGATCCCGGCCGCTCAACGTGCTCCTCGTGGGCGCCGGTACTTCAGACTACATTGGCAAGTCAGTCTGCGCACTGTTGCAGAAAGAGTGGAACTGCAACGTCCAGGCTGTGCCGAGTACCGATCTGCTGACGAACATGGAGGATTACGTTCTCACTGATAGTGATTATCTCTGGATTTCGTTTTCGCGATCGGGGGACAGCTCGGAGGGTGTCGCTGTTTTAGAGCAGGCGCTGGCGAAGTATCCACACATCAAACACTTCATCATCACGTGTAATCAAAACGGCAAGATGGCGCGATTCGGCGAGCGCGCTGGTGTGTTCAGCTTTGTGCTGGACGATGAAGTCAACGATCGCGGCCTGGCGATGACCAGCTCGTTTTCAAACATGGTGGTAGTCGCCCAGGCACTCGCGCATTACCAAACGCTTGCAACGTACGGCTCGATCGTCGAGAACCTGGCGGCGTGTGCCTCGACCGTTCTTCCGGCGGCAATGAGTCTTTGCGAACGACTGGTTGACGAAGAGTTTTCGCGCGTTTGTTTTCTGGGAACGGGGCCGCTGAAAGGCGCCGCGATTGAGTCGGGGTTGAAAGTGATAGAGCTCACGGGCGGCCGCGTTATTGGTTTAACCGAGTCGTACCTGGGACTAAGACATGGTCCATTGTCGGCTATTGATCGCGATACGCTCGTTGTCGGATTCCTGTCCGCGGATCATCGACGCAGAGCGTTCGAGCTGGATTTGCTTCGGGAGATTTGCGACAAAAAGCTCACCGAGAAGTCCCTGGCTGTTTCCCCGAATGGCCCGGATTCCTTCGGAGAAACGCTCGATTTCGGCCTGACGGAAGACATCTCTGATCTTTATCTTCCACCGTTGTTCGTGTTAGCCGGACAGTTGTTGGGCCTCTATGCGTCCCTCCGCGAAGGCTTGCGACCCGACGAGCCCAGCCCTCACGGCGCGATCAGCCGCGTGGTTTCGCATGTCACGATTCATTGACGTGTGTTCTATACCAACACGAGTTTAAGATCCAGGGCTCGCAACTCATTCTGCATCTCTAACGGCAACGCGCGATCCGTGATGATCGCGTCGATGTCGGAGAGCGAAATGATGCGAGAGAGACTTCGTTTACCAAACTTGCTCGAGTCCGCAACAAGGATCTTTTCTCTCGCGATACGCGCCATCGCCTGATTCACCTGCGACTCTTCAAGGTTCGGCGTGCTCAAGCCAAATTGCAAATCGCACGCATCGACTGCGAGGAACACTTTATCGGCTGAGAGTTGGGCCAGTACGTCTTCAGCGAAGTGTCCCACGGATGATAACGAATTCTGGCGGATGACTCCGCCGAGAAAGATCAGTTGGATGTCGTCAGCGCCGAAGAGTTCCATGGCGATGTTGAGGCCGTTGGTAATGACTTTCAGATCTTTCTTGTGCTTGATCTGTCGCGCGATCTGGTGCGTGGTCGTGCCGGAGTCGAGAATTATGGAGTCGCCGTCGTTGATCATTTCGGCAGCGGCCGCGCCGATGCGCCGTTTCTCGTCGGCGTGCAACTCGGCTTTGACCTTGAGCGAGGGATCCATGCTGACCGTCGCGACTTTAACAGCGCCGCCGTGCGCTCGGCGGATGAGGCCACGCGCGTGCAGCGCCTTCAGGTCATTGCGGATCGTTACTTCTGAGGTCTTGAAGCGTTTGCTCAGCTCCACGACCGCGACCTGGCCCTGCTTTTCCAGCAGCTCGAGGATCTTGGTGCGACGTTCTACGTTCAGCATCGGGAGGCCAATCGTAGCATTTTTCGTCCCTGGCGGTGGAAGTTTCGAGCGAAAGTAAACGAAAGGTGGTGTTTGGCAGAGCGAGGAGTCAGCCTTTGGCTTCCTGAATGCCGTAGTACGCGGCGCCGATTGCGCCCGCCTTCTCACCGAGAGCTGCGGGTACGACTTGTACCGTATGGCCCAACGGCCGCCACTCGAATCGATCCAACTCTTTACGAAGCGGATCGAAAAGTGCCGGCCCTGCCTTAGCGATGCCGCCGCCGACAATCACGATCTCGGGATCAAAAGCATTTATGAAAGAAGCGATCGCTGCGGCCAGGTGAAAGATCGAACGAAGCCAAACCGTCGTTGCTTCCTTGTCGCCACGAAGATGTGCTTCGACGAGCAAACGTGTCGAGGAGAATCGACCTCCCGAGCGTTCGGCTAGGTTGTAATTGCCGATCATCTGCTCGAGACTTCCCGGCGTGTTGACGATGTCTGGACCACCATCGGAGTAAACCGTTACGTGACCGAGGTGACCGGCACGTCCGATCTGACCTTTGATGAGACGACCTTCAACAAGAACAGCCCCTCCGACACCTGTTCCGAGCGTCAAAAGGATGACATTACGATAACCTTTTGCCGCTCCCCGCCACGCCTCGCCGAGCAACGCTGCATGCGCATCATTCAGTACAACGACAGGGGCAACCGAATCCAAAAAATCCTGCCACACGAAGCCCTGAAGACCTTTTAACCGGCCCTGCATGTAAGCGATCGATCGACCATCACTCGCCGCAAGGCCGGGCGCCGCAAGCCCGATGTGACAAGGTGACTGGCCGCGCTGGTTTTGGATCTCGTCGACATTCTGTTTGATCGTTTGCGCCCATGAACCTGCCGCGTCGGCAGTATCACAAGTCAGATACTCGAGCTCGTTGCCGTCGTTCGAGATCACAACGATCTTGATATTAGTCCCGCCTAGATCTACTCCGATCGAATAGCTCATGAGATGCGATTAAACACCCTTTCTCCATTTCGGACTATCGCGCCGCAGTAACTGAACATTGATAGACCCGTCCGAATTCGTGGGTTGCGCCGTGGCCCAGCGGACCGGACGTCGAATGCCGCCTTTCGTTTCGATCTCGGCCCGAATTCTCAACGTTAGACCATCGCTGTTCTTTGGTAAGAGAAATGAGGCTTGCCTGATTTTGCCGGCGTGTGGATGACCGGCGTCGAGCGATCCGCTGAGTTGAATTTTTGGCTCGACACTCTCGACGTGCAAGCGCAGCACGCCGGGAACACCCGCTACACCATCGTTTGAAACAGCAACGATGATCTCGTCGGTCCCGTATCGTTTTCGTTGCCAGATCCATGCTGGGCGCACGCGATAACCGAGCCGTCGTCGCAACGTGTCAAAGCCGTTTGGGTAACGCTCGTAGTAACGCCGCAGATTGTCAGACTCGGTCCAGAGCGACCAGTAGTTCGCGCCGAGATCTACTGCATGGAGCATCCAGTTTTCGAGTACGTTGATACCGGCTTCGTCAACCGGCAGATACTTCGCGTCGACCTTGTATTGCCGGTAGTAACCATCTTCCATGATCGTCGCCAGCCACGGCGGCCGGTTCGCGAGCTCTTCGATCTGAATCGGTTCTTCAATCACGATACTGTCCGAGCGCAGCCAGCAGCCGGAGCGCACACAAAGATCCTGAACTTCGCGATTCCCGACGCTGCTGATGTCGGGCTGCGTGTTCACTGCCAGCGGCACTTTCTTCCAGAGATCGAGCTGAACTTTCGTCATCGCCAGAGACGTTTTTGCGGCGGTCAGATAATCCGGAAACGGATTCGGAAGATTGCTGGTGTGACCTTCACCCCAGAACCCATACATCATGAGGTCGACGAATTCCATCAGCGGCTTGTCGTCAAACTCACGGACGAGAAGTTCATTCAGTTCTTTGAAAGCGCTTTGAAACTTCGGATCGTCATAGCGCGGCTCGACGAAATCTTCTTTCGCGCCGTAAGTCTTTCCGATCTTCACGAGCGGCACTTGGTTCTGCAGAAAATCAGGGAGCGCAAGCCGTCCGGGTTGGCCTTCCGTGTTCGACATTTGCACGCGAAACGCGACGCGCAGGTTGTGACGTTTAGCGGCGTCGAGTGTTAACGCAAACACGGGATGCAGGTTGAGTTTGCCCGGCTCAGTCTGCACATCCCGCCAGTCACAGCGGATGTAAAGCACATCGACGAAGGGGAGCGACGCCATCTTTTCGACGTGCTGTTCGAGTGTTTCCGAGCCGGCACGCGCGGCGAGCGAAGGACCGCCTTCTTCCCAGGTGTAACCCATCAGACCGAGACCGTAATTCGACACCGGTTTTGTTGATTGAGAAGTGACGAGCACCGTGTACCAGCCGGCGTCCTGCTCGATCCCAAACGGTCCCTGGTTCAAGCGATCGGTGACCTGCGGCCCCGGGCCGAAGTCGTAGGTCTCCCAGTTGTGTGTGGGAACCTCCTGCGCGTTCGCGCGCGGCAAAGCGCTCGCGAGGGTGACGGCGGCCCCCGTTTTTAGAAAGCTACGTCTGCGCATAATCAGTGTCTCTCGGACGAATTAAAATCAGCACCAGGATCATCCCGATGAACGGAATAAAGCTCGCCGTAATCAGGATCGGTTCAAAAGAATAGCGATCGGAAACGTAGCCGATGAGAAACGTGGAAACAATCGTGCCGAGTCCCGCGCCCGTGCCGCTCATGCCGCTCACAGTTGCTACTGACTCGCTGCGGTAAAGATCAGACGGAAGCACGAGGGCCATCGTCGAGAACGCTGCGTAAGCGAACGTCGAGATCGCAAACAAACCTGCGAGCGCGAAGAGGCTCGACGTAAAAACGGTAGGGATCAGGAGAGTCATTCCTAGCCCGCCAAAAACAACCACTGCCTTGCGTGCTTTAATGACCGGCCAGCCACGACGGATCAGCCAGCTCGACATGCCGCCACCGAAGAAGTTGCCGAGATCGGCGGCCACAAATGGAATCCAGAACGCAAGCAGTCCCTGCTCGGGATTGATTCCTTTCGTTAAGAGATAGATCGCAAACCAGTCGGTGATAAAAAACCAGACCGGATCCGTCATTGTACGAGCCGCGATCACACCCCACGTTTGCGGGAGTTTTATTAAGTCGCGCCACTTTGTCTTGTGATTAGGACGTTGGTCCTGTTCGATTAACTCCTGTCGATCGCGCAGGATCATTTCGCGTTCCGCGTCGCTGATTCGCGGGTGTGATTCCGGCGGGTGATACAGCATGCGCCAGGCGATCAGCCACAAAAATCCGAGCATGCCCGTGATGATGAACGCCGGCCGCCAACCGCCGAAGTATTTGTACAAACCGATGACGAGTAACGGCGCAATGGCGCCGCCGATAGATGAACCACTGTCAAAGAGTGCGACCGCCCAACCTCGTTCCTTCTTGGGAAACCACTCGGCCACGGCTTTCGTCGCCGCGGGCCAGTTCGCAGATTCCCCCGCGCCGAGCAGGAAACGAAAGAGTGCGAAGCTGCGTAGGCCACCGGCGAGCGACGTCAGCATCGCGGCGATGGAATACCAGATGACGGTGATCGTGAGTCCCTTGCGCGTGCCGATGCGATCGATCAAGCGGCCTGACACGGTCTGTCCAATCGAATACGCAACCCGAAATGCGATCACGATCATCGCGAAGTCCTGGTTGTTCCATTCGTATTGCCGCTTGAGGTACGGCGCGAGAACCGAGAGTGTCTGCCGGTCGAGATAATTGATCACGGTAGAGGCGAAGAGCAGCCCCCCGATCCACCAGCGCAGGTTTGAGATGGGTCTCGAGATGCTTCGCGTGTTCACGGTCGTCGCCATCGTTTAGTCGAGGGACTCTTCGTTTAGTTGGACCAGGAACCTCTCGCAGCGCGACAGATCGTCCGCGCGTTTTATGCCTTGCTCTTCGCGCGCGTCGGCGAAAGGACTGGCGAAGACACCGAACTTTCGTGAGGCCAGCGCATTGATTACCTCATTGGGAAAGCCCAACTCGCCACGACTGCGGTTGTAACGTCCGGTCGCTTCATC
>DATANW010000267.1:0-6518 GCA_036266055.1 Pyrinomonadaceae bacterium | reverse complement strand
CTCGGCTTGCAACTCGGCGTGCTACTCGCCGGCGCCATCATCACCGAGAAGATCTTCGGCTGGCCGGGCTTGGGACTACTGTTGGTGGAGGACGGAATCGGCAAGCGTGATTATCGCGTGGTGCAGGGATGCGTGCTCGTGATTAGCATGACTTACATCGTCGCGAACCTGCTTACGGACATGGTTTATCGCTGGCTCGACCCGCGTATTCGCGTTAGTTAACACATGAATCGTCTCACGATCATTGGCTTGATAATCGTCGCGGTGCTCGTGCTCGTCGCGTTGTTTGCGCCGTGGATCGCACCGTACGACATCACCGCTACGAATCTCGCAATGCGTTATCTCCCGCCGTCTGCGCAGCATTGGTTCGGCACAGATTCAACCGGTCGCGACATCTTTTCTCGTGTCGTCTTCGGCGCGCGCATCTCGTTACAGGTCGGGATGATCGTCGTCGCTGTCTCGGCCGTGATCGGCACGATCATGGGAGCTGTTTCAGGTTATTACGGCGGCTGGGTCGATCGATTCGTCTCCGGCTATCTGTTCAATGTATTTCTCGCGTTTCCTGGTCTGTTGCTGGCGATTGCGATGGTGGCGTTTCTGGGAGCGGGTTTGAATAAACTGATCCTCGCGTTGTGCATCATCGGCTGGGTGGGTTACGCACGACTGATTCGCGGGCAGGTGCTGAAAGTCCGCGAGTACGATTTTGTTCAAGCAGCACGAGCACTCGGCGCGAGCGACACGCGCATCATGCTCATTCACATACTGCCGAACGCGATTCAGCCGTTGATCGTTCAGGCAAGCCTGGGCATGGCCGGCGCCGTTCTGTCAGAAGCGGCATTATCATTTCTCGGCCTCGGCGTCCCACCTCCGGCGCCTTCGTGGGGCGTCATGATCGAAGAAGCGCGCGATCTTTCAACGTTGCAAGCCGCCCCGCACGCACTGATTTTTCCCGGCATCGCAATCGCCCTCACCGTCCTGGCCTTCAACTTCATCGGCGACGGCCTCCGCGAATATCTCGATCCCCGCCAACGCAGCCGGTAAACAATATGAACGTGTTTGACACGCCTGAACCTCAACGCTACCATCCACATCGATTTAAATGATGCGTGTAGCTGAAAGCGTTCTCGATCTCATCGGGCAAACTCCTCTCCTTCATCTCTCGCGTTTCGCGCCGCCTCCACTGGCCGGCATTTACGCAAAAATTGAATGGCTGAATCCCGGCGGATCCATAAAAGATCGCGCCGCGCTGGGGATGATTCTCGATGCCGAAGAGAGGGGCCTGCTAAAACCCGGCGCGACGATCATCGAGCCGACCGCGGGTAACACCGGAATCGGCCTTGCCCTGGTGGGAGTTGCACGCGGTTATCGTGTTATCCTCTGCGTCCCGCGCGGTTTCGCGGAAGAGAAAATGCAGCTCATCAAGGCGTTGGGCGGCGAAATCGAGTACGTGTCGCACGAGGCGGGAATGAAGGGCGCGATCGACCGTTGCCACGAGCTCGCAGCGACGATCAAAGGCAGCTTCGTGCCGCAGCAATTTGAGAATACCGCGAACCCGTGTTTTCATGAGCGAAGCACCGGACGCGAAATCATCGAGCAGATGAACGGCCGTATCGACGCGGTCGTCATCGGCGCAGGGACTTCCGGAACGTTCGTCGGCGTTTCGCGCGCGGTGCGGAAGATAAACAAGGACGCTTTGTGTGTCCTCGTCGAACCGGAGGGTTCGATTTACGGCGGCAAACCTCCGGGGCCGAAGAAAGTCGAAGGCATCGGCCAACGTGATTTTATTCCTAAGATCTACGACGCTTCGTTAGCCGACGAGATCTTGATGGTGTCTGACGAAGAGGTTTGCGACGCAATCCGGACGATTGCGCGTTTGGAAGGTCTGCTGGGCGGCTGGTCCACCGGCGCGGCAGCGGCTGCCTCTTACAAGATCGCGGAACGACTCGGCGCCGGCAGGAACATTGTCACAGTCTTCCCCGACGGAGCCGAACGCTATCGCAGCCAGGGAATCTTTGACGGACTTTGTGATGAATAACTAATCATGGGATTCGCAACGACAGCAATTCACATCGGATCGGAACCCGACGAAGCCACGGGCGCAGTCACAGTTCCGATCTACCAAACGTCAACCTACGCGCAGGACGCACTCGGCAAGCACAAAGGCTACGAGTACGCGCGAACACAGAACCCGACCCGCTCGGCGCTCGAACGCAACGTCGCCGCCCTCGAAGGCGCGCGTTTCGGTTTTGCATTCGCCTCGGGCATGGCCGCGATTGACGCTACGTTGCGGCTCGTGAAATCAGGCGAGCACGTCGTGGTCTCCGATAACACTTACGGCGGCACCGCGCGTCTCTTCAATCGCATCCTGACCAACTACGGCCTAGAGTTCGATTACGTCGACACCTCCGAGCCACTCAACGTCGAAGCGGCAATCAAACCAAACACGAAGATGGTGTTCATCGAAACACCGACCAATCCGGTGATGATCGTTACCGACCTCAAAGAGGTCAGCGAGATCGCACACCGCGCCGGCGCGCGCGTAGTTTGCGACAACACGTTCATGTCGCCTTACCTTCAGCGTCCACTGGAATTCGGCGTCGACATCGTGGTCCATTCAACGACCAAGTACCTGAACGGCCACTCGGACGGCGTCGGCGGCATCGTGGTTTTGAACGACGAAGAAGACGCGAACTGGATCGGTTTCGTGCAAAACAGCGCGGGCGCGATTCTCTCGCCCTTCGACTCCTGGCTGGTGATGCGCGGCACGAAGACATTGGCGCTGCGCATGGAACAGCATGATAAGTCAGGCCGCGCGGTCGCAGCGTTTCTAGAAGAGCATCCGAAGGTGCAGAAGGTTTATTATCCGGGCTCGGCTTCGCACCCACAGCACGCGTTGGCTCGTCGCCAGCAACACGGATTCGGCGGGATGGTCGCGTTCGACGTTGGTTCGCTGGCGAACGCGCGCACGGTGCTCGAGTCTGTTAAGCTTTGCACCCTTGCCGAGAGCCTCGGCGGCGTTGAGACGCTGATTTCGCATCCCGCGACGATGACGCACGCTTCCGTTGACGAAGCAAAACGGCAACGGCTCGGGATCACCGACGGGCTGGTGCGTATCTCAGTCGGCATCGAAGACACGGACGACATCATCGCCGACCTCGATCAGGCGCTCGAGAAGATTTAGTGTTTTGTACTTAGTTCTTGGTGCTTTGTACCTGTTTTTCGCGCATTTAGATTAGAGAGAGCGCCCTAACAAAGTACAAAGCACAAAGCACCAAGTACTTTTTTTTAACGGAGTGACAGCAAAACACATCGAGGTTACAATTACGCCGTTCTCAACCTTTAGCAGACTCCCTGATACGCTCTCCTTATGATCGTAGAGTTATTCGCCAAAACAGACGTCGGCCGGGTGCGACGCGGCAATGAGGACAATTTCCTGGTCCTCGATCTGTCTACCGAACAAACATGGACCGGCACCGACGGCGCCACTCCGCCCGATAAGCTCAAGCGTTTCGATCTCGGCGACCGAGGGCTCGTGCTCGTCGTGTCTGACGGTATGGGCGGCGCACTCGCCGGCGACGTTGCCAGTCGCATGGCGGTCGACTCCGTCAAGGAGATGTTGATTGGCGGCGAGGGCAACGCCTCGTGCGATCCGGAGTTGGACCTCGTGGAGTGTTTGAAGAACGCCACTATCTACGCGAACCTCGCGATTCATCACCGCAGCCAGGAAGACTCGCGTTGCGCCGGCATGGGCGCGACGTTTACGGGCGCGGCGGTCAGAGGCGACAGCCTGGATCTCGTGCAGGTCGGCGACAGTCGCGGCTACATCATTCGCAAGGACCACATTCGACTCGCAACGAAAGATCAGTCACTGGTCCAGCAACTGGTCGACGTGGGTCAGATCAGCGAGTCGGAAGCCGAGACGCACATGTTTCGCAACGTCATACTTCAGGCGTTAGGCGCGCAGAGCGACGTCAATCCGGTGGTCGGGAAAATTCGTTTGCGACAGGGCGATGTCGTCCTGCTTTGCAGCGACGGGCTTTCGGGAAAACTGCGATCCGATGATATTCAGAGGATTGTTGTGAACAGTCAGGGCGATCTGCCAAAAGCGTGTGACCTGCTAATCGAAGAAGCGAATAACCGCGGCGGTGAAGACAACATTACGGTCGTACTGGCACGGTTCGACGGCGACGACCTCGAGGCGCCGTCGACGGAACGAATCACCATCGAATTACCACCACTCGAAGAAGACAAAACTCTCGACGACAACTACGAAGCCGACACGGAGCCTCACTGACCGCTCAGTCGTGGCTTCAGCGCTGAGACCTGTTGCAGCTCAGCGCTGACACGGATTTTGGCTTCAGCGTTTCTTCGCTCCAGACTTCTTCGATCGCGACTTCTTTGGTCTGGAAACCCGCTTTGCCGCATTCGACGCCGACTTCGAAGTGCCGGCCGTCTTGTTAGCAGATTTTGCCGCGGCCTTTTTCGTCCCGCTCGAAGGCTTCGTACCTTGCTTGCGCTCCTTCTCCTCTTCGAGCCGCATGCCGAGTTCCTCGATCTGATCCTTACTCAAAACCGCACGGGCCTTCTTGAAGAGTTCGTTTTCCTCTTCTTCGACGTGGTGCTCGACGTTCTCCTGCAACACCTTTGCTTTGGCCTGCCACTCGTCGTTCGCCGTCCGGCCTCTGCCGAGCTGTGACAGCAACGTCTTGACCTGTTTGTGCTCCTCGTAAGCCTCGAGCGTCAGATCGTGTGTCTCTGAAGGCTCTTCCAGTGCGGGGTAGAAGACCTTTTCTTCGATATAGGCGTGTAGATCCAGTTCCGTTTTGATCTGGGCGAAGACATCCAGCTTTCGCTTCCCGCTCGCACTTTCGAGTTGCTCGAAGAGCTCAGCGACTTTCCGGTGATCCGCTTTCAGCAAGTTAAAGGCATCCATACTTCCCCCCTTTGTTCGGTCATGTTCGCGCGATGTTCAGGCAAGTTGAGGGCCGTTTTGTGCAACACGCTTGCGAGACTGTGATACGAGTGAATCTTCTTAATGCGGGAAGTCGGTTAATCGAAAACTGTACGCGGTTGGTACAAGCGAGATATAGAAATGGACCACTTTTTCTGCCGCGATGATCCTCGCACGGGGATCGAACTTCTAGGCTTCGCTTTCGGGGAGGGCTTTGGTGCGGCGCCAGTCTGGTTCGCCACCGACGCGCTTCACGTAGATGGAGGCGCCTTCTACGCTGTCGACGCAAACGCGTTCGCCGGCTTCCAATGGTGGTTCGCCGGGGGCGGGGTAGGCGGTCCAAGTTGAGCCGAAGACTTTTACCGCGCCTTCGTGGAGTGCGCCGGTGCTGGACGAGACGACGGTTCCAATCTTCCCCGGAAGCGCGTCAACGCCGCTGCGCAGTGATTGACCGGATTTCTCACGTGAGAAGTAGTTGATGAAGATGGTGCGCGACGCGGCGGTCAGGCCGATTGAGATGACGGCGAAGATCGCGAATTGAATGAAAAGGCTGTCGATGCCGACCAGCCCCGCGAGCGCGGCGGCAAGCGCGCCGATGCCGAACCACAGCAGGACGAAGCCGGACGTGAAGATCTCCGCCACGATCAGTATCGCAGCCAGCACGCTCCACAGAACCCAGAACCATTCAGTCATCGTTGTCTTGCGCGTTTTAGAAACACGGATTGAATGAATTAACCCTTCAGCACGTTCTTCATGACGAACCAAATGTTCGCCGGACGCTCGGCCAAACGTCGCATGAAGTAAGGATACCAGTGTTTTCCATACGGCACATAGACGCGCACGTTGAACCCATTACGCGCTAACTGCCGTTGGAGATCGCGTCTGACCCCGTAGAGCATTTGAAACTCAAACTTCTCTTTCCCAATTCCCTCGCGCGTCGCGAAATCGATCGTCGCGTCAATCATCTTGGGATCGTGCGTGGCAATACCGTGATAGACACCGCTCGACAACAAAAGTTGCATCACCCTGATGTAGTTGTCGTCGACGTCCTTCTTGTCAGGAAACGCGACCTCCGGCGGTTCGCTGTACGCCCCCTTGCAGATGCGAATGCGGGCCGGCAGCTTCACCAACTCCTTCGCATCGTCGTAAGTCCGTCGCAAATACGACTGCAACACGATCCCGACGTCGTTCAGCTCAAATTCAGACCGCAATCGTTTGAAGATATCGAGCGTGACTTGCGTGACATTCGAACCTTCCATATCCACGCGCACAAAGTTGCCACGCTGCTTCGCGTCGACAACCACGCGTCTCGCGTTGCTGTACGCTAGTTCCGGATCGAGCTCGAGACCAAACTGCGTGAGCTTGATCGAGACGTTCGAGCGAATGCGCTGCTCGTCGATCTGCTGCAAGATCCGCAGGTACTCTTCCACTTCCTTGTTCGCTTCACCGGCGTTATCCACCGATTCGTTCAAATGATCGAACGACGCCGTACAGTTCTCGGCGTTGATCTCGCGAATGTAAGGAATGACCTCGTCGATCGTTTCACCGGCGACGAAACGAGTAGTCA
>DATANW010000266.1:0-4892 GCA_036266055.1 Pyrinomonadaceae bacterium | reverse complement strand
ATCAGGTGCGGGAACGGTGACCGCCTCCATGAAAACCGAGCAGGAAGAGCTCCAGAATCGGTCGGCATTGCGTCATATCGCCAGCCGGGCTTTTTCGCGAACCTCAGGGGCGCCTTTAATTCCGGGGAACCGCGTACGCTTGCTCAGAGACGCTCAGGAGAATTACCCTGCGTGGCTGGAAGCCATCAGTGGGGCACGACAGCACGTTCACTTCGAAAGCTACATCATTCACGAAGACGATGCGGGTTGGACCTTCGCCGACGCGCTGGTCGCCAAGGCGCGCGAAGGCGTCCGCGTCCGCGTGCTGTACGACTGGCTCGGCGGAGTTGGAAAAACGTCACGCCGGTTCTGGAAGTATCTTCGCGCCGGCGGCGTGGAAGTGCGTTGCTACAACACTCCCCGACTCGACTCGCCGTTCGGCTGGTTGAGCCGCGATCACCGCAAGACCATCTCCGTCGACGGCGAGATCGGTTTCGTCACCGGTTTGTGCGTCGGCCGCATGTGGGTCGGCGAGCCGGCAAAGAAGATCGAGCCATGGCGTGACACCGGCATCGAAGTGCGTGGTCCATCGGTAGCAAACATCGAACAGGCGTTTGCTCGCGTTTGGGACATCATCGGCGAGCCGCTGCCGGCGGATGAAATCGCGCAACCCGATCCGCGCATGGAAAAAGGTGAAGTCGCACTGCGTGTCGTACCGAGCGAACCGGCCAGTGCAGTCATGCTCCGCGTGGACCAGCTCGTCGCGACACTCGCACGCGAACGTTTGTGGTTGACGGACGCTTACTACGCCGGCACGACGCTTTACGTGCAAGCGTTGCGAGCGGCGGCCAAAGACGGCGTCGACGTTCGTCTGCTCGTTCCCAGTGCTTCCGACATTCCCATTGTCAAACACCTGTCGCGCGCCGGTTATCGTCCTTTACTCGACTCGGGCGTGCGCATCTTCGAGTGGAACGGAACAATGCTCCACGCGAAGACCGCGGTGGCGGACGGCAGGTGGGCGCGCGTTGGATCGACAAACCTGAATCTGGCTAGTTGGTATGGGAATCTCGAACTGGATGTCATCGTGGAAGACGTGCCGTTCGCCAGAGAGATGGAAGAAACCTACCTTCGCGATCTCGAGAACTCGACTGAGATAGTGTTGGACGCGCGACGAAAAGTGAAAGCGCCAAAACATCCCGTCAAGTTGCGCCCGGCGATGACGAGCGGTGGTGGCGCAGGCGGGCGTGCGGCGGCCGGCGCGATTCGCATCAGCAATGCTGTCGGCGCTGCATTCACAAATCGTCGTGTGCTCGAACCGGTCGAGGGTAGGCTGATGGTGTTGGTCGGACTGCTGTTGTTGTCTTTGGCTGCGATCGGGTGGTTCAAGCCGGGAGCGCTAGCCTATCCGCTGATTTTTCTGCTGGCCTGGGGTTCTCTCGCACTCATTTATCGAGGCATAAAATTGTGGAGCGAGCAGCCTGGTCCAAAAGCGTTGGACCGTGAAACAGCCGTCTCGGATTCTCGAGCAGACGCCCCTGTTCGTACTCCCGTCAGAAAAAAGGGGTGAACAACGATGAAGATCTTCGTCAGTTACGATGGATCGGGACCCGCTGATATCGCTATCGACGGCCTACGGCGAGCTGGTTTGCCAGGTCAGGGCGTCGAAGCGTTGGTGATGTCGGTAGGCGAAGTGTGGCTGCCGCCGGCGATCGAAGCTGCCGGTGAATCGTTTCCTCGTCAGGTTCCCGGGTTAAAAGAATCGCGCGAGCATGCCGAAGGTGTCATGCAAGGCGCACGCGAAACCGCGGAGCGCGGAGCGAAACGAGTGCAGCAGATCTTTCCTGAATGGCAGGTCACTCCCGAAGCAACCAACGGCTCGCCGGCCTTCGAGTTGCTGAACCGTGCTGAAGCGTGGGAAGCGGATCTGATCGTCGTCGGTTCGCAGGGACACACGGCGTTGAGCAGGTTCGTGCTCGGCAGTGTGTCGCAGAAAGTGTTGACGGAAGCGTCGACTTCCGTGCACGTCGGTCGATCGTTCACCGGCACCGGCGCCTCAGGCGAACGCATCGTGATCGGAGTAGACGGTTCGCCCGGATCTCGCGCGGCAGTGAGAGCTGCCGCACAACGCAACTGGACGTCGGGTAGCGAGCTGCGCATCGTAGTTGCCGACGACGCGCTGAAGGGCAGTCCGATCTGGCTTTTGATTCCGCCGGTTAGAGAGTTTGTTGAGGAAGCCAGGGCCGAGGAACGAACGCAGTCAGAACAAATGGCGCTGGAAGCGGCAAAGGAACTCCGCGACGCCTTGAATAACGAGAAGATAACCGTCTCGTCAGTGGTTGAAACGGGCGACCCGAAGAGTGTGCTGGTGAAACACGCGGAAGAGTTTGGCGCCGATTGCATTTTCACAGGCGCGGGGGGATTCAACAGCCGGCTGGAGCGATTGGTGTTGGGGAGTGTTTCAGCGGCTGTTGCCGCACGCGCGCACTGTTCAGTCGAAATCGTGCGTGAGCGCCAACGGACGTCGCCGCTTACTGGCCGACAGTGAACTGCGCGACGATCGGCAGATGGTCTGACGCTGCAAGTGCGAGCCGGCTGCGATGCACCGAGATGCTGTGCAGTTGCAGAAACGAGTTGTAGTAGATGTGATCGAGATGAAGCAGCGGGAACACGCCCGGATACGTGCGTGCGCGTCCGATACGTTGTTCGGGTTCAGCGCTGATCAAGTGATAACTGAAAAGTTTGGTTGTGAGTCCTCTGGTCCATTCGTTGAAATCGCCAAGCACGAGCCGTGGCGACGAAAGCGCCGCGTTACCGCCAATCACTTCAAACAACCGGTGCGCCTGGTAGCGGCGTTCAAAAAAGCCCGTCCCGAGATGCACGTTGAAGAGCTGCAGGGCGGTTTCCGAGTGATCGGGTTTGACCGTGACTTCGAGACAGCCGCGTGGTTCGTAACGACGACACGTGAGATCGTGATTGCGATCGGAAACGATGGGAAACCTGCTGAGGACCGCGTTGCCGTAAGCCCCACCTCGTAAGCGCCGATTCTCGCCGATACGAAAATCAAAACCGAGTTCTTCAGCAATCGCGTGCACCTGGTTGTGCTCGCGCGCGGCCTCGTCCATACCGACAACTTCCTGGAGCGCGACGACGTCGGCGTCGATCTGCCTCAAAACCTCCGCAATGCGTTTCGGCCGCACGCGGCGATCCAGACCCTGGCACTTGTGAATGTTGTAAGTTGTGACGCGAAACGAGAACACGGGTAAAAAATATCATTCAACCGCGACCCATTCCACACTAGCCGGAAACAGCTTCTTCTGCGTGTCGATCGTTACGACGTAAGCGCCGAGGGCGCCGATGCGGCGATTGGGACCGAAAGTTATCTTCGGACTCAGACCGGTCTCGTATTCATACAGTCCTTCGAGAGCGGTGACGAGCCGTTCACGGCTGAGATCTTTACCGCAGAGCTCCAGCGCATGCACCAGGATTCCGGCGGCCGCGATCGCCGACGCCTGAGCGGCGGCGTGCGTCGACTCGAGTTTGTTTCTTTGCAGCAGGGCCGTGTATTCAGCGGCGCCGGCCGCGGAGACGTCTGCCGGAACAGTCGGGAAAGCAAGGAACAATTTGTCTTTCAACTTGGGGCTGAGAGAGTCGGAGACATTTCTTCCAACGAGCGAGCCGAGCATGTAAAACGAAGCGGTCCAATCAGCTGCCTCCGCGGCTTTCAGCAATGCCGCTGCTTCGATCCCCGAACCCGTGACGAATACGGTATCGATCCCCTTCTGCTTCAACTCGCCCACCAACTGCGTCGCCGCAAACTGATCCCCCGCATAGTATTTCGTGGTGACTGAATTCCAGTTGCTCTTCCTCGCTTGCTCCTCGATCGTCGCAACGATACTTCGATTGAAGTCGAGATCGGGCGATACGATTGCCGCGCGCGACTTCGTTGGATCAGTCTTCTTCGCGGCGAACAGTGTCAGCGCCCGCGCCTGCTCTTTCAGACCAGGCAGCAGATAGAACACGTAACGATTCAGTGGCACGGCTCGTTGCGGCAGCAGAGTTGATGGGCCAACAAACGGAACTTCTTTATCCTGCGTCAGCGCAGCGACACCATCTTCCGCGCCCGCGGTGAGGCCGCCAACCATTGCAAACACCTGATCGTCCTCGATCAGATGTTTCGTATTTGAAACCGTCGCTTTCGGGTCACCGTACATGATGCGCAACTCGATTTTGCGATTGTAGATTCCGCCGCGACTGTTTATCTCCGCGAAGTACGCCTGCAATACGTCACCCATCGATTGGGCCAAACCGTGCAGCGCCGTCTTGTCAGGAAGGACGGTGCCGAGGACGATAGTAGTGTCCGTCAAACCGGGATCGTTATCGGTTTCGATCCGTTTTAAATAGGCAATGAGGTTCGCCATGTCCTCCTGCGACATGCGATACGTCGGCATCGCGACGGCCAGCTTGTTGCCCGCCGGATCCAGACCGCTTGTCAACGCGCGCACAAAAGACGACTCCGTGAAGGCGGCGTGCTTGCGCGCGCCTTCATCTGCGTGGCCGTAAGGTTTGGTCAAGTACGTCCACCTCAGGCTGCCGGCCGTGACGCCGCCTTCAGTCCGTCCTTCACCACGGTTGCCATGACAACCAGCGCAGGTGAGGGTGGTGGCGGGCACGTCGACCTCACCCATCATGGCGGTGATCTCCTGCCCGGTTGCGCTCTCACCGCGCAAGTAGAACGACCGGCCGCGTTTTTCCTGTGGCGTGAGTTCCTGACGTTGAGCCTGTGAATGGACCACCGACGGGCCGCGCCAGAGCAGACAACCGGCTATCACAAGCAAGAAGATCACTGTGAGTTTCTTAGTCATCGGTCGTTAATCACATCGTCAAGAATCTTAATCAACTCTTCCGCCTTAGCC
>DATANW010000265.1:0-9772 GCA_036266055.1 Pyrinomonadaceae bacterium | reverse complement strand
ATCGATCTCGCCTTACCTGTTTTTCTTTTATTCGTCCGGAGCACTCGAAGATGAATGGCGTGAAACTCATGTGGGAATCAATCGAGTGATCGCGACGGGTGGAATGAGTTTCGGCTCGTTGATCTCAATCGCAGTTTTAATCCTGGCAGCCATGATCTTTGCTCCGAAGGGAATAAAGATCGAACATTATTCACAACTGCCGGATCTGCTCGTGCCCGTTTTCGGACATAAAGGATTTTGGTTACTCGTTGCTTCGCTCGGCATCGCTTGCATGGGAGCGGCGATGGAGATCACGCTACAAATCGCTTACCTGACCGCCCAGGGTTTCGGCTGGAACTGGAGTGAGAACCAGCGACCACTCGACGAAGCGCGCTTCAGTTTTGTTTACACGATCGTACTGCTGCTCGCGGCGCTCGTCGTCCTCACCGGAGTCGATCCGTTGAGCGTCACGATTGTTTCGATGGTCCTGACGGCGGCGACTCTTCCTGTCTCGATTGTGCCGTTTCTCTTTCTGATGAACGACGAAAGATATGTGCGCTCCTATCGCAACGGTTGGCTGTCGAATGCAGTCGTGATTTTCGTCATCGCACTGGCGTTTGTGTTGGCCGTAGTCTCCGTTCCTTTGCAGATCTTCGGAGGGAGTTGATGGACTTAGTTAGAGACTGTCTCGACAAGCAACTGGAAGATCGTGATCACCGGCGCATGGGCCGAGTGGACGGACTGATTCTTGAATGCGAGGACGGTCAGCCGCCGCGGGTTGCGTACGTCGAAGTCGGAGTTAAGACGTTGTTGGACCGTTTGAGCTGTCGTCTCGGCGATGCTGCTGCACGACTACTGAGGAAACTTGATATCGATACCGAACCGTATCGCATTCCGTGGGGCAAACTTCACGTCGGATTGAACACGGTGCGCGCCGACGTCGAGGCTGAGAAGACTCCGGCGCTCGAGTGGGAGATTTGGTTACGCAAGAAGGTTATTGGACGCATTCCGGGGGCCTGAGATGAAACGACTACTACACGCGGAACTGTTGCTGGGGAGAAAGGTGTTGGCGCTCAACGGGCAATCGATTGGGCGTTTGGAAGAGATTCGCACGAAGACGAGCCGAGGCTACTTTTTCGTGTCGGAGTTTCTGGTCGGAAGCTATGCAGTGTTGGAACGCCTGGCGGCGTGGAGCATTGGTCGTGCAGTGTTGCGAGTGTTGGGAGCGAAGCGGCAGGAAGGTTATCGCATTCGTTGGGACCAGCTTGATCTCTCGGATCCGCAGCAGCCGCGGTTGATTTGTAGCGTAGACGAGTTGATGCCGCTGACAGACGGCCAATACCCGACGTGACGCCTGGCGGTTCTGACGTTTTTATGAAAAAGCTGGTTCAGCGAAATTTCAGCGTGGCCTAAATACTTCAAATCGTTCTCGCCTTACCATCCCGCACATGATTTTCCAACCCACACCTCGCCTTAGTCACTAAAGGAGAAGACACCATGAGCAAACCAGCAACCACCATCGACCTCGCAGCTTTCAAAAAACAATTAGCCGATTCGCTGGAACGCAGCGCGAAATCTGCCGGACAGACGATTGTGAAGGAATCATTCACCTGTGAAATCACCCCTGGCTTACAGGTTGTGACCGCCGCCATTCAACGTGATGAGTTGCCGACGGAGAAAGAGATCACCGCCGGTGTGGACCTGTTCTATGCCTACGTTTCGATCGACCGTCAACGCGCATTGCCGGCGGGGTATTACCGTCTCCGTTTGGCGCTCCCGGGATACGAGAAGAAGGGCGACGTCAAAGTCTCGTTCATCGACGCGAAAGGAAAGGTCGTTCACACGATAACGGGACAAGGCGCGCCGCGCAGCTCCCGGCCGGATGCGGACGACGCCGTCATCAGAACTCTCACAGTTTCGGTGAGCGTCTGTGGCCGCAAGAAGTGTTTCAACATCAACCGTAACGGGTTCCGCGACTGGACGTGGGGCTGCAGCGACCTGGACGGAAACGCCGTTAACTGCTGACATGATTTTTCTTTGAGTCCGTGTTCCTACGTTTCGCAGGAACACGGATTTCAGATAGGACTCAACCTGCGTCTCCGCTTCTCAGTACGTGCTCGATCCGTCGATCGGGTATGAGCCACAGCAGCGCAACGACTACATACAGCGCCAGCGAAATCCAGTCCCACCAGAAGGCAAAGAGAATGGCCACGGCGTACAGCACCGCCGACAGTTTGCCTTTCCAATCGTTGCCGATGGCTTTCTTGACAATTGAGTCGGGGCCCTGCGCCGCGATGATCAGTCGTTGCAGTATCAAATACGCGACCCCCGCCATGAGCAGCACGAAGCCATACAGCGCCGATGGTGCGGGAGCGAAGTGGTTCTCGCCCATCCAGCCGGTCGCGAAAGGTATGAGAGACAGCCAGAACAGGAGGTGCAGGTTGGCCCATAGCATCGACCCGGTGACTGTCTTCACTGCATTCAGCAGGTGATGGTGGTTATTCCAATAGATACCGAGGTAGACGAAGCTCAGAACGTAGCTGAGGAATATGGGGATCAACGGCAACAGAGTCTGGATGCCCTCGCCGTGGGGCGCCTTCAACTCCAATACCATGATGGTGATGATGATGGCGATCACGCCATCGCTGAACGCTTCAAGCCGATTCTTTCCCATGCGGAACGTGCTCGCCTTTCAAGGCATCAGTGGCAACTTCGGCAAATCCGACCCACGCCAGTGGTGATTGTTAACTTCCAGCCTACGGTTCTGAGTTAAAAATCTTCGAATCCCACCAACGTGAGTTGGTGGATTGTTAACTTCCAACCTACACAACAGCTCACTACTTTTGAAAGGCAAGCGCGAAGGTTCGATAGGATTACAAGGACTGGAGGCTTAGTCAACGTTTGAAATAGTTATCTCTCCTCACCGGCTTACTCGCGCCGTGTCATCACCAGCCTGTTTCGAAGGAGAAGAAATCAGTACGGTCGGGTTGGAACTTGTGCGGACTTTTCTTAGAGTGGTGTCGGGGAGACACGTAGACCAATGGCGATTGACCCGGTAATCGGCGTGCTTGGTATCTTAGGCACTCTGCTGCTCGTGGCAGTGGGCTTGTTGAACTTTTCTATCTTCCGGAAACAGCTTCGGATTGCCAAGGAACAAATCGATACTGCTGTGCGGCAACTGGAGATTGCGCAGAAACAACCTGATCTCCAACTGATCCCGCGAGCGGTCACTGAGACTTCAAACCATCTCCGTCTGTTCGTCGAACGACCGCAACTCCGGCCATATTTTTACAGCGAGGCTGAGTGGCGCCCAGGCGATGAGGTGTCGTTGGATGAGATCAAAGCGATGGCTGAGTTCGTCCTCAACAACTTCGCCTCGGCTTTGATGCACGCGGCGGCGTTTCCGGAGTACCCGGTCCGCGGGGTCGATCGAGTCATCATGTATCACTTGCGTCGAAGCCCCGCGCTGCGCGAGTTTCTGCTCGACAACTTCGAGCGTTTCCCGTTCACCGGTCTGACGCTCGTGTGCCTAAAGAACGAAACGAGAGACCAGGTCGAGGCTGATCTTCAGCGACTCGTCGAAGCACCTGATATCGACGACGCAGAAATCGAGCGGCGCAAAAACTTGTTGGAACTCTACCGGAACGGCGAGCCGCGCGAGGCGATTGAATACACGTCGTACAGCATGCAGCGGCGGCGTTAGGTTGCTTCTTTTCACCGCGAGGACTCTCGCGTCGGGTGTGAAGCTTGGACCAATCACGCGGGGAGTACGGGTGATTGGTCCAGGCGAGCTTAAAACGCGGGTTACTTCTTTGAATACTTCTTGTAGGCTGCGGCTAACTTCGTGTCGTACTTGTTAATTCTGTAGTCCTTGCCGTTGTAGCCTTCGGCCAGCGTTGCCCATTTGAAATTGCGGAGCGCTCCGGCGAGATTGGAGGCTGCAATAAAGTTGCAAAACGCTTTGAGATGTTCTCCCTCGCTCTTCAACATCGCGGCATGGAAGTCGTCGAGAGTCGCAAACCCGCAGGCAGTGAAGTTAAAGCCCATAAGCTGAAACTTACCCCACGAACACGACTTGATCGCTGCGGTCCGATCGAGCGCGGCGGCTTCGTCAAAGCGATCCCATTGGTGCGTTCCGCCGTTTCCGTAACCGCCCGCGGACGCGTTTGAGATGTCGGGATGCGTGGCGGCGAAACGGCCGTTAGTGAACTTGTGAAACTTGTGACGCTCGAACAGGATCTTCGGCCTGCCGTCAGGTAGAAAACCTTCGCCGCGGCTTTCAACTTCGGCGACGGCTTTGATCGCGGCAATCTCACACTTCAGCATCTCAGCGGCCTGCTGGTAGTCGGCTTCGCTCAAGATCCTCGAGATGACGGCCGCGGCTGCCGCTCCGTTGTCGCCGGCCGTAGTCGTGGTCGTAGCCGTCGTGTCGGACGTCGCGCCACTGGTGCTGCCCGCTCCGTTGTTAAGACCCAACGCCGCCGCTGTACCTGGGCCAACCTTGCCGTCAGGCTCAAGCTTGTTCGCGCGTTGAAACGCGATTACGGCAGCTTGTGTGCCGCCGCCGAAATTTCCGTCGACGCCGTTAGGGTCGAACCCAAGCTCTTTCAACCGCTGTTGCAGGCTTGTTACTTCTGTGCCAGAGGAACCTAATTTTAGTACAGGCATAATGCCTCCTATGTCTTGCAAGACTCGCTTGCTGTTACACCGATCTTGAAGGGGATCCAAGACCGGCACCATCGCACGTCACATCTAAAACGGCTGGCTTCAACCAACCCTGTTCAATAGATAATGGCCGGGGGCTGAGAAACGTTTCGGTTGCACCCGGCTGAAAGTATCCAGATCGAAAACTGAGTGATTTTGGACAAACGGAACGATTTGTTCAAATGATTTCGCGTTTTTAGATCCCGTAAAAGCTCTAATGCTCGCCGATTCTGGATTTGGGGATCGTTCGATCCGTCGTAAGAATAATGTCCGCCCCGGAACACGCGCTTTCCTTTAGCTCGATTGTAAAGGAACGTATCTTTGACAGGTCAAGAGGTCCATAGCGCAGGGTTGCCATCAGCACCAGCCCATACGGAATTACCGGTTCAAGGACATATTTTCCGGCAGGCGCGCCGTACAGTTCATAAAAACCGTCGGCGCCTGTTGTAACTTCATATTCTTTGCCGGCACCGGTGATCTTGATCCTGATGCCGCGAAGTCTTTGCGTATTTCCTTGCGGATTCTCTTCATCCGTGTCGTAGCGAGTTACCTCACCGGCAATTCGTGTTTTGTTGGCGGAGGTCGATAGACCAGCCAGGTAGTGCACATCGTCGGTTGCATACTTTGCCATGCGAGTGCGCCCGCAAAATTTGACTTCCCACTTCCTGGTAGCGCGATCAAAATTCGCGTAGAACAGATACGTGCTACCCAGAATGAACTTAGGCGCGTTCTTGCGTCCGAGCTGGTGCAATACAAGACGATTCTGTTTAATTCCTTTGTAGACCTTCTCGACCGCTAAGTTAGCTATCTGGTCGTAATCTTTATCTCGCTGCCATATTTGAATCGTCTCCGGCCGAATCCGCGTTACCTTCGCAATAAATACGGCATCGGCATTCGCATAAGCTTCACAAGGCGTGGAGTTGTAGCTGCAGTCGTCCGTTTGAGCGAGAGAAGAGCCGGCAGCGATGAATACAACAAAAACGGTTGCGACGAGTGTTTTCATCAAGTCAACTTCCACTGGTTCCAAATCGAGTGAAACCCGTCAACAAAAATCTGCGCGCCTCCCTTGGCGTGTTCGCCCCAGGTCGGTCCTATTAACCACGAACTTTCGAACTCGGCGCAAAGCAATCTGGCCTGATCGGCATCGATGCCCGCGATTTCCATCAGGAGTGACTCGTCGACTTGCGAGAGCTGAGGTTGACGAGCTCTCAACTCTTTTACAACGAGTTCATTTTCAGCAAGCAACGGAGCTACGGCGCGCCTCGCAGCATCATACCAACGATTCGGCGCCCCGAACTGAAGCCCATGAACGCGTCTCATGTATCTATCGGAGAACCAGGTGGCGAGTCCCTCTTCCAATACGGTGGCCCAACGCTGCGTCGGCCCCAGCGCATGAATCGCCTCATGAGCAAGTTGGCACAACGCTGCCGATCGATCCTGGGCGCCGGCGGTGAGATAAATTCTGATTTTTTTGGAAGGGTAGACGTACGGGTACGCACAACTGCACTCAGAGATTCGAGGCGCAAGCAGTTCATACGAGCTATCTCTCGGACCGAAGAGCAACTCAGCTTCCTCGGTTATTTTTAAAAGTTCTTCGAGCAGCTCTTGTTCGTATGCACGATCGGTTGCGCCGAGGAAGTATTTTGCCTCCGCTTCAATCCTTAACAGGTTCTCCATGAATTGCAGTTGCATAATGAGGCACTCTCTCACCGAGTACGGCCGAAAAACAAAACATAGCCGTCCACGTCCTTGAGCTCGAAACCACGCAAACCATCATGCGTGTCTTTTAGTGGCACGAAAAACTCGACATTGCGCGAAGCGAATTCGTGGGCCAGTGCGTCAGGATCCGGAACGTAAACGAATGCGTCCCAGCGCGCAATACCCTTCTTGACGTCACGCGTGTGGTTCGGCATAGGCGGTACGCCGATGTCTTTGAGCAGGATCTGGGCGCCGCCCCTGCGGACGATGCCGAAGAAGATGTCGTCGGGTTCAGGTCCTGCGAAGGTAATCTCGAATCCAAGGCGGTCTCGGTAAAAGGAAAGTGACGACGGTACGTTGCTGACGATAAAAAACGGTGAGATGGCGGAAATCTCTGCTTGTGTCATGTGGACCTTTCGTGGTTTACGGCGAACCTCGAGCGGTTGCTGAAGGCGAGTTAACTCAAATCATTCCACATCGAAGATGACTTGATTCGTCGTACTCGCGTTTGCGTTGCGATCAGTCACCGTGACCTTCAGCACGTACCGGCCGGGAGCGAGCGTCTTGAGTCCAACATTCGCGCCATAAGGTATTCGAGCCAGATCGGAATTCGGTTCCACCACCACCGGCAGCACCGGACTCATGACCACGCGCTGCCGGCCTCCTCGTTGAATTTCAATCTGCGCGTCGAGTTTTGGCGCGGTCGTCGTCGCGGCGTTGTAGATGATCGTAAAAAACGTCAGTGTCGACTCACGTGCAAAGCGATGGTCAACGCTGAACAGCACCTCGTCGCCGCCGGCTTTCTTATCCTGAACGGAGGTCGAGATGTGTCCGCCGAGCAGCAAAGAACTGAGTGTCAGTTTTTTCGAACCCAGATCCGGAATGTCGATCCACTGCGCTGCGCTGCCGACCTTACCCGTTTTGTCGTCGCGCGCGGCAACACGCACCTGATAAATCCCGGGTTTCAGCGGCAGTTTGTGGCTATACACAACTGCCGCGTCTTTAATCGCCGTCGCTGTCGGCGTGAGAGGATTCACGTTCAGTCGTGTTTTGAAACTACCTGCCTGTTTGCCCTGATCGTTGAGCACGACGCCCGCGAGATCGATCGCCGCGGGCTGTTTGCCGTCGGCGCCGTACCCAAGACCTTCCGTCGACATCTGCGTCGCCGCCGTCAACACCGGACCCGAGCCAGGCACGTCGACAAAACTGACAGAGAGTTTGGTCGGAACACCGGTGCGCGCGGAAGGAGCGGCAAGTGCGGACATCAGTGCGCCACCGACGTTTGTGGCAGTGTCAGTAGCTGCCGTATCGGCTGCCGGCTTGCTTGCTTCGTCCGCAATTTGTTCCGGCTTAGGTTCGCTTGAAAAGAAACCCCGCGCAATGCGCACGGACAACTCGGGCCGGTTCGGAATACTTATCTCGAGCCGTTTGAAGTTGGGCGATTTCTGGTCCTCACTGTTGGGCCGCCAGGCGAGCAGATAGTAGTTAGACGTCTCGCGCAACGCCTCCTTGATCGCGGCGTTCACCGCTCCCGTGTTGAAGAACGCTTTTCCGCCGGTGTCCACTGCGAGCGCGTTCAGGCCGTCCTGGGACGCTATTGATTCGCCGATATTCGCTCGCGATAGTTGGCCGTTGGGATCGACTCGATTGCTACTCACATCAATCGACGAGCCCATGTCGCGCGCGTCGATCGAGTAGATGACCAAATTGCCACGCACGGCCGCGTCGGCAATGCGACTTATCTTGTTGCTATATCCGGTGCTCTTGTCGTTCAGGAAGAATCCGTCAGAAACGAAGAAGACGAGTTTACGACCCGGCATGTAACCAGCCGAACGCATCAGGCTCTCGAGTCCATTCAGCGTGCCGGACGTGATCGATTCACTCTGCCTCATGAGCAGGTGCGCGCGGTCCTTCACCATGCGTTGCGCCGATTCACCGGTCAAGCCCGTGGTGGTTTTTCCGCCGCGGACGCGCGCGGCCACGGGACCACCGCTTGGCGGTCCGATGCCTTGCGGAACTGTGATGTTGTTGGCCTTCATCAACTCCGTCACGAAGTAGGCGGTGGCGGACTGATCGCCTTGTTCGATGCGCAGGGCCTGGTATTCAGTCATCGGAATCTGTTCCATGTCCCGAACGGTGTAGGGCCTGTGGTTCAGCCGGCCCACAGCGGCGCGCACCACCGACTTTTGATCTGAAAACCTTTGTAGGAAACCGAGTTGGCCGCTGGGTGTGGCCACTGCAACCTGATCTTCGATCGACATCTCGTTATCGACGAAGTCGAGGATTGCTTTACGAGTTCGCTGAATACTCGCAGCGCTCAAGTGCAGATCGTCGATGAAGAAGATGATCGTGCGGCCACGATAGATCGCGCCGGCCGGCGTCACAGGCGGTGCGGCGGCCGCAGACTTCTCGAGCTTTTCTTCACGAACAGTTCCGGTAAACACGCGTTCGAAGAACGATGGCGTGACGGGGCGACCGTCAACCTTGAGTAAGAATTCTTCCGGCTTTAGGCCGTCAACAAAGCGGCCCTGTTTGTCGACAACCACGACACCGGTCTGAACGAGCTCGGTGGTAATGCGCACGGGTTCATCATGAGCCGGGTCTTGCGCCAAAGCGGCGCTGACAACCAGCGAAATCGCTAAAACTGTGGTGATGATTTTTCGACCATTCATGAGGAACGCTCCCGCCGACCAAACCCTTTCCAACCGCTGCACTTTACCACGACCTCTCGCCGGAACTCTCCCGTTGTTAATGACTGCGTCGTTGCGGCGTTTTATCAGATATGTTTCAAGATCTGCGCTATAGCCTTCGAAGTTTATTGAAGCGACCAGGCTTCACCCTCGTCGTGGTCGCGACGCTCGCGCTCGGAATCGGGGTGAACGCCGCAATTTTCAGCGTCTTCAACCTCTTGCTGCGTCCGTTGCCGGTCAAGGATCCGGACTCGATTGTGCGCCTCAGGTTGGAAGAAGGCTCCCGGCGGGCAGATCGGTTTTCATTTCCTGACTACTCCTACATTCGCGATCGCAATCAATCGTTCATCGATGTGATCGCCGTATTCGAGGAGGAGCGTTTTCTGCTCGGAGAAAACCGGCCGAACAGCGACCCTGAGGAGATCCTCGGAAACTTCGTTTCCGAAAACTACTTCGCGACCCTTGGCGGCAGAACGTATGTGGGACGCTTTTTCACCGCCGAAGAGGACAGCGTTCCGGGTCGTGATGCGGTACTTGTTCTCAGTCATGGCTTCTGGCAGCGGCGTTTTGGCGGTGATGCACAGGTTGTCGGCAGCAGCATAAAGTTAAACGGAAAAGCTTTCACGGTTGTTGGCATAACTCATCCGGAGTTCGTCGGCCTCAGGCAGGAGATGCCCGACGTTTGGCTGCCGCTCGCGATG
>DATANW010000264.1:0-7938 GCA_036266055.1 Pyrinomonadaceae bacterium | reverse complement strand
CGTCGCGATGCAATTCGAAGCGGGGTGCCTGGTTGTCAGTCATTCTATTTTCGTGTTCTTAGTTTTCTGCCACGGCAGTCAAGCGTTCAATCCTTATCCTAAAGACGATCACCTCCTGCGCCAAACCGTCAGTCACGATCGTGGATTCGACCGGCGTCAACATCGGAAAGACCCGGAACAGTTTGTTGAGAACTTCCGCGCGCTCGTTTGGATCCTTGACCTCCTCGAAGCTCCCAAAGGCGATGGCGCTGCGCCACGACAACTCGCTCTCGATTTCGTCCACTTGCACGCAAGCTCGGCGATTTTCGCGCAGTGCGGCGATCTTCAGTCCGTTCAGAGAGTGACTGTAAATGGAATCGCCGTCGAGAATGCAGTTGATCGGCACGACGTACGGTTCGCCGTTCACTATGCATCCCAGTCGCGCCACCCTCGCGGTCTCGAACAGCTTCCGCGCGTCATCATCGTTGAGCGTCTTCATCATTTCGCGTCCACCTCCTCAGATCGAGACGGCAATCGTCATACCGCCAGCGGCACGATAGAAATTTCCGCCGGGGTTGTGGAGTTTCCCGCATTCGGCTGCGCAATGTTACTCACAGTCGCTGCACTCACATCCGAACACTCAATAAAATCGCCGTGGTCCGGTGGCATGTTCTTTGCGCTACCACCGAAGTGGGAATGCAAATCGCCGGAACGACGGCGGCAACGAGTTGTCCGTCAGCACCGGAGAAAAGGAGACTTGAAGCCATGACAACCGATGAGCGCGATATTCTCGATGTGCTGAAGAGCGAACTGGACTTCATCGAGAGCGGAGGTTACGGACGATCCGTTCGTGAACCCTGGCACAGCAAATCTACCTTTCAAGAATCCCTCTCCTGCATTAACTACGGTTATCCATATCGCGCTCATCCCTGCAACGAGTGCCATCTGCTCGACTTTGTCGCGCCGGACCATCGGACCGACGAGATACCCTGTCACCACATTCCTTTGAATACTGATGGCGAGACCATCGAGGATCTGGAGTTGCGGGACAATCAGGCAAAGCTCGAGCGAGAAGTTACTACCTGGCTTCGTGACAGGATCAAACAGATCGAGGAGGAGCGAGCGAAGGCGGCGACTCTGGTTGCCGAAACAAGAGGTTAAACATCGAAACCGCAGTCAGGCTTACTCTAATAGCCATAAAACAACAGACACTGCGGCTCTCAGGTTCGGCTTCCGCTGCGCATTCGCTCCTCCTCAAACTCAGATGAGATCGATGGCCCAGTATCGATCTCATCTGTGTTTAAAAGACTGCGAAGGAACTCTCAGCTCATGAGTCAAAGGGTAACCATTGACGGCAACGAGGCCGCCGCTTACGTCGCTTACAAGACAAACGAAGTAATCGCAATCTACCCGATCACTCCTTCATCGCCGATGGGGGAGTCGGCGGACGCGTGGTCCGCCGCGGGTCAGAAGAACATCTGGGGCATGCGGCCACTCGTGCGCGAGATGCAGTCGGAAGGCGGCGCGGCGGGAGTCGTTCACGGCAGTTTGCAGACCGGCTCGTTGACGACGACGTTCACCGCCAGCCAGGGCTTGCTGTTGATGATCCCGAACATGTTCAAGATCGCCGGGGAGCTGACCAGCACCGTCTTCCACATCGCCGCGCGGACGATCGCTACTCACGGACTCTCGATCTTCGGCGATCACAGCGACGTCATGGCCGCGCGTTCCACCGGTTGGGCCATGTTGTTCGCCAACTCCGTTCAGGAAGTGATGGACTTCGCGCTCATCTCGCAGGTCAGCACTTTGGAAGCGCGGGTTCCGTTTCTTCACATCTTCGACGGTTTTCGCACCTCACACGAGGTCATGAAGATCGCGACGTTGGAGGATGAACAGATCGCGAGCATGATGGATCAAGAGCGAGTAAGACAGCATCGTGCCCGCGCACTGACGCCCGATCGGCCCGTGATGCGAGGCACTGCGCAAAATCCGGACGTCTTTTTTCAATCCCGCGAACGCGCCAACTCCTTCTACCTGAAGACTCCGGCCATCGTTGAGAAAGCGATGAATCGCTTTGCGGCGCTCACCGGACGGCAATACAAGCTGTTCGAGTTTGTTGGCGATCCCCAGGCCAAGCGGGTACTGGTGATGATGGGTTCAGGTTGTGAAACCGCTGAAGAGACGGTTGCGGCCCTCTGCGCGCGCGGCGAAAAAGTAGGACTCCTGAAAGTCAGACTTTATCGACCGTTTTCGATCTCTCACTTCATCGGCGCGTTGCCCTCCTCGACAAGAGCCATTGCAGTCCTCGATCGAACGAAAGAACCGGGAGGCACCGGCGAACCGTTGTATCAGGACGTCGTCACGGCGATCGCGGAAACCGCGGTATTAGCGCAGGGTGTGCGCGTGGTCGGCGGACGTTATGGTCTGTCGTCCAAAGAGTTCACGCCGGCAATGGTGAAGGCCGTGTTCGACGAACTAAACAAACCCGAGCCGAAGAACCATTTCTCGATCGGCATTGACGACGACGTGACCTTCACCAGCATCCCGTTTGATCCCTCATTCACCACTGAACCTGACGATGAGGTGCGCGCGGTTTTCTGGGGCCTGGGCGCCGATGGAACAGTCAGCGCGAACAAAAACTCGATCAAGATCATCGGCGAAGAAACACTCAACTACGCACAGGGCTACTTTGTTTACGATTCAAAAAAAGCCGGGGCGATGACCGTTTCCCACTTGCGCTTTGGCCCACGTCCAATCAAGAGCACCTATTTGATTCAACGAGCCAACTTCATCGCCGTGCACCAGTTTTCGTTCTTCAGTCAGTACGACGTGCTTGACGCGGCAATCGCCGGCGGCACGTTGCTGATCAATAGTCCGTATGACGAGTCGGAAGTTTGGGACCATCTGCCGAACACAGTCCAACAAACGATTATCGACAAGCAGTTGAAGGTGTTTGCGATCGATGCCGGTAGCGTCGCGCGCAAGAGTCAGCTTGGCAACCGTATCAACACGATCATGCAGACGTGCTTCTTTGCGTTGAGCGGCGTGTTACCGCGTGACGAAGCGATCGTCAAGATCAAGGAGTTCATCAGGAAGACTTACGGTAAACGCGGTGAGCCGGTCGTACGACAAAACTTCGCGGCCGTCGATGCAGCCCTGGCTCATCTGCGCGAGATTGTCGTTCCGCAAACTGCGAACAGCGCGATTCAACTCACGTCGAAAGTACCGGCTGGTGCGCCGGAGTTTGTGCGAAACGTGACTGCGCAAATGATCGCGGGTCGCGGCGATCTGCTTCCAGTCAGTGCGTTTCCGGAAGACGGAACTTATCCGGTAGGCACGACGCGTTGGGAGAAACGCAACATCGCACAGGATGTCCCCGTGTGGGAACCGGATCTGTGTATCGAGTGTGGCAAGTGCGTCATGGTCTGTCCGCACTCGACGATTCGCGCCAAGGTTTGTGGTGAGAGCGATCTGGCCGCTGCACCGGCGGGATTCAAATCCATGCCGGCGAAGTGGCGCGAGTTTCCCGGCAAGTTGTACACAATCCAGGTTGCGGTTGAAGACTGCACCGGCTGTCGTTTGTGTGTCGAAGTGTGTCCGGCAAAAGACAAGAGCAACGTGTCGCGGAAGGCGCTGAACATGCAGCCACAGTTGCCGTTGCGTGACAGCGAGCGCGTGAATTGGGACTACTTCCTGAAGCTGCCCGACCTCCACAAGAACGGTCTGATCGCGTTCAATTCCGTGAAGAACGTTCAATTGCTCCAGCCGCTGTTCGAGTTCTCCGGCGCGTGCGCGGGTTGTGGAGAAACGCCGTACATCAAGCTGATGACGCAACTCTTCGGCGATCGCGCGATCATCGCGAATGCCACGGGCTGTTCGAGCATCTACGGCGGAAACCTGCCAACGACGCCTTACACGACGAACGAAGAGGGTCGTGGTCCAGCGTGGAGCAACTCGCTTTTCGAAGACAACGCTGAATTCGGTCTGGGGATGAGATTGGCGCTCGATCACCAGCGTGACTACGCGCGAAGCCTCGTTCAAATTCTGCGCGACGTCGTCGGAGAGCAGTTGGCCGAGAGTCTGCTTCATACCGACCAGTCGACTAATCATGGGATCAACATTCAACGTGAACTGGTTGCCGCCTTGAAGGCCAAGATCAAGTCAGTAACAGGTGACCAGGCGCGCGACCTTTTCAGCCTGGCGGATTCGCTGGTCGAAAAAAGTGTTTGGATTGTGGGCGGCGATGGCTGGGCTTATGACATCGGTTACGGCGGCCTGGACCACGTCCTCGCCAGCGGTCAGAACGTCAACCTGCTCGTGCTCGACACTGAGGTCTACTCAAACACGGGCGGGCAAGCTTCGAAAGCTACACCGCTCGGGGCGGTGGCGAAGTTTGCCTCCGGTGGAAAACCGACCGCGAAAAAAGATCTCGGCATAACAGCCATTCGCTATGGCAACGTCTATATCGCGCAGGTCGCGATGGGCGCCAACGACACCCACACGATAAAAACGTTTCTCGAGGCCGAAGCGCATCCTGGTCCGTCGCTCATCATCGCGTACAGCCAGTGTATTGCTCATGGGATCGACATGGCGAAAGGAATGCACCAGCAAAAGTTGGCGGTGGATTCGGGCTATTGGCCGCTCTATCGCTACAACCCGCAGCTCGCGGAAGAGAACAAGAACCCTTTTCAACTCGACTCGAGCGATCCGAAGATCGCGCTTCAGGACTACATCTATACCGAAGGCCGTTATCGCATGCTGCAACAGAGCGACCCGGTGGTGGCGAAGTTTCTCCTCGGTGAGGCGCAGAAGGCCGTGTCGCGGCGTTGGGCGCAGTACAAGCAACTCGCCGAACCGAAACCGGTCTAATGGGAGAACCATGGTGAACCTGTCAACTAACTATCTCGGCCTGGTGCTGAAGAACCCGATCGTCGTCTCTTCGTCGCCACTGTCGCATAGTATCGATAGTATTCGACGTCTTGAAGATGCAGGCGCGGCGGCAGTTGTAATGTACTCGCTGTTTGAAGAGCAGATCGGCTTTGATAGTTATTACGTCGACTACCACTTGACGCAGGGCACTGACAGCTATCCGGAGTCGATCAGTTATTTCCCAGACATGCAGAGCTACAACGTTGGGCCAGACGAGTATCTGAATCTGGTTAGAAGGGCGAAGGAAGCCGTCAATATTCCGGTTATCGGAAGTTTGAATGGAGCGTCAGTTGGTGGATGGACTGACTACGCCACGTTGATCGAGGAAGCTGGTGCTGATGCGTTGGAGTTAAATATCTACTACCTGCCCACGAGCACCGAAATGACCGGGATAGAGGTCGAAGCACTCTACCTCGACATCTTGTCGGCCGTAAGACAGGCAGTGACGATTCCGCTGGCAGTAAAGCTGAGTCCGTTCTTCAGTTCGACCGCAAACATGGCGCATCGTCTGGTCGCGCATGGCGCTGATGGACTGGTCCTATTCAATCGTTTTTATCAGCCCGATTTCGATCTCGAAAACCTCGAAGTCACGCCGCGTTTGGTGTTGAGTAATTCAGACGATCTGCGGTTGCCGTTGCGGTGGGTCGCTATTCTGTACGGCCGGTTGAAGGCTGACCTTGCAATAACGAGTGGGATTCATACGTCGCAGGACGTAATTAAGGGTCTCATGGGCGGCGCTAAAGTGACGATGATGGCTTCGGAGTTATTGCAGAACGGTATGCGCCGGATCTCACAAGTACTGAACGAAATGTGCGCCTGGTTGCATGAGCGTGAATACGAGAGCGTCATGCAACTCATCGGCGCCATGAGCCAGAAGCACTGCGCCGAACCCGCCGCATTTGAACGCGCCAACTACATGAAGATGCTCCAATCCTACCGCCCGCTGAATTGATCGAGTAAGATTACTGCCCCAAACAACATCATCAGGAGGATTCGCCCATGCGACGTACGTGTCTCTTTGTTGCTCTAATCGCCGCCGCCTCGTTGATCCCCGTCGTTAATTTTTCGCAGACGCCGCAGCAGGAAGTCTCGCGGGCCGTCGAGGGAGGCGGAGTAAAGGTCTCGGGTTGGACCGGGCAGATCGACGCTAAAGAGGCCGAGGCCGGGATGACTCTCAACAGCGCGAAGTTTGCCAAAGAAGGTGATGCGTTTCACGTCGTTACTGGTCCAGCAGTCACCTACTGGAATCCGGCCAACAAAGCGTCCGGCGACTACACCGTGAAGGCGACGTTTACCGAGGCGAAGTACATGAACCTTAACGATCACCCGCACCCGTACGGAGTCATGATCGGGGGAAACGATCTTGGCACTGACAAGCAGACGTATCTTTATTGTGCGGCGTACGGTAACGGCACCTTCATCGTGCGTGGCTTTGGTCCAGCGCCTTTTCAGGTCAATGGCCGTCGGGCATCAGCGGATCCGGCCGTGAACAAAGCGAGCGCCAAGGATCAACCCGTGACACAGGAGATCGCGCTTTCAGTGAAGGGTGACAAAGTCGAGTGCGCGATCAACGACAAGGTCGTCGGCAGCTACGACAAAGCGGCAGTGGTCGGAGAAGGCAAACTGAAGTCGACGGACGGGATTTACGGCGTTCGCTTCGGTCACAACACGGAAGTGATGGTGAAGGGCCTGAAGCTGTCGAAACCGTAATCGAGTGAGTTCGCGCGCTTCAAACAACGCCGGCGGGGTGACCGCAGCCCGACTATTTCTTTTCATCTAACGCATGCTGAAATCGCGGCGCGATTTCGTCGAGCCAGCGATTCAATTCGGCCTGCGTAAAGTATTTTCCCTTGATCATCACTCCCGCGCGTTTCTGTGTGTTGGCGATGTCTTCGAGCGGATTAGCATCGAGCAAAACCAGATCGGCGCGTTTGCCTTTCTCGATCGTCCCGGTCTGGTCCAACAATCCAAGGAACAGCGCCGGATTTCGTGTCGCAGTTTCAAGCGCAGCGTAGTTGGACAGACCAGCATCGCGCAGGTCGATCAACTCGAGATGCAGCGTGTGACCGTACAGCATCAACCATTCAGGCGTATCTGAACCCGCCATGATCTTCCCACCTGCATCGTAGATTGCTTTGACAATCTCATTCCTGACGCGCACGTACTTCTCGCGCTTCTCGACAGGCGCGGCCGTCGAGAGATATCGCTTGCTCGCCCGCGTCCACATATCAATCGTCTTCTGCGGATAGAAGCGAATGTCAGGTTGGGCCATGAACGACTCTTCCGTCCTGCCTTTACCGAAAGTGAACTTGAACAAATGCAACGTCGGCGTCACGAACGGGTTTGCCTGGACCGTGAGCCGCGCCAGCTCCGGAATCTTCTTCTCGTCGAGGTAGTCAATACTCTCCCAGTTCTTCGAGTTGTAGACGTAGATGTCGGAAACCGAGCCTTTGACGGGCGCAGTGTCGGGCACTAGCGCTTCGAGATACGAATCGAGGTGCTCGATCTGCTGACCAGCCTTCAACGCGCGTTGCAGTCCGACAGTTCGACTGTCGGCGTGTCCGACTACACGAATGTTCTGCTTACGCGCCTCGTCGACGATCACTTCATAAACTTCCGGAGCGAGAAAAGTGGTGACCTTGATGAAGTCGTAGCCATCTTGTTTAGACTTGGCAACAGCAGCGCGCGCCTCGGCTTCAGTGGTGACGAGGTAACAGTTGGGTTGCTTGCGGCCAGTCAGATGGGGACTCGCCGCGAAAATGGTCGGTGCCAGAATCTCACGCTTCGCGCTCTTTTCCCGCAGCACCAGTTGTTCCGGAGTGCCAATCATCAGACGAATGGTGGTGACTCCGTAAGCAATCATCACCTTGAGCTCGTCTTCAGCAAGCGTGTCCGGAAAATCGTCGTCACTGAAGAGGTGAACATGCATGTCCGTCAAACCGGGAATAAGAAACTTGCCCGTGCCATCGACTGTGTGCGCGCCGGCGGGAACCTTGGTCCGCTTGGCATCGCCGACAGTCGTGATTCTTC
>DATANW010000263.1:0-1769 GCA_036266055.1 Pyrinomonadaceae bacterium | reverse complement strand
CGTTTGACGGTTTGGTTGAGATCAGTTTTGCCGGTTCGCTGCGTCGCTGGAAAGAGACTATCGGCACGATTGAGATTGTGGCGAGCAGCAGGAAACCGGAAGCGCTGATCGAACACTTCCTTCGTTATCCGCACATCGTTTCCAGCGAACAGCCCGAGCCGAATAACTGCGTAGCGCAGTTGATCGATGGTGCGCGCGTCTCACTCACCGCCGTCGTGCCGGCGGAATTCCCGGTCACCCTCTTTCTCAAAACCGGTTCGGAAGCACATCTGAAAGCGTTGCCGCACGTGAAATTCGCGAAGATTCCGAAGCGCGAGGAGGAAATTTACGCGCGTCTTCGCATGCAATACATCCCCGCCGAACTCCGCGAAGATGAGGGCGAGATCAAAGCCGCGCTCGCTGGTGATCTGCCCGAGGACCTGGTCGATCTCGGCGACGTCAAAGGGATGGTCCATTGCCACACGACATACTCCGACGGCAAACACTCGCTGGAAGCGATGGTGCGCGGCGCGGAAGCGATGGGCATGAAGTACATCACGATCACGGATCATTCGCCGACCGCGTTCTACGCAGGCGGAGTGAAGCTCGACGACTTGCGACGCCAGTGGGACGAGATCGACGAGCTTCAGGACCAGGTCAAGATCAAGATCCTGCGCGGGACGGAATCCGACATTCTCGCCGACGGACGGCTCGACTATCCGGACGACATACTCGAGAAGTTTGACGTGATCGTCGCCAGCATTCACTCGCGTTACAAGATGAACGGCGAGAAGATGACCGAACGAATCGTCACTGCGATGCGACAGCCGGTGTTCAAGATCTGGGGACACGCGCTGGGCCGGTTGATCGAACGGCGGCCGCCGTTTGATTGCGACGTCCCGCGGATTCTCGACGTGATCGCGGAGTCGAAGGCGGCGGTTGAGATCAATGGCGATCCTTATCGACTCGACATGGAGCCGCGCTGGGTGCGTGAGGCGCGGAAGCGAAAGATCAAGTTTCTAATTTCCGTCGACGCGCATTCCGTCGGCGCAATGAATAACTTGAAGTACGGCGTCGCGATGGCGCGTCGTGGTTGGGTCAGACGCGGCGAGGTCCTCAACACATTGACGCCCGCCGCGTTTCAGAAAGCTGTGCGGCCGGTCTAATTGGGTTCAACTAGCTGGGTTCAACTAGCTCGGTTCACTGAAGACCAGAATGTAGCCGTTCGGATCCTTCATCTCGAACTCCCAATTTCCATACGGTTGCCGTCTCAACGGCTGAACGATCGTCACTCCTTCGCGCACTTCTTCGTAAAGATCTTTCACGCCTTCGACGCGGAGGTAAGCATCCCACACACCGCCCGGCCGAATGCTGTACAGGTCGGGCTTTTGATAGCCCTCAACACGCTGCAAAAAGATCTCGATGTCGTCGCGACGCAGGATCGCGAAAACGTACGGTTCGCGATCGGGAAACGGATCGGCGGTGAAGCCGAATCGGTCTTCGTACCACGTGATTGTCGAGCTGATGTCGGCGACCGGAAAGCACGCTGCCAGAGATTCAAACATTCGTTTTATCCTTTTTTATTCGCGTTCCTCTTGACGTCGCAAGTTGGCGGCAAGTTTGGATTCTTCGTTTCGTACTTACGTATTTCTTCGTTAAAGACAACCTTCGCCTCGTCACGTTGATCGTCGTCGCCGACGAAAACGGCGTTACCGGTTTGGGCACTGACGCGCGCGTGCAGGCGTTTCGCCGCGTCCATCACTTTCGCCCGCAGCTCGCGTTTGACGTCG
>DATANW010000262.1:0-13075 GCA_036266055.1 Pyrinomonadaceae bacterium | reverse complement strand
CACAAGGCTGCTGCTGTCGCGGCAGTCAGCACCAGCCAGAACGACCAGTAGGATTGAAACGTGCGTTCCCAACCGGGAGCGACGGTATGCGCGAGGTTAACGTTCAGAGCCGCGGCTGTGACGAAGCGCGAGATTAATTGCACCGCGAGATACCATCCAAACGCATAACGCCACGCATTCCGATCCATGCGGTACCACTTCAGGGCGATCATCGACACGGCGAGTCCACCGACGTGCGCCAGAATGGAACTCAGGAACACGCCCCACGGCAACACGACATAGACGAACCAGATGATCAATCCCGGCACCATCCAGATCGCGGAGAGCCGGACGAGGGTTGACTTATCCAGGAACAGACCGGCGGCGAGGATGAGGTTTCCGAGATTGCACATCCACAGCATGTTGCCGAGCTCATTGGTGCGCCAGTAGTGGACGGTTTGCGCGATGAAGAAAATCAGAGGGAGCAGTCCGAGTAGACGAAGTCTTGTTCTTGGGGAGAAATCCATCTGTGTTTATCCGTGCTCAGAATAACATTGGAAAAAACAAAGTACTATCTTGACAAGAACAAACCGGGAACACAGACTACGCACATCGATCATGAGTTCGTTGGAAGACCTCCTCGCTAAATCAATACCTGAACTGAGCAAGCGCTTTGTCGAGCGACGGCGTCCTGTACCTAAAGGATTACTTGAAGCTCTGGAGGTCGATTCCCGCCAGGGTGCACACCAACTCGCGAAACGAATCCGCTCCCGCCAGCGCGAGAACCGGTCGGAAGGTCAGCGACTACATTTCCTCCTGCGCTTCGAGATCGAATTATGGTCGCAGGGCTACGGCTTTGTCGCCGGCGTCGACGAAGCAGGCATGGCGCCACTCGCCGGCCCGGTCGCCGCGGGCGCTGTGATCCTGCCGCAGAACTACAAGCTGCGCGGACTAAACGACTCCAAGAAGATCCTCGATCCTGAGAAACGAGACGAACTCGCCGCGCAGATCAAACAGGACGCCATCTGCTGGTCAGTCGCATTCGCCGAAGTCGAAGAGATCGATCGCATCAACATCTATCACGCCGGCCTGCTCGCGATGCAACGCGCGGTGCAGGGTCTAAGCTCACAACCCGATTTCATCCTCGTCGACGCGCGCAAGATTCCCCACTGCGAAACGCCGCAACGCGGAATCATACGCGGCGACGCGCTGTCGGCCAGTATCGCCGCCGCGTCGATACTCGCGAAGACGACGCGCGATGCGCACATGCTCGAAATGGACCGTCTTTACTCCGGTTATGGTCTCGCCTCACACAAAGGTTATCCAACCCCCGAACATTGCGAGGCGTTGAAGTCGCTGGGCGCGCTGCCGATTCACCGGCGCAGTTTTGCGCGCGTGCGCCAAGCACTCGGTCTCGATCCGATCCAATCGGAGTTGTTTGAAACCAGTGGGGCTGAAATCAGTGGGGCTAGCTGAATACAAAAAGAAGCGCAGTTTCGACAAGACGCCGGAGCCTGGTCCAAAGAAGAAACGCACGCGCACCGGCCGCATGTTTGTCATCCAGAAGCATCGCGCGACGCAACTGCACTACGATTTTCGTCTGGAAGTCGACGGCGTGTTGAAGTCGTGGGCCGTGCCGAAAGGTCCATCACTCGATCCGAGTGTGAAACGATTGGCAATGCAGGTTGAAGATCATCCGGTCGATTACGCGAAGTTTGAAGGGGTGATACCGGAAGGCGAGTACGGCGGCGGCACGGTGATGGTCTGGGATTACGGAACATACAAACCTGAAGGCGATGAAGACGCGAGCAAGGCGCTCGAGAAAGGCGACTTCAAGTTTGAGCTCGACGGCGAGAAGTTAAAAGGATCGTGGGTGCTGGTGCGAACGCGCAATCGCCAGTGGCTGCTGATCAAACATCGCGACTACTACACGACGACTGAAGACGTCACCGAGATCGCGCCTGTCTCGATCCTCACTCGACGTTCGTTAGCGGAGATCGCGGAAGATGAAGGCGGCAACGTCAAGAAAGCCGCGACCGGAGATCCGAAGACGATCCCGCGCCGGACGGGAGTGAAGCGACGCAAGAAAGGTTCGAAGGCGAAGGTCTGGCACAGCAACCGGCCTAGTTGATCCTGTTACAGCAATCCGCGATATGACAATTTCCCATCGACAATTCTCGCCACAGAAGTAAATGGATGTTCTTCGACTTTCTTTTCGTCGACGATGTGAATGACTGTTTGCCCGGCGGCTTTGAGATAATCGGCGATCAAGCTGCGATGGCACTTCCACCAAACGGCTTCCGCACACATAACAGCGGTTTGAGATTTTTGGGCGAGTTCAAGTAATTCTTTAATTCCGGCAGTGAACTCATCCGTTTCCATGTGATCCGCGTAACCGCGAAACTGCGCATTTCGCCACGCCGTGTTGTGTGAGTCTTTGCGTGGAGTCCGCCGCCCGCCAAGTCGCAGCTCGTGGAAATAGCTGATTCCAATACTCGCGAGAGAAGCCGACAATACAGATTTATTAAACTGAGGATAGCGACGCGATCCCGGGAACGTGCGCACATCAACCAGGGTCTTGATTTCGTGGGCCAGGAGAACCTGGCCAAACTCTTCACCGCTGCGCGTCGAGTGACCGATTGTCCAAATCTTCATCATTAACCTGAACTGTGGGCCCGCCGACGGTTAAAGATACGCTTCAAGTTTGAACCGTCCTTTCGGCTGCGTCATCGGCTTCCAGAGATCCCCGAGTCGCTGCACGCGCGCCGGCACGTTGTCGATCCGGAAGTCGTCGATCTTAATCCCACGCTCGACTTCTTTCCACGTCACCGGCGTCGAGACTGAAGGTACTTCTTTAGGTCGCACGGAATAGACCGACGCCAGCGTTCGTCCCCACGCGTTCTGGTTGTAGTCGACCAGCACTCTTCCCTTCGGCCGCTTTGCCACCTGGTAGATCGCCGTCAACAACTTCGGCGAGTGCGACGCGAGCGCGTACGCAAACTCCTTGGCAAACGTCCACACTTGTTTCTGCGTCGGTCCTCGCTGAATCGGAACGTAGACGTGAATACCCTTCGATCCGGTGGTCTTCGCGTAATTAGGAATCTTCAACGAATCGAGTCCGAGCTTTACGAGCAACGCCGCTTCACGCACTTTTTCAAACGATGCGCCCGGCACCGGATCGAGATCGAAGTGCAGATAATCCGGCAGATCCGTCTCGTCACAGCGCGCATACCACTCGTTCAGATCGATGCAGCCCAGATTGATCACCCACATCAACGACGCGAGATCCTGAATCATCGGAAATGGGATCACGCCTTTCGAGCCGTGATCGATGCTGCAGATCTCGATCCAGTCAGGACGTGGGCTGGGTGCCCGCTTCATGAAGAAAAAGTCTTCACCCGCGCCGTTGGGATAACGCTTCATCACCATTGCGCGGTTGTGCAGGTGAGGGAGCAGCGCGGGCGCGATGTCGACGTAGTACTGGATCAGATCTCGCTTCGTCACACCGAGCTTCAGCCAGAACAGCTTGTCCAGGTTTGTGAGCCGGACGACCTTGTCGCCGATGCCGACGTCGAGGTTGCGCTTGTCTTTTGGGAGTTTCAGACGGGCCATTAGTTAAAGCATCACTTTAAAGAACACGGATCAAGCAAAATCCGTGTGACTTAAACGATGCTGCCGTCAGGGATCACGGCGTTCTTGGGGACAATGATGATCCCGTCGCGAATGAAGTACGAACCGCCCGGGCCGTCGACTTCGCTGACACCCGCTTCGTTCAGAAGCTTCGCATTCTTTCCGATACGCGCGTTCTTGTCGATGATCGCACGGCGCACGACGCTTCCCTCCCCTATCCCGACGCGCGGCATGCCCTTGCGCATATCGCTGCCCATCTCTTCGAACGTCTGATAGAAGTCGGCGCCCATCATGAACGATGCGTCGAGCTGCACGCCTTTCGAGATCCGGCTGCGCAAACCGACGACGGAGTTTGTGATCTTCGCGCCGTTGATGATGCAACCGTCGCTGAGGATCGAATCGTTCACTTCCGTCTCTTCGATCTTCGACGGCGGCAGGTAACGCGCGCGCGTGTACACGGGCGCTTCAGCGTCGAAGAGATTGAACTTCGGAATCTTCGTCGTCAGATCGAGGTTCGCGCGATAGAACGCGCCGATCGTTCCGATGTCTTCCCAGTAGCCGTCGAACATGTGCGCCTGCACGTTCCGAGCGGAGTTGATCGCCGCCGGAATGATGTGCTTGCCGAAATCAACCGCGGTTGGATCTTCGGCGAGCAGTTGTTCGAGATGATCGTATTTGAAAACGTAGATGCCCATCGACGCGAGAAACGGGCGTCGCGCTGCTTCTTTCGCATCGAGACCGAGACGCGTCGTGTCGACTTGCATCGCGCGCAGTTCGTCGCCTTTTGGTTTCTCTTTGAACTCGACGATGCGGCCGTTCTCGTCAGTCTTCAATAAACCAAACTCACTCGCCGGCCCTGCTTCGCAAGGAATCACCGAGACAGTTACGTCCGCGCCCGTGTCGTGATGACGCTCGAGAAACTGACGATAGTCCATGCGGTAAAGATGATCGCCTGAAAGGATCAGCAGCGTGTCGATGCCCCAGTCGCGGATGTGCGGCAACACTTGTCGCACTGCATCCGCTGTGCCCTGAAACCACTGTGGGCTCTCGGGTGTTTGCTCCGCGGCGATGATCTCGACAAAGCCGTTCGAAAATTGCGAGAAGCGATACGTCTGCGCGATGTGACGATTGAGCGAGGCGGAGTTGTATTGCGTCAACACAAATGTGCGCAGGATGTCGGAGTTGATGCAGTTCGAGAGCGCGATGTCGACGAGCCGGTACTTACCGCCGAGCGGGACAGCAGGTTTGGAGCGTTGTTGCGTGAGCGGGAAAAGTCGATTGCCGGCGCCACCGCCGAGGATCACTGCCAACAGTTTCGTATTCGCAGGCATAGTTGCTCATCAGTACGATCCGTGTGTTTGAGACACGGATTTTCCGGCGGCTTCCTGCGCGATCTTCACGCCGACGCTGGCGCCGATGCGCGTTGCGCCTGCTTCAATCATCTTGCGCGCGTCGTCGAGTCCTTTGACGCCGCCGGAGGCTTTCACGCCGAGTTCGGCGCCGACGGTGCGTCGCATCAAGGCGACGTCGGCGACGGTCGCGCCGCCTTTCGCGAAGCCGGTTGAAGTTTTGACGAAGTCCGCGCCCGCCTTTCTTGCCGCCTGACAGGCACGGACCTTTTCGTCGTCAGTCAACAATGCTGTTTCGATGATCACTTTGCAGATCGCGTCGTACTCGTGGGCCACCTGGGCCACCGAACGAATGTCGTGTTCGACGAGACAATCGTCGCCGCTCTTCAACGCGCCAACGTTGATGACCATATCGACTTCGCGCGCCCCGTCGAAAATTGCGCGTCTTGCTTCGTAAGCTTTCACGTCGGGGAGCGTGGCGCCGAGTGGAAAACCGATAACCGTGCAAACGGGAACTCCGCTCCCGAGCAGGTTGCATGCAGCGACGCGCACCCACGTCGGGTTCACGCAGACGGAGGCGAAGCGATAGGTGGCGGCTTCCTGGCAGAGCTTCTTGATGTCGTCGTCAGTGGCTTCGGGTTTGAGCAGCGTGTGATCGATCAAACCGGCCCATTCGCGGGCGGAGCCCGTTTGGCCCAACACCAGACCGATACGCGCGGCGCCCGCGTCGACGATGCGATGCATCCGCTCCGGGCAGCGATGAAAACATTCGGACGTGCAGCCGCACATCGCGGCCTGTTCGCCGCCGTTATCGCCGTTGAGACGCGCCACGATCGCGTCGGTGATCTGTTCGATTAGTAATTCGTAATCGCCGTTATTTGAGTAGCCCATGTGCCGGAGAACATTCTAGCAACTGGCAGTTGATACTGTCGCTCCGATCCGCGTTCTGAACCACGGATTCGCGATCTAGCGTTGGTACTGGCGTTGGATGGCGTCGATTTTGGCGACGCGTTTGCGGTGGCGGTCTTCGCTGATTTCGGTGGCAAGCCAGGCAGTCACGATCTCGCGCATTTCGGCGTTGGTGATAGTTTTGCTGCCGAGCGTGAGCACGTTTGCATCGTTGTGTTCGCGCGAGTTGCGAGCCACGGCGACCGAGTAACACGCTGCCGCACGAACGCCCGGCACCTTGTTCGCCGTCATCGCACTGCCGACGCCCGCGCCGTCAATAACAATGCCGACATCGGAAACACCATCCGCAACCGAGCGCGCCACAGCATGCGCGAAATCAGGATAGTCGACTGCCGCTTCCGAGTCTGTGCCGAAGTCCTGCACCTTGTGGCCCAACTCGTGCAACAACGCCTTCAACTCTTCCTTCATCTTGAACCCGCCATGGTCCGCGCCGACGGCAACGTGCTTCGAAGCTTTCGAGCCACGACGAGAGGTGCGGCGCACGATCGCGATCTTTCGATCGTTAACGACGTCGGCGGCAAGCGGCGTCAAACGCGCGTCTTCGCCGATGCGCAGGACCGCACCGGGTTCGAGTCCACGCACGTCGTCTTCGGTGATCACGCTCTTCGCAGACTCGTCGCGTGTGAAGGGAGGTGCAACCGGGTCCGCGGGTACTGTATCTACGAAATGACTCGACGTGTTTTCTGGTGCGGCTTTCTCTAACACATCGCGCACCAGAGCACGGATTCGATCCCTTGTTTCCTTCGCCTCATCCATTTTGCGATCCGAAATCAAGCAGTCGTGCTGAAACGGCGATCAGTTTGCCGGTGCGGAAGGTGAAGTCGACGCGGCCAACGTTGATGCCGCTCTTGCCGACCTGGAAGATCAACGTCTCCGCGCCGCATGGTTGTTTCTGCTTCACCGGTTCCTTCATGAACGTGTGCGTGTGCCCACCGGCGATGAAGTCGATGCCGTCAACTTGCGAGGCCACCAGCGTATCGCCTCGATCACCTTTCACGTAATACCCGAGGTGCGACATGCAAACGACCAGCGAGCATCGTTCCTTCTCGCGCAACGTCTTCACAACTTCGCGCGCGGCGACGACCGGATCGTTGTAGGTAACACCTTTGAAGTTCGCGGGAGTGATCAGTGCCACCGGACTGATCCCCAAACCAAACAAACCCACCTTAATCCCGCCGACGGTCTTCACGACGTACGGCTTCACCCGTCCTTCGAGCACCGTACCTTTCACGTCGTAGTTCGCCGAGACCAGATCGAAGTTCGCAAACTTCAACGCCTTCGCCAGATCCTCGACGCCGTTGTCAAACTCATGATTGCCGAGCGTCCCGACGTCGTAACCAATCGCGGACATCGCTTTGTACTCAACCTCGCCGCGATAAAAATTGAAATACGGTGTGCCTTGCATTACGTCGCCGGCATCGACGAGCAACGTGTTTGGATTCTGCTGCCGAACGCGTTTGACGAGCGTGGCGCGACGAGCGACGCCTCCCTTCCCCGCGTTCGCGTCATTTGGCGGCAAGGGTTCGATCTGGGAATGGGTGTCGTTGGTGTGCAGGATCGTAATGATCGTGTCCGCCGCCGCGTAGCCCGAGATCAATTCGAGACTGCGTGGCAGACCGATCAGCGTTGCGCCAAACGCGGCGGAGGTGGTTAGAAAACTTCGCCGGTTGATCATCTGGGCTCCTCGCGTCCTTTGCGATCGGGCCCTTCTTGCACGAAACGTCCATCGAGTTGCGAACGGATCTCGCGTCCGGCTGCAGACTCCGCTTTGACGTAAGCGATGATCGAATCTCGCAAGGTGAGATTCAGCGGCGTCTTTGTCTTCGCCTCCTGCAACAACGCGTAAGCGCCGCTGTTGAGATTCAACAAATAGTCGATGGTGACGATCGTGTAGATCTTTTCCGGATCGATCTCCTGTTCGTGACCATTCGCGTCGACGAGTTTGCCGCTGAGAAACTCGGCGCGGTTCTGATCGTTCCACTTGAAGTGAATGCGCGCGCCGGACTGGGCGTCGCGCGTGGCGACCTGGATTAGTTTCAAAAGTTGGGCGCCGTTTAGTTCGAGCGCGACCAGCGCGTTTTCGAATGGCAGTAACTCAAAGATGTCGCTGGCGCGCAGCTCACCGGCGGAGATCTCGTTCTTTCTGAGTCCACCGACGTTCGTGATCGCAAGCGTGACGGGCTTGCCGAGTTTTGCTTGTGCCTGCGCGCGCATTCCGTCGGTAACGAAGTTTCCGAGCGAGCCTCCACCGGCGCCATCTTTCTTGAGCACGCCGTCGAGTTTGCCGATGACGAGACTCAGGGCGCGGACCTTTTCGCGGTACGGCGCGATAAGTTTTTCGACCGCCGGGTCGTCGGGAATGCCGGCGTCAACCGTTGTTTGTTTCGTGCTGACGCCTGTTTTGGTCGCTGTTGCGGTGATCACGGGCTTGGCAGGTTCGGGAGTTGCCGGACACGGTTCGATGACCGTTTGCGCGAGCGACGGCGCTGCGAACACTCCTAACGCGAAGAAAAGAAGCAGGACGCGAAGTGTAATCACGGATAACACAGATCCTTTACTGCGAGCGATTGACCTAAGCGAAGAGCTTGCATAGTATGTCGCACCACGCATCACCCATGCAAACGTCTTTGCTTTAGTAACTTGCCAGTCTGAAGGAGAAACAAGTTGGCTACGTCGTCTGCTCAGTTTGCTTCGGAATTCAGCAATCCAAACCTCGAAGTGCTGCTGTCTGAGGAGAAGATTCAGGCGCGCATTCGTGAGTTGGGGGCGCAGATCACGCAGGATTACGCCGGGCTCAATCCGCTGTTGATTGGCGTGCTGAAAGGCGCGTGTTTCTTTCTCAGCGACTTGATGCGCGCAATCGACACGCGCGTCAGCGTCGAGTTTATGGCGATCTCGAGTTACGGATCGTCGACGCGCACGTCCGGTGAAGTGCGGATCATGAAAGACCTCGACGTGCCGATCGAAGGACGGCACATTCTCGTCGTCGAGGACATCGTCGACACCGGATTGACGCTGTCGTACTTGCTCGCGAACCTGCAATCGCGTGGCGCGGCGAGTGTGAAGCTGGCGGCGCTGCTTGATAAGTTCGAGCGCAGGCAGCGCGAAGTGCAGATCGATTATCTCGGGTTTCAGATTCCGGATGAGTTCGTCGTGGGTTATGGGTTGGACTTCGCGGAACGTTACCGCAACCTGCCGTTTATTGCCGTGCTCAAAGATCCGAGTGCTTAGGTTTAAATTTTCTTTTTCGTAAAAGGAATTCAAAAAATGCTGCGTAGATGCTTGATCATTGCTTTCGTCTGTCTACTTCCCGTGGCCGTGGCCGCGCAAAATCCCGACTACTCGAAAGTAGAGATCAAGGCAACGAAGGTCGCCGGGAATATCTACATGCTCGAGGGCGCGGGCGGAAACATCGGTGTGTCTGTCGGCACTGATGGCGTGCTGATTGTCGACGATCAGTTTGCGCCGCTGGCGGAAAAGATTCGCGCCGCGCTCAAGGGACTGAATCAGGGGCAACTGCGTTTCATTCTCAACACGCACTGGCATGGCGATCATACCGGCGGGAACGCGGCGTTTAGTCCGGAAGCTACGATCATCGCTCACGACAACGTGCGCAAGCGGATGTCGAGCGAACAGCGGATTGAGGTTTTCAAGTCCACGGTTCCGGCTTCGCCGAAAGAAGCGTTGCCGATTATCACCTTCGATAGTTCTCTGTCAGTGCATTTCAACGGCGAGGACATTCGCGCGATTCACTACCCGCACGGCCACACTGACGGCGATGCCGTCATCTTCTTCACGAGCTCGAACGTGGTCCATCTGGGCGACGACTTCTTCGCCGGGCGATTTCCGTTTGTCGACGTAGACAATGGCGGGAGCGTTATCGGGTTGGCGAAGAACATCGGCGAGATCATCCCGAAGATCCCGGCCGGTGCGAAGTTGATACCGGGTCATGGGGCACTCTCGACGATCGACGATCTAAAGGCCTATCACCGCATGCTCCTCGAGACCACCGACGTCGTCCGCAAGAAAGTCGCGGCGGGCAAGACCCTCGATCAAATCAAGGCAGAAGGGCTTCCGGATGAATGGAAATCCTGGGGCACCGGCTTCATCAAAACCGACCAGTGGATCGAACTGATCCACATTAGCCTCACGAAGAAGTAGGAATCAACTCGTCCAGAAAACTCGTGCCGGCCGTGAGCTTCAGGTTGAAGTTCGCGGCGACGGTTTGCCCGATGTCGGCGAGGGAGGCGCGCGTGCCGAGGTTCAGCCCGGGGCGGGCGGTGCGGCTGTAGACGAGCAACGGCGAGTATTCGCGCGTGTGATCTGAGCCGGGGAAGGTCGGGTCGTTGCCGTGATCGGAGGTGATGATCAGCAAATCGTCGTCCCGCATGGCAGACTCGATCTCTGGTAAACGCCGGTCGAAGTGTTCGAGCGCGCGAGCGTAGCCTTCGGTGTCGCGGCGATGTCCGTAGAGCATGTCGAAGTCGACGAGGTTCGAAAAGATCAGTCCGTGCGAGTCTTCTTTCAAAGCACTGATCGTTTGATCGATCGACTGTTCGTTGTTCTTGGCGGTGAGATCTTTCGTCACGCCGACCGAATCGTAGATCGAGGCGATTTTTCCGATACAGACAACGTCGAGACCTTCGTCAGCGAGCGCGGCGAGCAAATTCTCACGGGGTGGCGGGACTGCGTAATCGTGCCGGTTCTCGGTGCGATAAAACGCACCGGGTTGGCCCAGGAAAGGACGCGCAATCACGCGCCCGACTCTGTGTTCGCCTTCGAGTATCCCGCGTGCAATTTCGCAAATCTCATACAGGCGATCGAGCGGAATCACTTCTTCATGCGCCGCTATCTGAAACACTGAATCGGCAGACGTGTAGACGATCGGCTTGCGCGTCTTCACGTGCTCTTCGCCGAGATGCTTGATGATCTCCGTACCCGAAGCGGGGATGTTTCCGAGAATTCCGGGTATGTCAGTCTCGCGCACAAAGCGATCGATCACCGTCGCGGGAAATCCATTTGGGTACGTCGGGAACGCCTGTTTCAGAATGATTCCGGCGATCTCCCAGTGACCCGTCGTCGTGTCTTTGCCGTTCGAGCGCAACGCACAACGGCCGTACGAGCCGATCGGGTGGTCGAGCGGTGGCAGATCGCGAAGCGGTCGGATGTTTCCAAGACCGTATTGTTGAAGGTTCGGAAGTTGGACCGTGCGCGATTCGAGAATGTGGCCGAACGTGTCGGATCCGGCGTCGCCCCACTCGGGAGCGTCAGGCATCGCGCCGATCCCGGCGCCGTCGAGAACGATTAGTACGACTCGGTGGAACGGGGATGACGAATTAGGCATGTCTAAGTTTATCGGGATTATTGCCTGGGTGCGTAGTAACCATCGCGAGCGCGAATTTCAGCCTTGTCTTTCAGGCCGCGTACTTCCAACTTGATCGCGCGATACTTTCCGTCGCGCAGCTTGTTCGTCGAATAGTAGCCGAGACTGTAAAACGTGCCGATGTCAGCCGCAACGCGCGCGAATGCGGCGCGTGCATCGGCCAGGTTCGCCGCGACAAAACTGCGCCCGCCCGAATTCTTCGCTAGGTCGTTCATCTCGCGGCGCGCGAGGTTGTAGAGCCCGCGGCTGATCGACATCCGTTCAAACGGCCCCATCTGGCAAAAACTGTTGAAGGTGTCTGCCTTGGAAGACGGGAAAAAGATTCGTCGATACCGCTCGATCTGTCGCTGCGAGAGCGAGAGTTGCCCGTCGTCCTGACAGTCTTTCATCAGACGATCTTCGACGAAATCTTCCGTGTTGACCTGAATGAAATAGCAGGCGATACCGGCTTGAGAAAGTTTCATCCTCGCAGTCCCGAAGTCGCTGTTGCTCGCGGAATCCACACCGTCAGTCAACGCAACGACAGCGCGACGTCCGCGAACCTCATCACGCGGCGGATCGCGGAAGATGCTGTCGGCAACGCGTTCGAGCGCGTCGTAGTACGGTGTTCCGTTGCTGGCGCCGAGGTTTTCGATTGCACTGCGCAAAGCTTCGCGATCGCTCGTGAGCTGCGTCAACACCTCCACAGTGGCGACCGGCTCGGCAACTGTTTGCGCCTGATTGAAAGCGACGATGCCGACGCGGTCGCCGGGACGCAGTGCTTGAATGAAACTATTCGCGGCCGAACGAATCAGCGCAACGTCCTCGCGAGTGGATCCCGACGTGTCGAGCAGCAAGGCGATTTCGAAAGGCGTTTCCGCGGTGCCGAAGTTGGTGATGGTCTGCACCTGACCGTCTTCGATGAGACGGAAGTTCTCGGGTTTAAGACCGGAAACCGGACGGCCCGCGCTGTCGGTCACTACTGCCGGAACCGAGACGAGTTGCGTATCGACGCGAACGACGTCGCCTTCTGCGACTTCGTCACCCGGTGACGGCGTATCCGGCTTCTTCAGCTTCCATTCGGGCGGCGGTTGATCAGCGCCGCCATTGACCCGCCGTGGACGCTGTTTCTGTTCCTGGTTCTGGATCTGTTGGGCCTGCGGACGGTTCATGGAGAACCAGCAGGCGAAGATCAAGACGAGAGTGGTCAAAAGAACGACCCGCGTGAGCAAACTACGACGACGCTTCATAAATCTTGACATGACAATTCCGGATGGGCTCTCGTGGGGAGAATATAAACCGTGTGGGTGTGCAGAGTAAAACACGGATTTTGATCAAAAAGCCAACTTGACACTCCTCCGTGCTTCTCTTAGCATGACGACTCGCTTGCTGCGTGCGAACAGGAGCCGGCGACAGGGCCGTTCCTGATTAAAGGCACGTACGTCAATGGTAGACGGCTTCCCTTACAAGGAAGAGGTTGGGGGTTCGAGTCCCTCCGTGCCTACCAAGCCTTCAGTTTTGCGGAGTCGTAGTTCAGTTGGTTAGAACGCCGGCCTGTCACGTCGGAGGTCGCGGGTTCGAGTCCCGTCGGCTCCGCCATTTAGTTGCCCAGAGATGCACGTCATTAGCATCTCTGGGCTTTTCGTTTTAGAAGGCAGACGCTAGAGGCTTTAGGCTTGAGACTAGATTAGGAGGTCAGCGGTCCAGAGGCCGTTAAGGACAATCTGTTTTGCTGACCTCTGATCTCTGACGTCTGACCTCTGCTTTAACGCGATTTTTTCACGCC
>DATANW010000261.1:0-6772 GCA_036266055.1 Pyrinomonadaceae bacterium | reverse complement strand
AAAGCTTGATCTAAAAGTTCAAGCGAAGCACGCGTGTGTCCAATCGAAATCACCCACCCGCGAGCTTCCAACTCGCGTATCAACTCGATACCGCCGTCGATCTCCGGTGCGAGCGTGATCATCCTGACCAACTCCCCGGGCGCCGGCAAACGATCTATGTCAGCGGGAGTCGAATACGTCTTGAAAAACTCAGTGTGCAACGCCCCGCACTGCGCCGTATTAACAAACGGTCCTTCATAATGGACCCCAAGCACGCGCGCGCCACCCGTGTAACCAGCAGCTTTCGCGATCGCCTCGACGCCACTCGCGTAATTCTCACCGGCAGCCGGCACGAAAGTCGGCACCCAACCTGTAATTCCCTCCGACGCCAAAAAGACTCCGATCTCGTTCAACTGCTCCGCCGTCGCATCCATCACGTCGATCCCAGCCGACCCATGAATGTGAACGTCAATAAACCCGGGCAACAGGACCATTCCCGTCAAATCGATCGTTTGGGCGCCCGGAATCGCGGGCGCAGCATCTGCAACACGAGTAATCAAGCCCGACTCAACAACAACCGAGCTTCTTTCAAGCTCACGGTCTTGTAGAATGACTCGCGCGTTATCGAGGGCCAGCGGTTGACGGGTGTTCATGATTGAATTAAACCAATAAACAGATCGCCCTCAAAGTAAAAAATTCCAGCCGTGTATAATGCGTTTGCATCCATGAGACCTCTTAATAACAAGGTCGACCGGTACGCGCGCGTCGCGATTCTGCTGCCACTGCTGCTGATCTGTATTACGGCACTGGGACAGAACTCAAAAACGAAGGCCGACCAAATCCGCGCCCATTACGAAACTGCGCAAAGGTTCGAGGCAAACGGCAATTGGAAACAAGCGGAAGAAACCTGGCGCGCCGTTCTCGAACTGGCCGGCGACGACGCGCGCGCGTGGACCAACCTTGGGGTAGCACTCAACCGCCAGGAAAAAACCAACGACGCGATTGCCGCGTGGCAACGCGCCATCGCTATCGATCCGAAATTGCCCGGGCCTTACTTCAACCTCGGTCTCACGCTCGTTAGAAAAGCCGACTACGCAGCGGCAATCGGGCCACTGCGGCAGGCGCTGCTACTCGAACCAACCAACGACGCAGCGAGACGAGCATTAGCGATAGCACTCGTGGCCCAGGATAAATTCGCCGAAGCGTCTCGCGAGATTGCGCAACTGCTCTTTCGGTCACCCCAGGATCCGGCGCTCCTGGAACTCGCCGCTCGGAGCTTTCTCCAACAACGCCGGTACCAGGAGGCAACGACGGTTCTCGAGCGACGCTTGCGCCTCCCAAACACGACTTCCCTTTTGTACAGGCAGTACGGAGATGCTCTCGACGGTGCTGGTCGAACACCGGAAGCTCTGCACGCATATCGCAAGGCGGTGGAGCTGGAACCTGAATCTACAGTGGCCCGGTATGGTCTGGGTTATCTGCATTGGAAGTTGTACCAGTATGACGAGGCAGAACGCGAGTTACTTGAAGTTTTACGGCGTGAGCCAAACGAACCTCGCGCCTCTTTCACACTCGGCGATCTTTATCTCACTCGCGGAGATGCAGAACGCTCGCTCCCGTTACTCGAGGTTGCCCGCGCAGCGTATGCAGAGGAATTCGACACCCGATTCGCGTTGGGCCGAGCGCTGGTCGGGACCGGAAAGCTTGAACGCGGAATCGCGGAGTTAACGGCTGCCGTAGGAATCGATGGCAATATTGCCGACGGGCATTTTCAGCTTGGGCGCGCACTCATGAAAGCAGGTCAGACCGAAGCAGGAAAGCTGGAATTGCAAAAGGCCCAGGCGCTGCACGATCAGCAACGAAAGACTGAAGCTGAGCGGTATCGCAAGAAGCTGCCGTAAAAGTCCTACCCGCAAACAGGCGAAAGGCGCAAAGCAGACTCGCATCTACTTTGCGCCTTTTGCGTCAAACGTGCTCGCTAAGCTTAGAACGACAACTTCGCGCCGAACTGAAACTCGCGCGGTAACCGCGTACCCGTAGGCAGTCCAAACGTCGACGTGGTCGTTAACGTAGTACCGACTCCGGTGAACTGCGTTTTATTAAAAACATTGTAGGCTTCCGCCCGGAGCTGCAACCTGTACCGGTTCTCCGAGTTGAAGTAAATGTTCTTCGTTAACGTCAAGTTCGTCTGGTTGCGACCAAACAAACGAGCGAACGAACGAGGAGCATTACCATACGTGCCCGCGAGCGGCGCTGCGAATGCCTTGGGATCGAAGATGTATGGCAGTCCCGAAACCGGATCGATTGTTCCGGCGAGACCGGAGTTCGGATCGGAAACCACGTTCGGATACTGACCAGTGGTCGCCGCAACGTTGCTGGCGCCCGACACGACTCTCGCTACCGGTTGTCCTGACGAAATGTCAGTGATGCCGGCAAACTCCCAGCCACCGAGGACCCCTCGCACCAACCCATTCGGGTGCTTGCGGAAGAACGGGAGTTCGTAAACGTAGCTGGCGCTAAAAATGTGCGGCCGCGAGGTACGTGCTTCGGCGTATTCCGCGCGGAAGTTTAGGGGATCCTGTGGGAAATCAACTGCGTCGCGGTCATTCGTCGCGTCTGTAAGATTCTTGCTCCACGTATAGCTCGCGGTAAGGTTTACACCCGTGGCGAAACGATAAGTGAGCGAGCTCAGCATTCCGTGGTACCGGGATTTGGCGGTCGTCTCACGCCATTGAATGCGCCGGTAACCAAGGAACGGACGGACGGTGTTAGCGTTTGCCAGACCGACTCTATTCACGTCGGCCGGGGAAGGATAATTGATATCGAGCGGGCGAATCAGGTGATCGCCTTTCGTGCCAACGTAAGAAATCTCAGCCACGAGGTTGCGCATAAGCTCCCGTTGAATACCAAACGACCACTGCTGGATCATCGGCGTTTCAAAATCGGGAGAACTGGCAATCAGGTCGCGCACCGGCAAGTCGCCGAGCGCGCCACCGGTTGGATTCGAGAAGCTCACTCCGGCGCCGCTGAACGTCGCGCGGTTATTGAACGGAGGATTCACGAAAGCATTCTGCTCGAAGATTCCCACGAGCACCTGATCGTAGTAGAGGCCGTACCCCGCGCGGACGACGGTCTTGCCGGTCTTAAAAGGATCCCACGAAAAGCCGACACGCGGACTGAAGTTGTTTTTGTCTGACGGGGAGATCGCCTCGCCGAACCGCGAAGTGCTGCCGGCGATGGCGATACCGTTGAGTTCGTTTCCAGTGCCGCGAATGAGCGTGGCACAAGCTGCGGTTCTGCACGTCGGAGCATTTGCCCGGTTGTAAAGCGCCGGGTCGAACGACGTGAGCACATTATTCTTATCCGTCACCGGCGTGAAGTACTGGTAGCGCACGCCGTAGTCGATCGTCAGGTTGGGTCGAACGCGCCAGGTATCCTGGGCAAAGAACTCTCGTCGTCCGAACCGCAGGTTCACGGTCACGTCGAACTGGTCTTCCGAGTAACTGTCAGCGCGACCTAACAGCAAGTCGGCAGTAGCGATACCGGTCTGAGTCAAGCTGATCGTGCCTGACGTTCCCCGCGTGCGGGTTCCGGCAAACGAGAACAGACCCTGGGTGATGTTGTTGGCGTTTTCGTCCTTCGACTCCCACGACCATTCACCACCGAACTTCAAAGTGTGGTTTCCACGAACCCAAGTAAAGACATCGCGCACGACCTGGTTCTTGTAGACGATGTTGAAGCCCTGGAGCGTATTGATGTTCGCGACCGCGCTCGTAAACGTAATCTGCGGAATCACACCGGCGTTGTTCTCCGGGAACACTTCCGGAATGCCGGCGACGGCCGGGAAATCCGACTCGCGGCTATGGCCGACGACGTGAGAGCCGATCAAGTTTGACGAAAAGTTATAGGTGACTTCATTCACCATTGTCGGCGACAGCACGTCGGTCAGGGAGGCCGCGAAAGTCATACCGGGAATGCGAGTGTCTGTGGTCGTGACATTCGGCAGGTTTGTATTCGCGAAAAGTCCACCCGGTTCCTGAGTACGATTTAGATCGTGCGTGTATCGACCGAAGAGCCGATGGTTGTCGTTGATGTTGTGATCGATGCGAATCGTCTCTTGCTGAGTTTTCAAAGCATTGATCGGCGAGAACGTGAATCCGGAAGTACCCGTGTTGGGTAGCGGATAAGCACCCAACAGCGACACGGCGATGGGATCGAAATCCGTTTGCGGAATGATGTTGCCGACATAGGCGCGGCCGTCCGTGGGTCGAAAGACCATTCCAGCGCGAGCCTGGATGACGTTACCGTTTGTATCGGTAACCAGCAGCGGAGTGTTCGAACAAGTGCCGACGCCGGGAGTAGTGCAACTCGCAGGGGTGGCGGCCGTCGTTCTGAAGATCGGCAATCCAAGAGCAGCGGAGAAATTGCCGCTGCGTTCCGCGAGACTGGGTACTGTCGCGAGAGCCTCGGTAATGCCGCGAGTAATCCGCCGTTGCTCTTCGGAAAAGAAGAAGAATGTTTTGTTCTTACCACTCCAGACTGCGGGTCCACCCTCGCCAAAACGCGGCAACGTTACGGGACCGCTCAAGGTGAAGCCGAAGTTGTGATAGCGCAATCTTGGGGTTGGCGCCAGCAGATCACCGCGGGCGTTCCGGCCGCGCCGATTGTTGAAAAATGAGTTTGCATTGAAACGATCGTTGCGCGCGAAGTCGTAAAGCGAACCGTGAAAATCGTTTTCACCGCTTTTCGTCACGAGCGTCACGGTGCCGCCACCGGAGCGTCCTACTTCAGCGGTGTAATTTGAAGTCAGGACTTTAAACTCCTTAATCGAGTCGATGGTGGGCGTCGAGAGCAACGTGATATTGGAGCCGACGTCAGTGTTCGACACGCCATCAACAAAAACGTTCACGCCGTTGCGTCGCATGCCGTTGATCGAAACGTCGAAACGGTTGGACAAGCCAAATCCGGTTTCGTCGTCAAGGCTGGAACTCACGCCCGGCGCGAGCTCGAGCAACTTTGTGAAATCGCGGTTCTGAAGAGGAATTTCCAGGACCTGTGTGCCCGATATCAACGTCTGACCAGTCGGGCTGTCCTGCACCACGTTAGTTTCGCTGGTGACAGTTACCGACTCGCTGACGTTCCCAATTTCCAGCACTACGTTTACCGTGCGCCGGTCTTTGGCGTTGAGGGTAAGACCAGCCTCGACGTGTTTCTTGAAATTGGTTTGTTCGACAGTCAGCGTGTACGCGCCGGGAAGGAGAGGCGTCAATACGAACTGACCGTCATCATTCGTCTGCACGCGTCTTTCCTGCTGGGTTTGGTCGTTAGTAAGGACGACGGTTGCGCCTTTGACCACGGCGCCGGTCGAGTCCGTAACCAGACCACTAACAGTCGCGGCAGTTTCCTCCTGAGCAAGCACCGCGCCGCTACAGGCAAGCAGCAAAGCGAGTGCGAAGAAAGCAGCTCTAATCGTGAAATGGAATCTCATGTGAATCTTCCTCTTAGTCGAAGCGTAAGTGGGCTTTGCCCGCGGAATTCGATCGGGCATGGGAGAGAACCGCAATACACTGGGTTTTAGTACAGTTATAGGCAACGCAATTGTGTTGGAATGAAGAAGCCGTGCTCGTAAACGAGTGCGGTCATTGTTACATACACCTTAACGACGGCGCAACCGAATCACAATCGTTCAGTCGCCGTCGATGTCGGCTTTGCATGATCCGCCGCGCTTGGAGGCCGACTCCTTCAAAACGCGGCACGGCGAATCCGTTCCAGGTAAGCGCCGTCCGGATTCAAGTCGCTCGGCCGGGCGGTAAAGTCATACGAAAACAGAATGAAACCCTGGGTCTTCAACGCGCGCGCTACGTTGATCTTCTCGACTGCCGAATCGGAAGGAATCCGGTACGCGCCGATGCCGGCCCAGACGTTGCGTTTCGCCGCATGCGCCGTCGTAGTCGCGACTTCAATCTGTTTCTGAAAGACCGCAGTGTCGGTGCTGTAAGCCATCGGACAAGCAACGTCGAGAATTCCCATTTGCAACCAACGACGCCAATCCTGAAAGCGACGTGTGTAGGCGTTCTCATCGTTGGCAAAGACCGCGGCCGAGACCAAGACCTCCGGTCGCCGCTTTTTGACAGCCCGGTAGATTCGTTCGACGAGCGCAGTCACCTGCGCGCGTTGAAACTCGGCGAACTTCGCAGAAAATTTTTCGGTGGCAACGAGCGGATTCTGTTTCAGCGCCGCTTTCAATTCCCGCCGCTCCTCCTTCGTAAGCTGCGGTTTGAGCCACTTTTCAAATTGATTCAATGACGTGCGGCTGTAATCGAAGTCAGGACTGGCGAAGCGAACGTAATCGAAATGCAGACCGTCCACAGGGTAGTTTTTTAGAACATCCATCCAGATTTTGTAGATGTGTTCGCGGACTTTCGCATTAGCCGGTCCGGTATACACGCCTTCCAACTCAGCTCGATTCGCCTTGGACCACTCCACGATCTTTTGCCGGTAAGCAGGATCGGCGGGTGACATCGGATAAAGCTCACCAGCAACAGCTTTGGGCACGGCGAGCCATTCCGGATGTTTGTTATAGACGTGATTCGGATCCGTTGGTAAAGCGTCGAGGTTCGCGAGCAAGCTGGTATTCAACCAGGCATGAACCTTCAGTCCCCGCTTGTGCGCTTCTGCCAGGGTGAAGGCCAGCGGATCAAAATCCGGTGCTTGGTCCTTTAAATCAATTGAGCGAGGCTCGACACGCGATTTGTAATATGCATCGCCACGGCCGCGAATCTGGACGATCAAT